>NZ_JBDGJH010000004.1:0-505008 GCF_057656995.1 Mycobacterium sp. Soil_C_30 | reverse complement strand
GAGGCATCCACGCGAGCCACCTCTTCGATGACGATGCACGCCGCCACCGAATCCGCGCCCTGGCCGCCGAACTCCTCTGGGATGTGCACGGCATTGAACCCCGAGGCGTTCAACGCGTCGAGGGCCTCCTGCGGAAACCGCGAATTCTCATCCACATCCGCGGCATACGGAGCGATCTCCTTCTCCGCGAGCGCCCGGATCGCCGCACGCAACTCGTCGTGCTCCTCCGGCAACGCAAACAAATCAAATGACGAATTACCGGCCCAACCAGCCATCGTGCCTCCTGCACATTCAGCCCGGCCCCGCCTCCCCGGCTCCTTCGTCGCCGCATCGGCGACCGGGCTAGCTACTCGTCAGTAACTTTACTAGCCTGATGCGTCTCCGAGTAGTCGATCCCGCAGCGCGGCATCCTTCTTCAGCACCATCGCTTCGAGATCAGCCTGGAAGGCCACCATTCGCGCCCGCAGACCGGCGTCGGAAGCGCCCAGGATCCGCACCGCCAGCAGGCCCGCATTACGCGCCCCACCGATCGAGACGGTGGCCACAGGCACGCCCGCCGGCATCTGGACGATCGACAGCAGCGAGTCCAGGCCGTCGAGGCGTGCCAGCGGTACCGGCACCCCGATGACCGGCAGCGGGGTGGCCGAGGCCACCATGCCCGGCAGGTGCGCGGCACCACCGGCGCCGGCAATGATGACTTCGATGCCACGGTCGGCGGCACGCTGGGCGTAGTCGAGCATCCGGCTTGGTGTGCGGTGGGCGGAGACGACACCCACCTCGAACGGGATCTCGAACTCGGCCAGCGCGTCGGCGGCGTCGGACATCACTGTCCAGTCGCTGTCGCTGCCCATGATCAGCCCAACCCGGGGGCCCGTGCCAGTCATCAGTGTCCGTCCCATCCGTCGGTCCATTCGGCGTGCGACAGCCAGTGTGCCGCGCGGTTGGCGCGTTCTCTGATCTCCGCGACGCCCTGGCCGGGCACTCCGACGATGTTGACATGGCCGAGCTTGCGCCCGGGCCGCTCGCCCTTTCCGTAGAGATGCACTTTGGCCTCGGGCATCCGGCCGAACAGGTGATGAACCCGCTCGTCGACGCTCATGGTCGGAATCTCGGGAGCCCCAAGCACATTGGCCATCACCGTCACCTCGGCGCGGGCAGCGGTATCGCCCAGTGGATAGTCGAGCACCGCGCGCAGATGCTGCTCGAACTGGCTGGTGACCGAACCGTCCATGGTCCAGTGCCCGGAGTTGTGCGGCCGCATCGCCAGCTCGTTGACCAGCAGCGAGCCGTCCTCGGTCTCGAACAGTTCGACCGCCAGCACCCCCACCACACCGAGTTCGTTCGCCAGTCGCAGCCCGAGTTCCTGCGCCGCCGCACCCAATCCGTCGGGTAACTCCTGGGCCGGGGCGATGACCTCGACGCAGATGCCGTCGCGTTGCACGGTTTCCACCACCGGCCAGGCCGCGCCCTGCCCGAACGGCGAACGCGCCACCAGGGCTGCCAGCTCCCGGCGCATCGCCACCCGCTCTTCGATCATCACCGGCACACCGTCGGCGAGATACCGCTCGGCGATCGCCCGCGCGGCGGCGGCGTCGTCGGCCATCAACACCCCGCGCCCGTCGTAGCCGCCGCGCACGGTCTTGAGCACCGTGGGGCCGCCGATCTTTTCGGTGAACGCGGCCGCGTCGTCGGCGGTCTCGACCGCGGCGAATCGCGGCACCGGCGCGCCGAGTGCGCTCAGGCGCTGCCGCATGAGCAGTTTGTCCTGTGCGTGCACCAGGGCCTGCGGCGGCGGAGCGACGTTGACGCCCTCGGCCACCAGCTTGTCGAGCAGTTCGGTGGGCACGTGCTCGTGGTCGAACGTCAGCACCGTGGCGCCGGTGGCGGCCCGGTGCAGCGCGTCGAAGTCGGTGTGGGAGCCGATCACCACGTCCGGGCTCACCTGGGCGGCGGGATCACCGGAATCGACGGCCAGGACACGCAGCGTCTGGCCCAGCGCAATGGCGGCTTGATGGGTCATTCGGGCCAACTGGCCGCCACCGATCATGGCGACGACAGGGGCGTCTTTGGAAGATCTCGGCACGCCAACATGGTGTCATGACGGTCGCGGCCGGGTTAAGCCGGTGAACAGCGGCGATGTTCGACGATTACGCGGCCACAGGGGCGCTACGTACACTGCCTATCTATGTCCTTCGCTGATGCCACGATCGCGCGGTTGCCTCGCCCGGTCCGCCCGTTCGCCGAACGGCATCACGAACTCATCAAATTCGCCATCGTCGGCGCCACGACGTTCGTCATCGATTCGGCGATCTTCTTCACCCTCAAGCTGACCATCCTCGAACCCAAGCCGGTGACCGCGAAGATCATCGCGGGCATCGTCGCGGTCATCGCGTCCTACATCCTGAACCGGGAATGGAGCTTCCGGGACCGGGGCGGACGCGAACGGCACCACGAGGCACTGTTGTTCTTCGGCGTGAGTGCCGTCGGGGTGCTGCTGTCGATGATCCCGCTGTGGATCTCCAGCTACATGCTGATGTTGCGGGTGCCGGTGGTGTCGCTGACCATCGAGAACATCGCAGACTTCATCTCGGCCTACATCATCGGCAACCTGCTCCAGATGGCGTTCCGGTTCTGGGCGTTCCGCCGGTTCGTGTTCCCCGATGAGTTCGCGCGCAATCCGGAGAAGGCGCTGGAGTCGACGCTGACCGGCGGCGGTATCGCCGAGGCGCTCGAGGACGAATACGAACTGCGCCACGGCCTCGCCGAGGACTCGGTGGGCGACGGCACCGTCACCCCGTTGCGCCGGCGGCCGCCCGATCAGCTGGGCGACTCCTCTGAGCCGAGGGTGTCGAAGACCTCGTGATACAGCAGCGAGTGGACCTGCTCCACTCGCGGGATGTCGTAGAACTCCAGTGGGTCCTGCGACGCCGATTCGATGATCAGCGTTCCGGTCCGAAGGATTCGGTCGAGTAGGCCGTGGCGGAATTCGACACTGTTGACCCGGGCCAACGGGATGTCGATACCGCTGCGGGTGATCAAGCCGTGCCGGAACATCACCCGCCGGTCGGTGATCACGAAGTGGGTGGTCCACCAGTTGAGGAACGGCCACACCGTCAGCCATCCGACGATGATCAGCCACAGCGCCGCGATCACCACCGAGACCACGGTCTTGGCCGTCGCCTCCCAGTCGGTGTTGTTCACCACCGCGGCGCCGAAGGCCGCCAGGGCGGTGACGAGCACCAGGATGAAGATGGGGCCGACGAGCCGCTTCCAGTGCGGGTGCCGGTGCAACACCACCTGTTCGTCTCTGGCAAGAACGTTA
Organism: Mycobacterium sp. Soil_C_30; assembly: GCF_057656995.1. NCBI lineage: Bacteria > Bacillati > Actinomycetota > Actinomycetes > Mycobacteriales > Mycobacteriaceae > Mycobacterium > Mycobacterium sp. Soil_C_30. The sequence continues at coordinate 501,686 of NZ_JBDGJH010000004.1, read as the reverse complement.
TCCGGGTAGCCCACGCTGGCACCTTACCCAGGGAATCCGCCGCCGCGGCTCGATCCGGGCTGGTCAGTACGTGTCACAGGAGTTCACGACGCGCACTCCGGACACCGATGAACGCCCGACGCGCCAGGAACCGCCCGACGCAATGGCCGTCAGAATCCTGCGGTACTCCTCGACACCCTCGCCGACTGACACCGCGAGTGCGATCACGTCGGCGCGCCTGAGCCGATATCGGCGATCTCCGTGGGTTCGTCGCGATGTGGCGCGTCACCAAGGCATCGGACCACCTCGCGGCGGCGCAGGGACACGGCGTGCGCCACCGCGGCGGGATGACGGCTGCCGGCGAGCTCAGATTACTTCCCGGCGCGAGAACAGCAACCCTTAGTCACGAGTTAAACACACATTGTTACTACTGCTAGGGCGCATTTTCCAGGCCCGTTGGATTAAACGTTAGCAAACTATCAGGCGGAGATGCTTGCAAAGTCAACCAACGAACGCTCAAGGTTGCCCGACTTCGTTTTCCGTGTTCTCGAGGGCCACGCCGACGCCCGGATCTCCATCCCTAACGGAACTCTAAGAACGCAGCCGATACCATCGAGTGCCATGACGAGTGTTACCGAGCCTGACGCCGGGGTTCCCGCCGAGAGCAAGGTCGATATCCACACCACTGCAGGCAAGCTGGCCGACCTGCGAAAGCGGGTCGAAGAAGCGCAGCATCCCGTCGGCGAAGCCGCCGTGGAGCGGGTGCACGCCAAGGGCAAGCTGACCGCCCGGGAGCGCATCTTCGCCCTGCTCGACGAGGGCTCCTTCGTCGAACTCGACGCGCTGGCACGCCACCGCAGCACCAACTTCGGGCTGGACAAGAACCGCCCGGTCGGTGACGGCGTGGTGACCGGCTACGGCACCATCGACGGCCGCGAGGTCTGCATCTTCAGCCAGGACGCCACGGTGTTCGGCGGCAGCCTCGGCGAGGTCTACGGCGAGAAGATCGTCAAGGTCCAGGAGCTGGCCATCAAGACCGGCCGCCCGCTGATCGGCATCAACGACGGTGCAGGCGCCCGCATCCAGGAAGGCGTGGTGTCCCTGGGCCTCTACAGCCGCATCTTCCACAACAACATCAAGGCCTCCGGCGTGATCCCGCAGATCTCGCTGATCATGGGTGCCGCCGCCGGTGGGCACGTCTACTCCCCCGCGCTGACCGACTTCGTCATCATGGTCGACCAGACCAGCCAGATGTTCATCACCGGCCCGGACGTCATCAAGACCGTCACCGGCGAGGACGTCACCATGGAAGAACTCGGTGGCGCCCACACCCACATGGCCAAGTCGGGTACCGCGCACTACGTCGCCTCCGGCGAGCAGGACGCCTTCGACTACGTGCGGGATCTGCTGTCCTACCTGCCTCCCAACAACTACGCCGAGCCGCCGCGCTACCCGGCGCCCCCGCATCCCGGCGCGGTCGAGGACAACCTGACCGACGAAGATCTCGAACTCGACACGCTGATCCCGGATTCGCCGAACCAGCCGTACGACATGCACGAGGTGATCACCCGGATCCTCGACGACGACGAGTTCCTCGAGGTCCAGGCCGGGTACGCGGGCAACATCGTGGTCGGCTTCGGCCGGGTCGACGGCCGCCCGGTCGGCATCGTGGCCAACCAGCCCACCCAGTTCGCCGGCTGCCTGGACATCAATGCCTCGGAGAAGGCCGCCCGGTTCATCCGGACCTGCGACTGCTTCAACATCCCGATCGTGCTGCTGGTCGACGTGCCCGGGTTCCTGCCCGGGACCGATCAGGAGTACAACGGCATCATCCGGCGCGGCGCCAAGCTGCTCTACGCCTACGGTGAGGCCACCGTCGCCAAGATCACCGTCATCACCCGCAAGTCCTACGGCGGCGCCTACTGCGTGATGGGCTCCAAGGACATGGGCGCCGATGTCGTGGTGGCCTGGCCGACGGCACAGATCGCCGTGATGGGCGCCTCCGGGGCGGTCGGTTTCGTCTACCGCCAGCAGCTCAAGAAAGCGGCCCAGGACGGCGAAGACGTTGATGCCCTGCGCCTGGAGCTGCAGCAGGACTACGAGGACACCCTGGTGAACCCGTACGTCGCCGCCGAGCGTGGCTACGTCGATGCGGTGATCCCGCCGTCCTACACCCGCGGCTACATCGGCACGTCGCTGCGGCTGCTGGAGCGCAAGATCTCGCAGCTGCCGCCGAAGAAGCACGGCAACATCCCCCTCTGACCCCGCGATTTCGGCGCGCCCGTAACCGCTGAGCGGTTACCAGCGCGCCGAAATCCCTGAAGGGAACACACATGTCTCAGCACGTCGACATCACCGAGGTCAGCGACCCGCGCGATATGACCATCGACGATCCTGCCCCGGCACCCACCGAGATCAAGATCGTCAGCGGCGAGCCCACCGATGAGGAGATCGCCGCGCTGGTCGCCGTGTTCGCGGCGACCGGGGGCGGCACCGGCGACCCGGGCCCGCAGGAGCTCAACCCCTGGGGCCATCCCGTCGACAAGCTGCGCTACGGCCTGACCAGCTGGCAGCGCGTCACTCTGCTGGAGCGGACACATATGCGGCGATGACGCGGCTGGTTCTCGCGTCAGCCTCTTCGGGGCGGTTGAAGGTTCTGCGCCAGGCCGGTGTCGATCCCCATGTGATGGTCTCCGGGGTCGACGAGGACGCCGTCATCGCGGCACACCCGGACGCACCCCCGGCCGAGGTGGTGACGGCCCTGGCCACCGCGAAAGCGCGTGATGTCGCCGCCGGTCTGCCTGCGGACATCACACGCGATTGTGTTGTGATCGGCTGTGATTCGATGCTCCTGTTGGACGGCCGGTTGCGCGGCAAACCCGGCACGCCGGAGGCCGCGCGTGCGCAATGGCAGTCCATGGCCGGCCGCAGCGGACAGCTGTTCACCGGCCACTGCGTGCTCAGGATCAACAATTCGGAAAGCCAGCAGCGCGCCGAATCGGGGAGCACCACAGTGCATTTCGGCGATCCCACCCCACCCGATCTCGATGCCTACGTAGCCTCGGGTGAGCCGTTGTTCGTCGCCGGGGCCTTCACCCTCGACGGCCTCGGCGGCTGGTTCATCGACCGCATCGAAGGTGATCCGTCGAATGTGATCGGCATCAGCTTGCCGTTGATTCGCCGGCTGCTGGCCGACCTGGACGTGTCGGTGGCCCGGCTGTGGGCCTCCAACCCCGCCGCGCCCCGGTAGGCTCGTCATCGTGCCGCTACCTGCAGATCCCAGCCCCAAGCTCAAGGACTACGCCCACCCCGAGCGCCTGGTCACCGCCGACTGGTTGTCGGCACACCTGGGCAGTAAGGGTCTGGTGATCGTCGAGTCCGACGAAGACGTCCTGCTCTACGACATCGGCCACATTCCCGGCGCGGTGAAGATCGACTGGCACACCGACCTCAACGACCCGAACGTCCGCGACTACATCACCGGCGAGCAGTTCGCGGAACTGATGGACCGCAAAGGCATTTCGCGCGACGACACCGTGGTGATCTACGGCGACAAGAGCAACTGGTGGGCGGCCTACGCACTGTGGGTGTTCACATTGTTCGGTCACGAGGACGTCCGGCTGCTCAACGGTGGGCGCGATCTGTGGATCTCCGACGGCCGCGACACCACGCTCGACGTGCCGACCAGAACCACCACCGGCTACCCGGTGGTCGAGCGTAATGACGCACCGATCCGCGCCTTCAAGGACGACGTTCTCGCGACGCTGGGCACCGAGACACTCATCGATGTGCGCTCCCCGCAGGAGTACACCGGCGAGCGCACCCACATGCCGGACTACCCGGAAGAGGGCGCGCTGCGCGGCGGCCACATCCCCACCGCGGTCTCCGTCCCCTGGGCCAAGGCCGCTGACGACCACTCCCGGTTCCGCAGCCGTGCCGAACTCGACGAGATCTACAGCTTTGTCGGCGAGGCCGGCAAACCGGTGATCGCCTATTGCCGCATCGGTGAACGTTCCAGCCACACCTGGTTCGTGCTCACCCACCTGCTGGGCGTGGAGAACGTCCGCAACTACGACGGCTCCTGGACCGAATGGGGTAACACCGTGCGGGTCCCGATCGTGGCGGGTGAGGCGCCGGGAGACGCGCCCGTGAGCTGAGTGAGCGGAACGAGCGCCAGCGAGAGACGGGAACGAAGCGAACAATCAAACCCGTGAGCTGAGTGAGCGGAACGAGCGCCAGCGAGAGACGGGAACGAAGCGAACAATCAAACCCGTGAGCTGAGTGAGCGGAACGAGCGCCACCGAGAGACGGGAACGAAGCGAACAGGAGGGCCCCGTGAGCATGCCCGCACCTCTGGCTGAGGTGGTGTCCGACTTCGCCGAGATGCAGGGTCAGGACAAGCTCCAGCTGCTGCTCGAATTCGCGCAGGACCTGCCCGAACTGCCCGGCGATCTCGAAGAGGCGGCCATGGAGCCGGTCCCGGAGTGCCAGTCGCCGCTGTTCCTGCACGTCGACGCCGCCGACCCGGCGCGGGTGCGGCTCTTTTTCAGTGCGCCCGCTGAAGCACCCACCACCCGGGGGTTCGCCTCGATCCTCGCCACCGGGCTGGACGGGCAGAGCAAAGACGACATTCTCGCCGTACCCGACGACTTCTACTCCGAACTCGGGCTGGCGGCGTTGATCAGCCCGCTGCGGTTGCGTGGCATGTCGGCGATGCTGGCGCGCATCAAGCGCCGACTGCGCGACGGGTAGGCGCCCGGGGCCATCCACGGCGCGCGGGTCGAGACGGCCCCTCAGTACAGCTCCGCTGATTTGCTGTGCCGTCACAGCGACTCGTCATCTGCTGTTGAGCGCTGCGTTCCGGCCTGTCCGGCAAGTGCGCCAGACAGGCCTGCAGTTACCCGGGCAGGAGCCACTTAGCGAACGAAGGTTCAGCAATAACCTGTGGTGGGAACACTGCCACTATGATCGAGCAAATGACCGAGACGCGTAGCGGGCGTCGCAGCGACGTCATCGCAGCTCAGCTCGCCGGGCACGTCAGCCATACCCGGCAGGATCTCGACCGCGACGGGCTGGTCCACCTTGCGGGCGTCATCTCCGCCGACTGGCTGACCGCCGCGCGTGCGGACATCGACGGTTACATCGCTCGGCACGGGTCGGGTGAACACAGCCTCGTCGACACCGACGACTGGGAGTGCCCCACCATCTCGGAGTTCGCGGAGGACGAGCGTGTCGAAGCCTTCCTTCACGGCCTCACATCGCTGTCCACCGACGCCGGTTATGCCGGCTATCGCCAGCGAGTGCTGCGCATCCTGGACGGCTCAGCGGTTGATTCGCCACCCTTTGACTGGCACTACGACGCCAACGCGGTGACGATGCTGGTTCCCCTCGTCATTCCCCAGGACGGATCCGGTCACGTCGCGATGTTCCCCGACCATCGCCCACACCGGCGCTGGGCGATGCTGAGTGCGGCGGAGCGGCTCGTGGTGCACAACAAGGCCTATGGCCGCCGGCTGCGGCGGCGCTACGACGACGACCCGGGGGCGTTCACACTGCGACTCACGCCCGGCGATGTGTACCTGTTCCGCGGTTATCGCGCGCTCCACGCCACCCTGCCGTGGCCGTCGGACACGCTGCGGGTGACGCTCATCCTCCAGTACGGCCATCCGTACGGACCAGAGGGCTCGCTTGTGCGGGCCGTGCGGGCGCGGCGCGCCCACATCAGGAATCGACGCACCGGCGACGGCGTGCACCAGAATCCGGTGCACTGACCACAACCCTGACAACGCTCGATGCAACTTACTTTGCAGTAACCGGCACCGCCTCACGCCGGCTTCAGGCGGGGCGCTTAAACTGCCCGATAGATTCTTAAAGACGTTTCTTAGACACGGCCGCCCTCGGCCAACAGACTTAACTCAGTAGGAGGCGCAGTGCCTAGTCACGCCAGCTCGAGCATCTCCAAGGTTCTCGTCGCCAATCGCGGCGAGATCGCGGTCCGGGTGATCCGTGCGGCCAAAGATGCCGGCCTGGCCAGCGTGGCCGTCTACGCCGAACCCGACGCCGACGCCCCCCACGTGCGCCTGGCCGATGAGGCCTTCGCCCTCGGCGGCCAGACCTCGGCCGAGTCGTACCTGGTGTTCGACAAGATCCTCGACGCCGCTGCCAAGTCCGGCGCCAACGCCATCCACCCGGGCTACGGCTTCCTCTCCGAGAACGCCGATTTCGCCCAGGCCGTCCTGGACGCCGGCCTGATCTGGATCGGCCCCAGCCCTCAATCCATTCGTGACCTCGGCGACAAGGTCACCGCCCGCCACATCGCCGCCCGCGCCAAAGCCCCCCTGGTGCCCGGCACCCCTGACCCGGTCAAGGACGCCGACGAGGTGGTCGCCTTCGCCAAGGAGTACGGCGTGCCCGTCGCGATCAAGGCCGCGTTCGGCGGCGGCGGCCGCGGCATGAAGGTCGCCCGCACCCTCGAAGAGATCCCCGAACTGTTCGAGTCCGCCACCCGTGAGGCTGTGGCCGCCTTCGGGCGCGGTGAGTGCTTCGTCGAGCGCTACCTGGACAAGCCCCGCCACGTCGAGGCACAGGTCATCGCGGACACCCACGGCAACGTGGTGGTGGCAGGCACCCGCGACTGCTCGCTGCAGCGCCGCTTCCAGAAACTGGTCGAAGAAGCCCCCGCGCCCTTCCTCACCGAGGCGCAGCGCAAAGAGATCCACGAGTCCGCCAAACGCATCTGCAAGGAAGCCGGTTACTACGGCGCCGGCACCGTGGAATACCTGGTCGGCCAGGACGGCCTGATCTCCTTCCTGGAGGTCAACACCCGCCTGCAGGTCGAACACCCGGTCACCGAGGAAACCGCCGGCATCGACCTGGTGCGCCAGCAGTTCCGCATCGCCAACGGCGAAGCCCTCGACATCACCGAAGACCCCACCCCGCGCGGGCACTCCTTCGAATTCCGGATCAACGGCGAAGACGCCGGCCGCGGCTTCCTGCCCGCCCCGGGCCCGGTGACCAACTTCGTCCCGCCCACCGGCCCCGGTGTGCGCCTGGACTCCGGCGTGGAAACCGGCTCCGTGATCGGCGGCCAGTTCGACTCCATGTTGGCCAAACTGATCGTCTCCGGCGCCACCCGCGAAGAGGCCCTGGAACGCTCCCGCCGCGCCCTGGCCGAATTCACCGTCGAAGGCCTGGCCACCGTCATCCCGTTCCACCGCGCCGTGGTCTCCGACCCCGCCTTCATCGGCGACGAGAACGGTTTCACGGTCCACACCCGCTGGATCGAGACCGAATGGGACAACACCATCGAACCCTTCACCGGCGGCGGAGCCGTCGACGAAGAGGAAGCGACACCCCGTCAGACCGTCATCGTCGAGGTGGGCGGCCGTCGGGTCGAGGTGTCACTGCCCGGGGATCTCGCCCTCGGTGGCGGCGCCCCGGCCGGTGGCAGCGGCGTCATCCGCAAGAAGCCGAAGCCGCGCAAGCGTGGCGGTGGCGGCGGCGCGGCAGCCTCCGGTGATGCGGTGACCGCCCCGATGCAGGGCACCGTGGTCAAGGTGGCCGTCGAAGAGGGCCAGCAGGTCTCCGCCGGTGATCTGATCGTGGTGCTGGAAGCCATGAAGATGGAGAACCCCGTCACCGCGCACAAGGACGGCACGGTCACGGGCCTGTCGGTGGAGGCCGGTGCGGCCGTCACCCAGGGCACCGTCCTCGCCGAACTGAAGGACTGACCTCTTCCGTCCGCGCGCCGAGTCAGCGGTCCGATCCACCTGGTGAGGACCGCTGACTTCAGGAAATTCTCCTGTATCGCCACATTTGGCAAACAGCTCGGTTAACGTTGCCCGAATTCAGCGAGGCTGACTTCGGGGAGTCAACGTGCGCATTCGCGGTATCACACGGCCGGTGGTGACCACTGTTTTCGTGACCATGATCGTGGTGGGCGGGGCGTTCTGGCCGTCGCCGGGGATAGCTGCGTGGTTGTCGGCCAAGACGGTCCTGATGGTTCCTGGCAACAACGACCCCGACGGCGCGGGAATCGAGGCGAAACTCAACGGGCACTTCGACCACAAGGGCCCGAATTTCGCGTTCCCCGGCTACGACACGGTGAAGGTGCCGTGGCTGTCGGATTCTTTCGACTTCGACCCCGGGTATGCGGTGTCGCAGGCCGACGGCCTGAACCGGCTCCACACCGCGGTGACGCTCTACCGCGACATCGAGGATGGCGACGACGTCGACCGGATGGTGATCGTCGGTTACTCCTCGGGCGCCGTGGTGGTGATCGAGGAGATGAAGCAGCTGGACGCGACGGAGGCGTTGTCACCCGAGCAGGTCGAGTTCTACGTGTTCGGAAGTCCGCACCGCCCGAACGGGGGCATTTACGCCCGGTTCCCGGGCTTGGCGATCGGCGACGTGGTTTTCGCCGGCCCCAACCCCGACACCCGGTACGAGCTCACCGACATCGGCTACGAATACGACCCGGTGTCGGATTTCCCGGCCTATCCCCTGATGCCGCTGACGCTGATCAATGCCGTGATGGGTTTTCAGGAGCTGCACGTCAACTATGTCGGTCCGGAATCCGACCCGGACAACGCGCTCGACGACCCCAACATGACCTACTACGACCAGACCCGCGGCATCAGCTACGTCACCATCGCGGCGCCGCACCTGCCGATTCTGATGCCGCTCTATCGGATGATCGACGATGTTCCTGTGCTCCGGCTTTTCGTCGAACCGGTTCTCAAACTGGTCGAACCGGCACTGAAAGTGCTCGTCGACCTCGGCTACCGCCGCGACGTCCCAGTCGGCGAGCCGGTTCCGGCAGGACTGTTCCCGAGGATCGATCTCGCGAAACTGGTTGCAGATCTTGCACATTCGGTGGTTGCCGGCGTCAACGACGCGGTCGCGAGCATCACCGGTTCACCGGCCCCGGGCTCCCCTCCCACCACCCCGGTGGCCCCGCTCGCGCCGCACGCCACCGCCGTCGAGGCCCCGGGTCCCGACACCGCAGCGCAACCCGCCGGCACAGGTGACAGCGTGCAGACCCAGCCTGGCAAGACCTCCCGGAGCAAGGCCGTAAAGCGTGGTGAGCTCGCGGATCCCGACGAGGCGTCAGCGCGTGAGCGCTCCGGCCGACCGCACACCACGGCCAGTGTTTCCGACGGCGCCGCCGACAACGCAGAGCAGCCAGGCCGGCGCAAAGATGCCACCACCGACACGCGACCGGGCCGGGCTACCACCACCGAAAGGGCGAGTACCGCCAAGATGGACTCCGTGAGAAGCCCGAACAGGCGGCAGTCGGCCGACGCCGCCTGACCCGATATGGAACCCGTCGAAATCAACGCGGGCAGTTGGTACCTGCGTGCGCTGCGAGCCGATGAGCGTGTCGATGACCGGCCCGCGCTGGCCGATCTGGGCGAAGCCGACCCCGCCTACGTCGATCGGTGCACCCGCGACTGGCTCGACGACGTCCGTTACACCTGGGCGGTTTCTGAGCCGACCACCGGCGAGATGCTCGCCGAGACCGCCCTGAACCCCACCGACGGCACTGTCCACTCCCGGGTCAGAGACGGCCACGATGACGCGGCCCGCACCGCCGAGGAGGCGGTGCGCCGTTTCGCCCAGGGTGCCCTGGGCCTGCCCTAGAAGGCGAGGGCCACAGACTCCATCCGGTGATCCGCGCCCCCGGTGAGCAGGCCGGTGCCGGGATCCCGGGCCACCCCCTGCCCCGTACCGAAACCGTCGGCACAGAATTCGACGGCGTGCCCGCGCGCGGTCAGCTCGGCGGCCAGGTGAGGAGCCCACGACGCGAAGTCCGGTTCCAGCAGCGCCGTGCGGCCGTCGGGATGGCTGAGGAAGCGCGGGTGGTCCACCGCACGCTGGATGTCCATACCGAAGTCGACGACGTTGGCCAGCATCTGGCGCACGGTTTCCACCCGCGTCTTGCCACCGGGTGAGCCGACGATCACCCGGATCGCTCCGTCCTCATCGAAAACCATTGCCGTACATGGATTTTGCTCGAGTCGGCGGCCTCCGGCAACTGAGTTGGGCCGGGCCGGGTCCACGTGCGCGAAGTACAGCGAGCTGTTGGCGACGACGCCGGTGTCGGCCACCACCGCGCCGGCCCCGAAGGGCGCGCCGACGGTCTGCATCAGGTGTACCGCGTTGCCGGCACCGTCGACGGTCACCAGAGTGATGGTGTGTGACGGCCCCGCGGTGTCGACCAGGGTGGTGTTGGCGTACGGACCGACCTCAGCGAGCATGCCGGCGATGTGGTCTGGCTCCACCAGCCAGTCGAATGCGGTGGCCGGCGACTCTGATTCGCCAAGATAACGGGTGCGGTCGCGGCGCATCAACTTCGCGGTCTCGAGGCTGGCATGCACGTAGTCGGGGTCGATCGGTGACGCCGCTCGGGGCAGCCGGTCCAGCAGATGGAGGCCCTGCACGAAGGTGAGGTCGCCCAGCGGGGCGGGTGCACCGACCACCCGGTGGCCGCGGAACATGCCGACGCCGGGTGCCGCCCACCGCGGCCGGTAGTCGGCCAGATCCGACATCGACAGTGTCCCGCCGTGCGACTGGTAGAAGCCGGTGATCCGCTGCGCCAGTTCCCCGGTGTAGGCGGCTTGTGCCCCGCCGTCGGCCAGCGTGCGCAACGTGGCCGCCAGATCGGGCTGGCGCAGCGTCGCGCCCGCGGGCAGCGGATCGCCGTCGCGCAGGAACACCGCGGCACTCGACGGCCACGCCCGCAGCTTGGGGCAGGCGCCGGCGATGGTGTCGTGCAACAGCTCGGAGACAGCGAACCCGAATTCGGCGTACCCGATGGCCGGCTGCAGCGCGGCCGCCAGCGACCAGGTTCCCGCGGTGGCCAGCAGCTGCTCCCAACCCGCGGGCGCGCCGGGCACCAGACTGCCCAGCAGCCCAGCCCCTGAGGCTTCCAGGGCCGGCCCGTCGATCAGTCCTTCTGCGTCCGCAGTGAACATCTCAGGCCCGGTGTTCCGCGGCACCCGGCCGTGGAACTCCAGCACCTCGGTGTGGCCGGTTGCGCCGGAATGCACTGTGGCCCAACCACCTCCGCCCACGCCACTGGAGAACGGCTGCACCACCGCCGCCACCGTCGCGGCCACCACGGCAGCGTCGACTGCATTGCCGCCCGCCTTCAAAACCTCCAGTGCCGCCTCACTGGACAATCGATGCGGGGTGGACACGCAGCCGTGCGCGCCGGCCACCAGTGCACTCACCGGGTGCTGAGCAGGTAATCGCGCCAGCCGCTGCCCGCTTCGATCTCGGTCATCCAGGGATCTGACGTCGAAACCCCGGCGCGCAGCACCATGCTCAGCGCGCCGCCCCCGTCAGCAAGTTCGATCACCGACAACTCCAGCTCGGCTGGTTCGAGAGGCAGCACCTCGTCCCGTAGTACCGCGTAGCTGACACGGTAGAGCTCGCCGGGCACCGCCCAGCCGGTGTCGGCGGGCACCAGGGCGGGGAACTGATCGCGGCAGGCGAAGAAGCGGTACCGCGGCGCGGTGCTGGCGGGGCCGAGGGCGACGCCGCTACGGTGCAGCGGGCCGTTGAGCGAGCCGCCCGTCATCGCCTGACCGTTGACGAAGAAGTGCACCTGGGGCGTCATGGCCGCTCCGACCGGATGGCGGCCAGGTGCTCGTTCATCACCTGTTCTCGATGCCCGCGGCGGGCGTGTGCTCGCATCTCCGCGAGGGCAATCTCCTGGTCTCCGCTGGCGAGCGCGTCGAGCAGTTCCCGATGTTGGGCCACCGGCTCGTATCCTTCCTGCTGTACGTAGTCGTCACTGGGGTACATGTAGGTCCCCACCGCCAGCGTGCGCGCCGCGCCGGAGAATGCGGCCGTGTTGATGGCGGCGTGCAGGTCCAGGTGCGCGATTGCGTACACCGGTGAGTGGATGCCGTGTTCGCGGTAGGCGCTCTCCAACGGCTGCAGCAGCGCGTACAGTTCGGGCCAGGCGACCTCGGTGACCTTCTGGGTGAGCAGTGTGGCCACCACCTGGTCGACCGCCACGCGCAGCAGGTGCAGCTCTTCCCGTTCCCGGGGACTGATACTGACCACCTCCAGGTGCCCGCGCCGCAGCCGCACGATCAGGCCCTCGGTGGCCAGCCGTTGTAGCGCCTCGCGCACCGGGGTGCGGCTGACGCCGAGATCGCTGGCGATCTGCTCCTCGACCAGCCGTCGCCCGCTGGGCAGCTCACCCGAGACAATGGCCTGACGCAGATAGGTGTAGGTGCGCTCACGTGCCGAAAGTGTTGCCGTGGAAACTGTTTCGTCGCTCATCGGATATCCGTCCATCGGCGTAGGCCGGCCGCCCGGCAGCGGTGGGTGACCTGCTGCATGTAGATGCCCGACATGGCCACTGCGCCCGCGTCCAATGCTCGTTCGACCAGGGTGGAGCGCCGATTGTTGAGGTCGAAATACGCGCTGCCCGGCCGCAATACGGCGTCGATATCGAAGGCGAACGGTGTCTGCTCTGATTCAGGGGTCTCTCCCCACGTGGTGGTGTTGATCACGACATCGGCCTCGACACTGCCGATCTCGCCGGGCGGAGCGACCCGGACACCGAACCGTTCGACCAGCGGGGCTGCCTTGGCGGCGTCACGAGCGCTGACCACCGCTGCGACCTCGGGCCAGGCCCGTTCGATCGCCAGCAGCACCGACCGGGTGGAGCCGCCGGAGCCCAGCACAAGAACCTGCCGCGGGGCGGTGGTGCCGATCAGCCTCCGCAGTACCGCCAGCACCGCCCAGGTGTTGGTGTTCACTCCGTAGGTGTACCCGTCTCGGGTCAGTACGGTGTCCACCACCCCGGTGCGCTGCGCCGACGGCGACAGGTGGGTGACGAGTTCGGCGGTGACGAGTTTGTGGGGACTCAGCACGATCCCGATGTCCCAGCCGTCGTCGGCCAGCAACTCGTCGGCACCGGCAAACGCCATGGTCCGGGCTACCGGCAGCTGCACTTCGTCGAGAGCGCGCCGCAGCTGCGGTGAGCGCAGCGGTTTGTCGGCGGTGGTGCCGATGGCCGCCACCGATACTTCCCGCCGCCGCGACTCGGCGGTCGGAGGTGCGCTCAGTTCGGCGACGAGGAACTCCCCGACCGCTGCGGTCAGCGGTTGGCTCAGCGTGCCGGTCACAGTGCCACTCCCCAGGTGCTGGCGGTGGTGTCGCGGGGTGCGACCTGCCGACCGCGGGGTGCACCCACCACCTCGCCGCGCTCGGCGATGAGTTCACCGCGCAGGTAGGTCGCTTCGACAGCGCCGGTGGTCGACCAACCCTCATAGGGCGTCACGGGGTGTTTGGAGTGCAGGTGGGTTCCCCTGATAGTGCCCACCGCGGTGGGGTCGACGAGGATGAAGTCGGCGTCGGCGCCCACGTCGAGGTGCCCTTTGCGGTCATCGATGCCCCAGATCCGGGCCGGATTGGCCGAACACAGCCGCACGAAGTCGTGAATACTCAAGCGGCCCTTGGCAACCTGGGTCAGCATCAGCGGGACACTGGTCTCGACGCCGATCCACCCGCCGTGGGCGCACCACACGTCCGGCTCGGCCTGTTCCTCGGCGGAGTGCGGAGCGTGGTCGGTGGCGATGATGTCGACGTCACCGCTGCCGATGCCGTCCCATAGTGCCTCGCCGTGCTCGGCGGGCCGTACCGGCGGGTTCAGTTTGACCAGGTTGCCGAACTCATCGTAGGAGGAGTCGTCGAGGAGCAGGTGCCCGACGAGCGCCTCGACGGTCACCCGGTGTCCGAGGCCGCGCAGCATCCGGACCCGCTGCAGGCCCTCCCGGGTGGACAGGTGGTGGATGTGCAGGGTGGTCCCGGTGGCGCCGGCCAGGGTCACGATCCGCGTGACGGCTTCCACCTCGACCAGCGGTGGTCTGCTCTCCAGGTGCGCCCGCACGTCGGTTCGGCCCTGTGCGCGAAGCTCTTTGGCGAGTTGTTGCAATAGCGGGTTGTTCTCGGCGTGCACCCCGACCACCAGACCGGATTCTCTGGCCGCGAGCAGGCCGCGGTAGATGGCGCCGTCGTCGGGACACGGATTGTCGCCGGTGGTCTGGCCCATGAAGAGTTTGAGGCCGACGGCGCCTGCTCCGGCGAGCTTGGGGATCTCGTCGGCGTTGTCCTGGCCGAGCATCCCGTAGAGGCCGTAGTCGACAAAGGCCTTGTCGGCCACCGACTCCTGTTTGTGGGCGAAAATGTCCAGGGTCGCCACCGGCGGTACCGTGTTGGGCATGTCGAAGACCGTGGTGACACCGCCGACTGCGGCGGCCCTGCTGCCAGTGCCGAAGTCCTCCTTGTAGGCCATCCCGGGCTCCCGGAAGTGCACATGAGCATCGACGACACCGGGCATCACATACCGCTCGGCGGCATCGACCTCCTTGCGGCCCTTGCCGAATCCGGTCCCGATGGCACACACGGTGCCGTCGTTGACGGCGAGGTCGGCGCGGATCAGCCGGTGCGGGGTGACGATGGTGCCGCCGCGCACCACCAGGTCGTATACGGGTGTGGTCATCGGTGTGCCTCCTGGATGCCCACCGCGGTGGTGTAACCGCGGCGTTCGGCGAAGTGGGTGATCAGATCCGGCAGCGCGTAGGACAGCAGGCCCAGCCCGGCGGCGACGACGGTGGCCGCCCACAACATCGGTGTTTCACGATTGGCCTGCGACAGGGCCATCAGGCTGCCCAGCCCGGGACGGCCGGACAGCCATTCCGACAGGATGACCGCCATCACCGACAGCGGCACCGTGATCCGCAGGCCCACCAGCAGCCCGGCCCACGCGGACGGCAGGTACATGGTGCGGGCCCGGCGGAGGAACCCGGCCCGGTACAGCTCCGCCAGATCGTCGAGGGCGGCAGGCGCGGCGTGGACACTCGCCGCCGCCGACACGAAGAGCGTGAAGGTCGCGACAATCACCACGCACAGCACCGACGTCCACAACCCGCGGCCGACCACCAGGGTGATCAGGGGCGCCACGCCGACGATCGGAATCGTGCGCAGTACCAGGGCGTACCCCGTCACCGGCCGGTGCAGGACGGGCCAGCGCACCACCGCCAGTGCGAGCAGCAAGGCCAGCGCGCCTGCCACGGCGATGCCGACCGCGGCCGCGGTGAGGGTGGCTGCGGCGCTGCCGGCGAGGGTGCCTGAGTTGGCGCCGATGTGGGTCAGGGTCGCCACCGGCGTGGGCAGGCTGTAGGCGGGGATCTCGTGGGTCCAGATAGCCAGCTGCCAGCCGGCGATCAATGCCGCTACGGTGAGCAGCACTCCCCCGACCACCCGGGTATTGGCGCGGGTCATGTGAGGGCCTTCCGGATCGGCAGCATGATCAGGGCGACGGTGGCGAGCAGGGCGACAGCGACGGCCGCGGCGAGGACCATCGCCGCCCACAACAGCGGGGCCTGATAGCTGTACAGGGCATTGGCCATCAGGCCGCCGAGGCCGCGTTCGCCTGCGGCGCCGGACCATTCGGCCACGATGG
Organism: Mycobacterium sp. Soil_C_30; assembly: GCF_057656995.1. Taxonomy (NCBI): domain Bacteria; kingdom Bacillati; phylum Actinomycetota; class Actinomycetes; order Mycobacteriales; family Mycobacteriaceae; genus Mycobacterium; species Mycobacterium sp. Soil_C_30. The sequence continues at coordinate 486,220 of NZ_JBDGJH010000004.1, read as the reverse complement.
CGCCGACGAAGCAGGCCGGCAGCATGGCGCGCAGCCCGATGTCGACGATCGGGACGGTCCGGCCGAGGCCGACGTGACGCCACCATCGAAAGGAGCTGGCCGAGTACAGGTCTCCGAGGTCGGAACGCCCGATCTGAGTGGCGTGGGCGGCGGCGCCCAGCATGGCGGCGACGGGAACCAGCCCGCTGAGCACGGTGACGACGGTGATCAGTGAGCTTCCGCGCGGGATCAGGATCGACAACACCGGGGTGGCACTGATCAGCGGCAGGCTGCCCACGACGACGCTGACGCTGACCAGCCACGGGGACAACCACGGCGCCATGCCCACCACGACCAGGCCGGCCGCGGTGATCGCCAGCAGCAGCACTGCACCGGTCACGGCGGCGGCCAGCGTGGGCTCTGCGTTGTACCAGATGATTCCCCACTGATCGACGAGCGTGCCGACGGCCACGTCCGGGCCGATGAAACTGGGTCCGAGCGCCCCGGCGGCGGCGACCGCCCACCAGGCCGCCAGCAAGACCGTTGTGCCACCGGCGAGCCACAGTGCTTCGCGTGCCAGCCGTGGGACCGGTGCGCGGGGGGTTATCACCGGACGGGTCATCGTCGGCGTCGTCACGGCGGCGGCGGTCATGACACCTCCAGGCTGGCGCGGATCTCGGCACACAGCGCGGCGAACTGTGCGGTGTCCCGGAACGCCCGGCGGTCGGAACGGGCGACGTCGACATCGTGGACGGCCCGCGGCGTGCAGGGCCGTGGTGAGAGCACCACCACCCGGTCACCCAGCAGCACCGCCTCCTCCACCGAGTGGGTGACCATGAGGCAGGTGGTGCCGGTGTCGTCGAGGATGGCCAGGAGTTCGAGGTTGAGCTGGCTACGGGTGATCTCGTCGAGTGCGCCGAAGGGTTCGTCGAGGAGCAGCGCCGACGGCTTTGTGGCCAGCGCGCGGGCGACCGAAACCCGTTGCCGCATACCGCCCGACAGCTGGCGCGGGCGGTGCCCGGCCCACTCGGTCAGCGAGGTGATGGCCAGCAGGTGGTCGACCCAGGCGCTGTCTTTCGGTAGGCCGGCCAGGTCGAACGGCAACTCGATGTTCTTGCGGACCGACCGCCATGACAGCAGCGACGGGTCCTGGAAGGCGAAGCCGATCCGCCGGGCCGCCCGCAGCTGGTGCGCCGAGGTTCCGGTGTACGAGATCTTCCCGTCGGTGGGATCGACGAGTCCCGCCGCCATCCGCAGCAGCGTCGACTTGCCACAGCCCGACGGCCCGAGCAGCACTCCGACCCGTCCGGGTTCCAGGTTCAGAGACACCTCACGTACTGCCGGTGTGCGGGTGCGCCCGCTGCGGTACTCGTAGGAGACATTGGTGATGTCGAGCCCCAGCGACGTGCGCTGCGCGCTGGGGTCGACCGTCAAATCGGTCATCACAGTTCTCCGATGGTCAGTGGAACCGGGGCATGCGCGCCGGCGGAGTGCACGGCGCGGCCGTCGACCCACAAGGCGGCGACGCTCAGCGGAGCGGCCAACACGGCGTCGGCAACCGACCACCCCGGGCGGCCGATCAGCCGCGCCCGCGGGCCGATGTCGGCGATCAGCAGGTCGGCCACCGCACCTTCGGCGATCGCCACGGGTCGCTGTGGCCCCACCGCGCCGGCCTGGAAACCCATGGCGAGAATGTCAGCGGCACAGGCACTCTCATGCATGTGTGCCTGCACCAGTCCACGCAGCAGCCGCAGTTCGGTCCACGGGTCGCCGTCGTCGTTGAGGGTCAGCCCGTCCAGCCCCATTCCGGGTTTCATGCCGCTGTGCAGCAGCTCCGCCACCGGCGGTACACCGGAGCACAGTCGCAGGTTGGAGCTCGCGTTGACCGCCAGTCCGCAGCCACGTTCGGTGAGCAGGGCGATCTCGTCGGGACGCAGCTGAGTGCCGTGTGCGAACCAGATGTGCGGGCCGAGAACGCCCAACTGATCGAGCCGGTGGACGAGACCTTCGGGGTACACCTCGTCGGCCCAGACCCGCTGCGCGGGCGATTCCAGCAGGTGCATGTGCAGCCGCACACCGTGCTCGAGCGCGAACTCGTTGAGCGCGCTCGTTGCCCGTTCGGTGACCCATTGCGGACCCACTGGTCCGAGCTGCCAGTCGACGGCGGGGAGACGGGCGGGCAGCCGGGCGAACAGCTGCAGCCGGGCGGTCAGGTCGGCGGTGTCACCGCGGTCGTCGCGGCCTCGCATCCGGCCGCCGGTATCGGCGTAGGGCACCACCACCGCTGCTCTGATCCCAGCGGAAACCGCTGCGTGGTAAGCCTCTTCGAGTTCTACGCCGATGTCGGGAGTGCCGGGGTTGACACAGAACACCGCTGCGCCCACTCCGTGGCCGAGCAGCTGTCGCGCTGCGTTGCCCACCAGATTCGTCTGGTCGCGGCTGTCGTCGGCCAGCCGGGGGATCCAGCTCTCCAGGGGTCCGTCCGCGATCCCGGCGACAGACAGACCGTAGCCGCGGCCGTGATCATGGCTGTTCACCAGGGGTGACATCGCCACCAGAGTCGATCCGGTCGACTCGAGCGCGGCCATGGCGGCGATCCGTTCGCCGGTGACGGTGATGGCCGTCGGCCCGGACGCCGACCGTCCGTCGGGTCCGAGTACCGCCACGACGTCATGGCGCGCCATCAGGTGTCCTCGGCGGCCGCCGACAGAATCGACTGCGTCATGACGGCATCGGTATCGACGGGTGCTGCGAGATCGCCGGCGTCGGAGTACAGCTGCGCGATCGTGGTGAACGTCGCCGGCTCGATCCACATCAACCCGTTCTGCTGGGCGGCTCCCGAGGTGATCAGCGGCACCGCCGCTGCGGCGGAGAGCTTTTCGTCGGCCAGCACCGCACCCGTCTCCTGGTGGTACTGGTCCCAGGTGTACTGCGCGATCTCCTCCGGGTTGGCGACGAAGTACTCCCATCCCCGCCTGTCCGCGCGCAGCCACTTGGCCAGCAGATCGGCCTTGCCGGACACGGTGTCGCTGGTGGCGAACAGCGCGTTGCCGTAGTCGGGGTTGCCGAGTTCGGCGAAGTAGATGATGTCGACGTCGACGCCCTGCTGTTGCAGTGAGAGTCCCTGCTGGGTGCCGTATCCGATGTAGCCGTCCACCTGCTTGGAGCTCAGGATGGACGGGTCGGTCCCTACCGGGACCATGGTGACGCTGGCGGGGTCGACTCCGGCCTTGGTCAGCATCGCCGTCAGTAGCGCCTGCTCCCCGGTGGGCAGGCCGATGGTCTTGCCGCTCATCTGCGCCAGGGTGGTCACCGGGTTGGACTTCAGCGACATCAGCGCGTTCGGCGTTTCCTGGTAGATCGTCGCGAACGCCTGCACGGGGATGCCCTGGCTGCTGGCGATGATGATGTCGGATCCGTTGGCGTCTCCGATATCAGCCTGTCCGGTGGTCACCACCTTGACCGGGTCGATGTTGGGCCCGCCGGACAGGAATACGGCGTTGATGCCTTCTTCCTCGAAGTACTTGTTCTTCAAGGCCGCGAAGTGCCCGCCGAACTGGGTCAGTTTCTTCCAGCCGAGTTGTGCGGTGACCGTGGTGAGTCCAGGCACCTCCGATGGCTCCGCGGCCGACGAGCATGCGGCCAGCACGGGCCCGGCCACGGCCAGGGTGGCCGCGCCGAACAGCCCGCGCATCACGGTGCGGCGGTCGAGGGGTCGCGCCGGGAAATGGTTCATGAGGTCTCCTGGGATGTAGGGGGTCACCTGGCCGCGGCGGCACGACGACCGAGTAGCCACTCGCTCATCCGAACCGATTCGGCGCTGTCGGTGGGGGGCGTGTCGGTGGAGAACGGGACGAGGGCGCGATCGTCGTTGGGGCGGAAGAAGAACGGGATCGACACTCGCGCGGTGCGGGACGAGGGGTGGTCCAGTGGTGATGCGGTGACCTCGTGGGGTACCGCCCACCACCGATCGCCGGTGAGGAACTGCATCAGTGCGCCGATGTTGACCAGGTAGGTGTCAGCCACCGGTGGAACGTCGAGCCAGCGGCCGTCACGGCACTGCATGCGCAGACCGCCACCCCCACCGTCATCCTGATACAGGATGGTGAACAGGGTGTCATCGCTGTGTACGGCGTTACGCGCACCGGTGTCCCCGTCGCGGGCGGCGGGATAGTAGTTGGCGGCCAGGTCGGCGAAGTTGCCCGCCGTGAGCGCCCGCCAATCTGCCAGGGGCACACCAAGAATGGTGGCCATCACTTCGCCGAGCAGCTGCGCCGAGTCCTGCATCTGGCGGTAGTAGGCGTGCCATGCGGTGGTGAACTCCGGCAGCCGCTGCGGCCAGAGTCCCTGGGCCGAGGCAGGGTCGGCGTGACCGAAGGCACCGTCTGGACCGGGCGTGGGCAGGCTCGCCGAGATGCGGGGGCCGATGTGGAACATCTGCTTGCGTTTCGCGGAGTCGTGCTCACCGTCTCCTGCCGGCCCGTCCCAGCCGATGTAGGGATTGCCGCCGGGATCCCGCAAGGCTTCCTTATCCTCCTGCGGCAGGTGGAAGAACTCCAGAGTGCGCTGGTAGACGTCGGCGAGCACCGACTCAGAGATCGGCAGTCCGGTCAGCGCGAAGGCACCGGCTTCGCGGCACACGGTGTCGAACTCGCGCAGAACGCCTGGGTGGTCACCGTCGCGGGCGGCGCCAACCAGGTCGGACAGGTCGAAATGCCGAATCATGAGGTCTCCGGTTTCGTGCGGGACAGGGGTTGGTATCGCTGTCATCTGCTTTGGATCCAAGACTGGATCCAAACTGTTGCCGTGGTGTTTCGCCTCCGTCCACGGCAGGTAAAGCCAGGTTCCGAGTGTGTTGCCCACTGCTGTGAGCTCGATCTCGACCGCCACTGAGCAGCGGGCCGGCCTGCCAGACTGGCGGGCGGAGCCCAGCCGACAGGAGTCAACGATGACCCGCCCCCAGGTAGTCGCCGTCACCGGCGCCGCAGGCAGTATCGGCTATGCGGCCTTGTTCCGGATCGCCGCCGGCGCGATGCTCGGCCGCAACACCCCGGTGATCCTGCGTCTGGTCGAACTGCCCAGCGCGGTGCGTGCCGCCGAGGGCGTGGTGATGGAACTCGACGACGGTGCCTTCCCACTGTTGGCGGGCACCGAGATCCATGACGACCCGGTGCGGGCGTTCGACGGGGTGGACGTGGCCTTGCTGATCGGCTCCCGGCCCCGCACCAAAGGCATGGAGCGCGCCGATCTGCTGTCGGCCAACGCCGAGATCTTCGCCACCGCCGGGAAGGCGTTGAACAACGGCGCGGGCGATGATGTGCGGGTGTTGGTGGTCGGCAATCCCGCCAACACCAACGCTCTGGTGGCCGCCGCCCACGCCCCGGACATCCCCGCCGAGCGGTTCACCGCGTTGACCCGCTTGGACCACAACCGCGCCGTCGCGGCCATCTCGCGCCATGCCGGCGTGCCTGTCACCGAGATCTCGCAGATGACGATCTGGGGCAACCACTCCCCCACGCAGTACCCGGATCTGTTCCACGCGAAGGTCGGTGGCCGCTCCGGGGCTGACTACGCCGCTGACACCCACTGGCTGACAGACGATTTCATTCCGACGGTGGCCCGCCGCGGCACCGCGATCATCGAGGCGCGCGGCGCCAGTTCGGCGGCGTCGGCGGCCAACGGCGCCATCGACCACCTCGACGACTGGGTGCACGGCACCCCCGCCGATGACTGGACATCGGTGGCCTTGCCGTCGCCCGGGGTCTACGGCGTGGACGAGGGTCTGGTGTGCTCGTTCCCCTGCCGCGCGGTGGACGGGCGGTGGCAGATCGTCGAGGGCCTGGACATCAACGCCTTCTCTCGCACCCGCATCAACGCCTCGGTGGCTGAGCTGCGCGAGGAACGCGATGCGGTGAAGGCGCTCGGACTGCTCTGAGTCGGCGCCACACGCCTGCACTGTCGCCCTCCGGCCCCGCTATCCCTCCACCGGCACATCGATGTCCACGCCGGTCGCCAGGTCACCGCATTCGACCGCGACGACATCGGCGCGGTGGGCCAGGAACGCTCGCGCACCCTGGTCCCCGGACAAGCCGGCCCGCAACTCCGGCACGAGCGGGGCGGGAATCACCACCGGATGCCCCGGCCGCCCGTGGTACACCGCCCGGGCCAGTTCGGCACCCGAGGCCAGCACCCGTCGCACCACATCGGCACCGACGTCCGGGGTGTCCACCAGCTGGAGCACCACGCGGTCGGCGTCGGCTGCGGCGTCCAGCCCGGCCCGCAGCGAAACGCTCATCCCGTCGGCCCAGTCCGCGGCGATCACACTCCGTGCCGGCGCGGGCACGTCGACCACCGCGGCCCCCAGCACCACCACTACATCGTCACATCCGCCGTCGGCGAGCGCCGCCACCGCGTTCTTCAGCCACAGCCCTTCTGCCGCAAGCACTTTCGGTTTCCCGAAGCGACTTCCGGCGCCGGCGGCAAGCAACACCCCGGCCACGCGCTGCGTTCTCGACATGCGAACATTGTCAACCTGCCCGATTCTTGGACGATGTCAGCCCCGGCTCCACTCCCGCCGATGCCCACCACCGGTAAGCGTGTGCACCCTGTCGACGACATGCTGCCGATCCCGAAGCTGGCCACCTACGGCTTCCAGCATGTGGTGGCGTTCTATGCCGGCGCGGTCCTGGTGCCCATCATCATCGCCGGCGCGGTGGGGTTGTCCCAGGAAGAGCTGGTCATGCTGATCACCGCTGACCTGTTCACCTGCGGTATCGCCTCGATCATCCAGGCCGTCGGGTTCTGGAAGATCGGTGTCCGCCTGCCGCTGCTGCAAGGCGTCACTTTCGCCGGGGTCTCTCCCATCATCGCCATCGGCCTGGCCAACGGCGGCGGCTCGGCGAGCATGGTCTACGTCTACGGCGCGGTGATCGTCGCGGGCATCTTCACCTTCCTGATCGCGCCGGTGTTCATCAAGCTGCTGAAATTCTTCCCACCGGTGGTCACCGGCACGCTGATCACCATCATCGGCCTGTGCCTGGTGCCGGTGGGCGCCATGGACGCGGTGACCAACCCGCACACCCACGAGCCCGATCCCGCGAACATCCGGTGGTTCCTCTACGCGCTGGGCACCATCGCGATCATCGTCGCGATCCAGCGGCTGTTCCGTGGCTTCCTGGCCACCATCGCGGTCCTGCTGGGGCTGGTCATCGGCTGTGCGGTGGCATATGCGTTGGGCGACATGAACTTCGACCGGGTAGGTGAAGCCTCGGCGGTGGGCTTCACCCCGCCGTTCCTGTTCGGCATGCCCAAATTCGACTTCGTGGCGTGCCTGACGATGATCATCGTGCTGATGATCACCGCGGTGGAGTCCACCGGTTCCACCATCGCCACCGGCGAGATCGTCGGCAAGCGTGTCAAGGCCTCCGATATCGGCAACGTGCTGCGCGCCGACGGTCTGGCCACCGCGATCGGCGGCGTCTTCAACTCTTTCCCCTACACCGCATTCTCGGAGAACGTCGGGCTGGTGCGCCTGACCGGGGTCAAGAGCCGCTGGGTGGTGGCCGCCGCCGGTGTGTTCATGATCCTGCTGGGCTTCTTGCCGAAGGTCGCGGCCGTGGTGGCGTCCATCCCGAACCCGGTGCTGGGTGGTGCGGCGCTGACGTTGTTCGCCACCGTGGCCGTGGTGGGTATCCAGACGCTGGGCAAGGTGGACTTCACCGACCACCGCAACCTGATCATCGTCACCACCAGCCTGGCGCTGGCGTTGTGGGTGACGTCGTATCCCGATATCGCCCAGGGCATGCCGCCCGGTCTCGACCTGATCTTCGGCAGCGGTATCAGCATCGGCGCGGTGAGCGCGATCCTGCTCAACATCGTGTTCTTCCACACCGGTGGCCACGGTGCACGGGTGGCCGGCGGCGGCTCCATCACCCTCGACGAGGTCAACGCCATGACCAGAGACCGCTTCACCGAGGTGTTCGGGCATGTGGTCCAAGGTGTTCCGTGGGCGGTCGAGCGGGCCTTCGAGCAGCGGCCGTTCGCCGACACCAAGGCGCTGCGCGAGGCGTTCCAGGACGCGGTGCTGACCGGCTCACCCGAGCAGCAGACCGAACTGCTGAACGCGTTTCACGATCTGGGCGCCGAGGACGAGACCGGGCAGTCCCTCACCGTCGACCACGTGGCGTTGTCCAACCTCGACGACGACGATCACAACGACGTGGTGCAACTGGCGTCGGCGTACCGCGAACACTTCGGGTTCCCGCTGATCATCTGCGCGCGGGAGACCGAGCACTTCGATCGGGTGCTCAAGAACGGGTGGTCGCGGATGGACAACTCACCTGCCGCCGAGCGGGCTTTCGCCCTCATCGAGGTCGAGAAGATCGCCAATTACCGGTTCCAGGACCTGGTGGCCGATGCCAATCCCATTGCGGCCGCCCGGTTCAGCCGGTTGAACGAACTCCAGTAGATGCCGAGTCTCGACGCCTTCAATGCCATGACCGAGCGGCAGCGGATGCATCTGCTGTTCGGTGTCTGTTCCTCGACCATCTGGGCGCGCCGGGTACTCGCCGGCACACCGTTTCGCGATGTCGACGCCCTGCTGGACCGCGCGGACCGGGTGCTGGCCGAATTACCCGATGCCGAGATCGACGCCGCACTCGACGGCCATCCCCGCATCGGAGCGCGCCCCGACAATCCCTCCTCGGCGCGCGAGCAGGCTGCCGTGGCCACCGCCGCCGACGCGGTGAAAGCCGAACTGGCAGTGAAGAATCAGGAATACGACCAGAAGTTCGGGTACGTGTACCTGGTGTGCGCCAGCGGTCGGTCCGCCGAGGAACTGCTCGACATTCTCACCGAACGCCTCGACAACGATCCCGACACCGAACGGCGGGTGATGCGCAGTGAACTGGCGAAGATCAACCGGCTGAGGTTGGAGCGGCTGTTCAACGAGCCGGAGACCCAGGCAGGATGACGCCCATGACTCATGTGAGCACCCACGTCCTCAACGCTGTGACCGGCCGGCCCGGCGCCGGCGTGGCCGTCACCCTGACCGATTCGGCGGGAGTGCTGCTGGCCCATGCCCTCACCGACGATGACGGCCGCGTCACCAGTCTCACCGACGCCGAACTGACCGGCATCTACCGGCTCACGTTCGACACCGCAAGCTATTTCGCCGCCCAGGCGGTCGTCGGGTTCTACCCGGAGGTCACCATCTCCTTCGAGGTCACCGACTCCGCAGGCAGGTATCACGTTCCCTTGCTGCTGTCGCCGTACGCCTATTCCACCTACCGGGGAAGTTGAGGAAGGACCACGTGAAAGCGATCGTCATCGGCGCGGGTATGGGCGGGATGAGCGCAGCAATCGCGTTGCGCCAGATCGGAATCGACACCGAGGTATACGAACGGGTCACCGAGAACAAACCTGTCGGCGCCGCGATCTCGGTGTGGTCCAACGGCGTCAAGTGCCTCAACTACCTGGGGCTCGAGCACCAGACGGCCGCGCTCGGCGGGATCGTGAACTCGATGAGCTACCTCGACGGGCACACCGGTGAGACGATGTGCCGATTCTCGATGCAGCCGCTGATCGACGAGGTGGGCCAGCGGCCCTACCCGATCGCCCGCGCCGAACTGCAGCTGATGTTGATGGAAGCCTACGGTCTCGACGACATCCGCTTCGGGATGAGGATGGTCTCCATCGAAGACGGTCCCGACGCCGCGTCGGCGACGTTCGCCGACGGTACGACCGCCTCGGCCGACTTCATCATCGGCGCCGACGGCGCCGGCTCGATCACCCGCGAGTACGTGCTGGGCGGTCCGGTGTCGCGTCGTTACGCCGGGTACGTGAACTTCAACGGCCTGGTGGACACCGACGACGGCATCGGCCCTGCCACCGAGTGGACCACCTATGTCGGTGACGGCAAACGGGTTTCGGTGATGCCCGTCGGGGGCAACGGTAATGCCGGCGGCCGGTTCTACTTCTTCTTCGACGTGGTGGAACCGCAAGGCGCACAGTACGAGCGGGGTAGCGCCCGTGAGGTGCTGCGCAGCCACTTCGCCGGCTGGGCTCCGGGTGTGCAGCTGCTCATCGACAAGCTCGATCCGATGACCACCAACCGCGTCGAGATCCTGGACCTCGATCCGTTCCACACCTGGGTCAAGGGCAGGGTCGCGGTGCTGGGCGACGCCGCCCACAACACCACCCCCGACATCGGCCAGGGCGGATGCTCGGCGATGGAGGACGCGGTGGCCCTGCAGTGGGCGTTCAAAGACCATCCCGGCGACGTGCACGCGGCCTTGACCGCCTACCAGCAGGCACGGGCCGAACGGGCCGGCGACCTGGTGCTGCGCGCCCGTAAGCGCTGCGATGTAACTCACGCAAAGGATCCCGAGGTCACCGCGCAGTGGTACGACGAGCTGCGCAACGAGGACGGCACCAACATCATCCGCGGAATCGTCGGCAACATCATGGGCGGTCCCGTCACACCTGTCCGCTGAGATGTCGAAACAGCAAAACTGTGAGGGTGTGGTGAAGACGCCGAGATCGTTGTCGGAGCCATGGCTCAGGCGTAAGGTCGGCACCAGGTTGAGTTCACAGCCGAAACCGGAGACGTCAAACCGGCGAGGTGGGTAGCACCTATCCGTGAGGGCTTCGAGAACGTGAGCATTTGACGCGACCCGCGCCAGCAACTGATGGGGTCATGATGTCCACTGCAGCAACCACACAATCATTCACCGACTCACTTCGCCGGACGGCAGGTGCTGCTGTCTGCCATGTCGACGGTTATGTGATCGTCACCGCCGACGGCGAGATCGACGCGTCCAACGCGGACGCGTTCGTCACCTACGTGCTGCCCCACCTGGACGGCCCCACCCCGTTGGTGGTGGATCTGACACGGCTCAAATTCCTTGCCACAGCCGGGGTTTCGACGCTGCACACCATGAACACCAGGTGCGCCGACAACAAGGCGCGGTGGGCGGTCGCGGCAGGCGGCGCGGTGGCCCGGATCCTGCGGATCTGCGATCCCGAGGGAGTCCTTCCCGTCGTCACCACCATGGCGTCCGCGAAGCGGCTGATCGGCGGCGACGTCGAGTTACTCGAGTTGATCCCGGAGCCGGGTCAGCGCGCGGGCGAGCAGCCGTGACACGTGCATCTGCGAAACCCCGATGCGCTCGGCGATCTGCGTCTGCGTCAGCGACTCGAAGAACCTGAGCACCACCACGGTGCGCTCACGCTCGGGCAGCGATTCCAACAGCGGCCGCAGCGCCTCGCGGTTCTCGATCTGATCCAGGGAAAGGTCGACATCCCCGAGGGTGTCGGCGATGGCCGGGGCATCTTCGTTGCCGCTGCCGCCGCTGTCGATGGACAAGGTGTTGTACGAGCTGCCCGCCACCAGGCCCTCGACCACTTCGTCACGGTCCATGCCGAGTTCGGCGGCCAGCTCGGTGGGCGTCGGTGCACGGCCCAGCCGCTGCGAGAGTTCGGCAGTGGCGCTGCCCAGCCGCAGATGCAGTTCCTTGAGCCGGCGCGGCACCTTCACCGACCAGCTGTTGTCACGGAAGTGGCGCCGGACCTCGCCCATGATCGTGGGCACGGCGAAGGAGACGAAATCGGACCCGGCGTTGACATCGAACCGGATCACGGCGTTCACCAAACCCACTCGCGCGACCTGCACCAGGTCATCGCGCGGCTCCCCACGCCCGTCGAAACGGCGGGCGATGTGGTCGGCCAGCGGTAGGCACCGTTCGACGATGCGGTCCCGCTGACGCTGAAATGCCGCGGAGCCTTCGCTCAGTTCCGCCAACTTCCGGAACATCTCCGGTACGTCGGCATATTCAGAACTCGATCGCGAAGCTCCGGTGCGCGAGGCCGACCCTTGCGAACCTGGGGACGTCACCGTGCCGGACTCACTCGTCTCGTCGTCAGCGAGATGCCGAACACGGGGTCCAGCCCGGCATCTGCTCCGTTGCGGAACGTGCTCACGTCATCGGTGAGCGAGGTGAGTACGTGCCAGCTGAAGCTGCCCGGTGTCAGGATGTCCTCGGCTGCCGAGGTGGTGGACACATCGACCACCAGTTCGTTGGGCCGTGGGTCGATGACCAACACCAACGTGCCGTCTTTGGCGGCTGACTTGATCAGCCGGGTGCAGGCCTCGTCGACCGCCAACCGCAGATCGGCCACCGCGTCGAGATCCAGATCCTCGAACGTCCCGATCGCTCCGATCACGGTGCGCACCACAGCGAGGTTCTCCAGCTGCGCGTTGATGCGCAGCTCGACAGCCTTGGGGCTGCGGGCGATCGCGTCAGCGGAACTTTCGGCATCGAACATGTACTGGCCTCCCGGCAATATCGCACCGAGACTACCCCAGCGTGCAGCCCAACTAACCATTGCGCTGCCCTTCGCCGCTGCGGTGTCGGAGGCGGGAGCCGCGACGCACTGCGGGCACTGCGGTGCGCCCGAAGGCCGGCCGGGAGCCGGCTGCCGTTGGTGCAGTTCTCGATGAAGTCATGGTGACCGCTTCTCTACCCGCACCCACCGAGAAATCAAACGTTGATGTGACCAACCCGTTGCCGGGTGTGAACGACGCTGACCCGGGGTATCAGCCGCCCGTGAGACCACGTCCGACTGGGGCCCGGCGATGCGACTTCGGCGCAGCGTAGTAACCGGCCCTGGTATCAGGCGGGTCCGGCGCGGCAAGGGGTTCTCCTACTACGGACCCGGCGACGAACTCATCACCGATGACAAGACGCTGGCCCGCATCAAGGAGTTGGTCATCCCGCCCGCCTGGAAGAAGGTGTGGATCAGCACCCACCCAAGTGGCCATATCCAAGCCGTCGGCACCGATGTGGCGGGCCGGCGTCAATACCTGTACCACCAGCGGTGGCAGGAAGAGCGCAGCGAGGAGAAGTTCGATCGCGTGCTCGAAATGTCGAAGGCATTGCCGCAGTGGCGCACTCAGCTCGTTCACGACCTCGACAGCCGGGGCCTCACCCGGGCCCGGGTGATCGCACTGGCTCTGCGGATGCTCGACCGCGGCTACTTCCGGGCCGGCGGCGAAACCTACGCCGAGGACAACAACTCCTACGGTGTGGCCACCTTGCTCTGCGAGCACGTCACCGTCAGACGCGACGCGGTGTACTTCGACTATCCCGCCAAGAGCGGCGTCCAACGGCAGTGGGAGGTGGACGACCCCGCCATCGTGGGCACCGTCCGGGCCTTGATGCGCCGCGAGGAACGCAGTGACCGCCTCCTGGTGTGTCGCACCTCGTCCGGCTGGGCGGATGTCCACGCCGACGACCTCAACACCCGCTTCAAGGAGATGGTCGGCGACGAGTACAGCGTCAAGGATCTGCGGACGTGGCACGGCACCGTGCTGGCCGCGGCGGCCTTCGTCGATGCCGATCCCCCGTCGTCGGAGCGAGCGAACAAGAAGATCGTCTCGGCCGTGATGAAGGAGGTCTCCGCAGAACTCGGCAACACTCCGGCGGTCGCCCGCAGTTCGTATGTGGACCCGCGGGTGGTCACCGCCTACGAGAACGGGCTGACCATCGCGGCCGCCGCCAGGCGGGCCGGGAAGGCACGTGACGACGATAAGGCACAGGCCATCGTGGAAGGTGCCACCGCACGCATGATCCGCAAAGTCGCGAAGAGCTGAACCTGTTTTCCCGGGCGCCGGGCGGGTAATCCGGTCGTCATGTATGACGACGCTTTCTCCGACGGTGCGCCCTTCCCGGACGACGTCCCGGTCGACGATGCCGTCGAACAGCAGCAACCGACCGCAGACCTGGTTCCCGACGAGGGCCTCGCCGACACCCCCACCCCGCTCGAAAGCGACCCGAGCGACTGGCAGGAACAACACCAGGCGCTCGACGATGTGGATCCCGACGAAGAAAGACGGTAATGGCCCGCGGGGGACCTCGGCCGGCGATCCGGATTGCCGTGGGGATCGCCGCGATGGTCGCCATGCTCGCCTTCATCCTGACGGCGTGCCCCAGTAACCGCGACGGGATGCCGGGCCGGCTGGCACAGGCGCAGGAGGAAACCGAATCCGCGGCTCGCTCCGGCGCCGTGGCCCTGGACCTGTGGGCCCGAGGCCGCTCGACGCAGCATCTGACTGCCGTGCAACTCAGCGACGCCCGCGACAACGTCATCTCGGCGTACGACGGGATCTCGGAACTGCGCGCGGAAGACCCCGCCGACGTGCAGCGGCAGCGATACCTGGCCCAGGCGATGACCGATATCGCCGCGCAACTCAACTCCGCCAACGCCGCGGTCCGCGCTCTGGCGGCGCAGCCTCCGCCGCAGGACCTGCAGCGTGAGCTCACCGCCGCAGCAGAGGCGTTGGCGCGCGACTACCGCTGATGAAGCGGCTCTTCGCCGTCGCCCTGGGGATCCTGACCGCGATCGGCGGATTTATCGACATCGGCGACATGGTCACCAACGCCATCGTCGGATCGCGGTTCGGCTTGGCGCTCGCGTGGGTGGTTCCCGTAGGTGTGCTCGGTATCTGCCTGTTCGCGCACAGGTCGGGGAAGGTGGCGGCAGTCAGCGGACGGGCCACCTTCGAGATCATCCGGGAACGACTGGGCCCACGCACCGCGGGCGCGAATCTGCTGGCGTCGTTCTTCATCAGCCTGATGACCGTGACCGCCGAGATAGGCGGTGTGGCGCTGGCACTGCAACTGGCCACCGATGTGGGTCCAGCCCTGTGGTTTCCGGTCGCGGCATTCGGGGTGTGGGTGGTGATCTGGCAGTGAAGTTCACGGTGATGGAGAACATCACCGGCCTGCTGGGGTTGACGTTGATGGTGTTCGCGGTGGCGGTGGTGATGTTGTCGCCGAACTGGTCGGAGCTGGGCCGGCAGATGATGGCTCCGCAGATTCCGGAGACCGAATCCGAAGCCACCTACTGGTAGTTCGCCGTGGCGCTGTTCGGCGCGGCAATGACGCCCTACGAGGTGTTCTTCTTCTCCTCCGGCGCCGTGGAGGAGCGCTGGACCGTCAAAGACCTCAGCACCTCCCGGCTCAACGTCATGGTCGGTTTCCCGCTGGGCGGCATCCTGTCCATCGCGATCGCCGCGTGCGCGGCAATCGTGTTGTTGCCCAGCGGTATCGAGGTGTCGTCGCTGTCGCAGGTCGTCATGCCGGTGGTGGCCGCCGGCGGTCAGTTGGCGCTGGCGTTCGCGATCATCGGTATTGTGGCGGCCACGTTCGGGGCTGCGCTGGAGACGACGTTGTCGTCGGGGTACACGGTGGCACAATTCCTGGGCTGGACCTGGGGCAAGTTCCGAAAGCCCGCCGAGGCCGCCCGCTTTCACGTCCTGATGATCGTCGTGCTGGTGACCGGTGCGGCAGTCCACAACACATCGTCGGGCGGATTCCGGGAGGCCGGCATGCTGGCGAGTGAACTCCTGGGCCTGCCCGTCGAGGACTCGTCCGGTCGCGGCATCGGGACGGTGATCGATGTGCGACTGGTGGTAGACGGTGATCTGCACCACGATCCCGGCCAGCCGCGCGTGATGGGTCTGGTGGTGAGCCCGCGCACCCGGAGCTCCTATCTCGGCTACGAACGAACCGGGGTGAAACACCCTGTCCTGCTGCAGAAACTGTTGTGCTGGCGGCACCGCGGTACCTTCGTGTGCGCGTGGTCCGACATCACCCGGATCGACCGCGAGCGGGTGTCTCTGCGGTCGAACTTCACCCGTTACTCGCCCCTGCTGCGGACCTGAGAACCCACTGTCACCTGTTTCAGTTTTTTGCGGCTTGGGAACCCTGACCTCGTGGGGGAAGAAACCTGAATGTCACCCACATCAACAGCTAGGAGGTAGAGATGCCGAATTCATCGATCAAGGACGAGGGTCTCTACGAAGACCTGCGCAAGCAGGGCAACTCCAAGGAGAAAGCGGCCCGGATCTCCAATGCTGCTGCGGCCAAGGGCCGTTCGAGTGTGGGCAAGAAGGGTGGCAAGTCCGGCGCTTACGAAGGTTGGACGGTCTCCGAGCTCAGGAAGAGGGCCAAAGAGCTTGGTGTATCCGGGTATTCGGATAAGAAGAAAGACCAGCTCGTGGATCTGCTCCGTAACCATTGAGGAAAGGGAAACAACATGGCTGAGAACAACAGCGGACCCGAAGAAGGCGTCAAGGGTGTCGTCGAGGACGTCAAGGGCAAGGCGAAGGAAGTCGTCGGCACGGTCACCGGCCGCGACGATCTGATCAACGAGGGCAAGGCTCAGCAGGACAAGGCCGAAGCCCAGCGCGAGGCGGCCAAGAAAGAAGCCGAAGCCGAGGCTGCGCGCGGTGGCGCCAAGGCTGCCGAGAAGCGCCAAGAAGCGTTCCAACGCTGACCTGAAATCTCACAGAAAATCCCGGCGGTGTTCCGCCGGGATTTTCTTGTGCCCTGCACCGGACCGCGCACATGGGTGCCAGAATGCGGCCGCGGCGGCGGCGTCGTCGCCACCGCCGCGGGCGGGATTCATGAACAGGTGCGGCACACAGCCGCGAAGGGGTGGTCGGAGAGCGTGGATACTCGGAGCGGTCAGCCTCCGAGTGCGGGTCCGGCAACCGCCGGGAAACCCATCGCCAACGTCACCAACATGACCGTGAAGAGGAACCAGCCGGCGCCCTGCCAGCTCCAGAACTCGCCGCGTGCGCGCCACGCCCGGTACGTGCAGACGAACGCCCAGATGGCACCTGCGAGCAGGATCATCGGGGCGCCGAGGCCGAGGATGGTGCGTTGCGGAACACCGCATGCGGCCGTGTCCACATCCGTGGACTCGGTGCACGTACTCACCCACAGAGCCGCCACGACCAGGAACACCAGACCAGCCGCTGCGGTCGCTGCTGCGAACCGCACCGCGCCGCCGACACCCTGATCGACCGGCCCGCCCTCGTCATAGCGAGGAACAGCGCCGAAATGCGCCTCTGACCTGCGCGCGACTGCCATGTCGTTCCTTTCCGGTGCTCACCTTTACCCGCCCCGCCGGAAATCAAAACGTGCGTGGTTGAATTTATCGGATTGTGCCTGTGTCGGGGGCCTGAATGAGACGTTGTTACTGGTATACGTCGCAGGTCGCACCGCTGCGCCCGCGCTGCGAGGGGCCGTTTGCTTGATTAGCGTTACGGGATGGACCTCAACACCGTCGAGGCCGTCGACATCCCCACCACGCGCGACGACCTCTGGCCCCTCGGCGCCCGGGACGCCGTCTTGGCCGGAGGCACCTGGTTGTTCTCCGAACCTCAGGTGGGGTTGCGGCGTCTGGTCGACATCACCCGACTGGGCTGGGCGCCGGTGGTGATGACCGATGACGCGGTGCAACTTTCCGCCACCTGCACCATCGACCGGGTCGCCCGGCTGAGTGAGGAATTGGCCGTCGACCATCCCGATTGGGCCGCCGCTCCGCTGCTGCGGCAGTGCTGCGAGGCGTTGTTGGCGTCGTTCAAGATCTGGCGCAGCGCCACCGTCGGCGGCAATGTGGCGCTGTCCTTCCCGGCCGGTGCCATGATTTCGCTGCTGTCCGCACTCGACGGATCGGT
This sequence comes from Mycobacterium sp. Soil_C_30, assembly GCF_057656995.1. Taxonomy (NCBI): domain Bacteria; kingdom Bacillati; phylum Actinomycetota; class Actinomycetes; order Mycobacteriales; family Mycobacteriaceae; genus Mycobacterium; species Mycobacterium sp. Soil_C_30. The sequence goes on along the minus strand of NZ_JBDGJH010000004.1, from coordinate 468,714 downwards.
GACCGTGTGGCGGGCCGACGGCTCCGAGTACACGATGCCGATCACGGAATTCGTCACGGGTAACACCACCAACATGCTCACCGTCGGCGACGTCATCCGCGCGGTGGACATCCCGGCTTCGGCGCTGCGCGCGTCGACGGCATTCCGCAAGCTGGCGCCCTCCCCGCTGGGCCGGTCGGGCATCGTGGTGATCGGGCGCCGCGACAGCGGCGCCGACGGCGGCCGGTTCGTTCTGTCGATCACCGCGGCAACGGTGCGCCCGTACGTGTTCGGGTTCTCTGCCGTCCCGTCCGACGACGAGTTGGCGGCGGTGCACGCCACCATCGCTCCCGACGCATGGACGCTCGACGCACACGGCGATCCCGATTGGCGGCGCGGCGTCACGCTGCGGCTGGCCGAGCAGGTCTGTGCGGAACTGCGGTGACCATACGTATCAACGGCTGCCCCGCGACGGCCGCGCCGAGGCCGGGGCAATGCCTGCGCACCTTCCTTCGCGACACCGGGCATTTCGAGGTCAAGAAGGGCTGCGACGCCGGTGACTGCGGAGCCTGCTCGGTCCTGGTGGATGGGCAGCCGGTGCATTCGTGCGTATACCCGGCGTTTCGGGCCGACGACTGCGACGTCACCACCGTCGCCGGGCTCGGCACCCCGCAGGATCTGCATCCGGTGCAACGGAAGTTCCTCGAAGCGGCGGGTTTCCAGTGTGGGTTCTGCACGGCGGGGATGGTGACCACCACCGCCGCGCTGTCCGAGGCCCAGCTCGCCGACCTGCCCAGCAGCCTGAAGGGAAACCTGTGCCGCTGCACGGGGTACCGGGCCATCACCGACGCCATCGCCGGGCGCGCCCAAATCGAGAAACCAGCCGAGGGTGCTGACGTGGGGCGGTCGGTGGGCGCGCCCGCCGGTGTCGGGGTGGTCACCGGAACCGAGCAGTACACCATGGATTTCGACATGCCGGGGCTGCTGCACATGGCCGTGCTGGCCAGTCCGGTGGCACACGCCCGCATCCGCTCCGTCGACACGTCGGTGGCCGAGTCCATCGAGGGTGTCCGGTTGGTGCTGACCCATCACGACAGTCCCGCAGTGGCGTTCTCCACCGCCCGCCATCAAAGTCGCCTCGACGATCCCGACGACACCCGGGTGCTCGACGACACCGTGCGATTCCTCGGCCAGCGGGTGGCGGCCGTGGTCGCCGACGATCCGGGCACCGCGGAGAAGGCATGCCGCGCCATCGTCGTCGACTACGAGGTGTTGCCCGCGGTCTTCGACCCCGAAGCCGCCCGTCGCCCCGGCGCTCCCCTGGTGCACGACGGGAAGGGACCGGAGAGCCGGATCACCGACCCGTCGCGCAACATCGTGTCCGAATTGCACGGCGGTGTCGGCGATCTCGATGCCGGGTTGACGACTGCGCGGAACCGCGGGGGCACCGTGGTCACCGGGCGGTGGCACACCCAGCGGGTGCAGCACAGTCACCTGGAGACCCACGGCTGCACCGGCTGGCGCGATGAGGACGGCCGGCTGGTGATCCGCAGCAGCACCCAGGTGCCGTTCCTGGTGCGCGACGAGCTGTGCCATGTGTTCGGGCTGGACCGCGAACAGGTGCAGGTGTTCACCAAACGTGTCGGCGGCGGATTCGGCGGAAAACAGGAGATGCTGACCGAGGACCTGGTGGCACTCGCCGTGTTACGGCTGGGCGCGCCGGTGCGCTACGAGTTCAGCCGCAGTGACCAATTCACCGTCGCGCCATGCCGGCATCCGTTCCGCATCGACGTGACGGTGGCCGCCGGCGCCGACGGCATCTTGACCGCGCTGGGCGTCGACGTGCTCATCGATGCGGGCGCCTACGGCAACCACACACCGGGGGTGATGTTCCACGGCTGCGGGGAGTCGATAGCGCTGTATCGCTGCGCGAACAAGCGGGTGGACGCGCAGGCCGTCTACACCAACAACCTGCCGTCGGGGGCGTTCCGCGGTTATGGGCTCTCGCAGATGATCTTCGCCGTCGAATCGGCGATCGACGAGCTGGCCTCGGAATTGGGGATCGACCCGTTCGAGATGCGCCGGCGCAACGTGGTGGTGCCCGGGGATGACTTCGTCGACTCCCACGTCTCCCGCGATGACCTGGCGTTCGGCAGTTACGGGCTGGATCAGTGCCTGGATCTGGTGCAGGCCGCGCTGGATTCGGGTGCGGGCGCCGATGCGCCGGCCGGCCCGCAATGGCGCGTCGGTGTCGGTATGGCGGCGTCGATGATCGCGACCATCCCGCCGCGCGGGCACTTCGCCGACGCCCGGGTCTCGGTGTCAGCCGACGGCGAGTACACCCTGGCGGTGGGCACTGCGGAGTTCGGAAACGGGACGTCGACGGTGCACACACAAGTGGCCGCCACGGAACTGCGCACCACAGCCGACCGAATTATCCTGCGGCAGGCCGATACCGACGCCGCCGGGTATGACACCGGCGCCTTCGGTTCGGCGGGCACGGTGGTGGCGGGCACAGCGGTTCAGCATGCCTGCACGGACCTGCGGACCCGGCTCATCGAGCTGGCATCGGCACTGGCCGGGGTTTCCGGCGATACCTGCGATCTCGGCCCGAACGGCGTGCAGTGCGGTGAGCGTTTCGTCGCTTTCGCCGAACTGCTGGAGGCGGGGCCCCTGGTCGGCATCGGCCACCACGATGGCACGCCGCGATCGGTGGCGTTCAATGTGCACGGGTTCCGCGTGGCGGTCGACACCGACACCGGTGTGGTGCGCATCCTGCAGAGTGTGCAGGCCGCCGACGCCGGTGTGGTGATCAACCCCCAGCAGTGCCGGGGTCAAGTGGAAGGCGGTGCCGCCCAGGCGATCGGCGGTGCACTCTACGAGGAGATGCTGCTCGGCCCGCAGGGCGTCGTGACCAATGCAACGTTGCGGAACTATCACATCCCGCAACTGGCCGACGTGCCCGTGACCGAGGTGCTGTTCGCCGACACCTTCGACCGGATGGGCCCGATGGGCGCCAAGTCGATGAGTGAATCGCCCTACAACCCGGTGGCTCCGGCGCTGGCCAACGCCATCCGCCACGCCACCGGGGTGCGGTTGCACCAGTTGCCGATGACGCCGGCCCGGGTGTGGCGGGCGCTGACTACCAACGACAAGTCAGTTGTTGGCTGAGGGTGGCTGTGGTTCGAGCGCGGGGAACATCCCGGCATCGGCCAAAGATGTTGCGGAAGACGTGAACCCATCAAAACAGCAGGGGTGTGACAGACCCGGGCCCAGAACACAGCGGCCCTACCCTTCGCCAACAGCGCGCCTCCCCGCTTGCGGAACCTCGACCGTCGGCACGCCAACATTCAGCGGCCCACCTCGGAAAGACCGGGTTCAGAGCCCGCGCTTGGCGGTCTTCACCTGCGCCACGGCGGCGTCATCACCGGCGAAGTCCACCCGGATGGCGTCGCGCCCGAAGGCGTAGAGCAGCAATTCCTCCGGCGCGCCGGTGAGCACCACCTCGGGGCCGTTGCCGACGGTGGCCAGTGTGCGGCCGTCGGCGGTACGCAACACCAGTCTGCCGGGCACCTTCGACAACGCCACCTTGCTGAGCATCGGGAAGGGGCGAAGCAACGCCGCCACCATCGCGCTGTCCAATTGTCTTGGCTCCCAACCAGGTTGAGCGCGCCGGACATCCTCATGGTGGATGAACATCTCGGCGACATTCACCAGCGGGTCCAGCACGATGAACGGCGAGTAGAGGGGCGGCCCGCCGGCGATCTTGTCCACCAGCTCCGTCCAGGGTGTCGAGGCGGCGATCCGGTCCTGAACCTTGGCGGTGTAGCCCGACAGCGGGCCGAACGCGATGCCGGGGGTGGCGTCGAGCCGGCGTTCCCGCAGCACCAGATGCGCGGCGAGGTCACGGGTGGTCCAGCCTTCGCACAGTGTGGGCGCATCGGGGCCGACGGCGCGGAAGGTCTCGACGAGTGCAGCGCGTTCGCGCTTGGCAACGGTCATGGTCACCACAGTAAGCAGACCGGGAGTCTCGTGTCAGGGGCGGCCCCTACGATCGTGGCCGTGCTTCGGGTCCGAGTTCTCCTGGTGATCGCGGCGGGCGCGGGTTTCGCCGCGTACGCGTCGGGCGTCGATCCGTGGTACTGCGCACTCATCGCCGCGGCGGCCGCGTTGGCGCCGCGCTTCCTGGCGGGTGCGCTGCGGGGGGCCGTCACCCCCCGCGCCGCCGAACACCCGACCGCGGCCATGTCGGGTATCGAGTTCGAGGACTACGTCGCGCATGTGGCGCGCAGCGCCGGCGTGCCGGTCATCATGACCCCGCTGTCCGGCGACTGGGGCGTGGACCTGATCCTCGGCCGGCGTCCGGATCGTGTTGCCGTGCAATGTAAGCGCCTAGGCCGCCCGGTCGGTCCCGGCGCCATTCAAGAGGTGGTGGCCGGGGCGCCGATGCAGGACTGCACCCGCACCATGGTGGTGTCCAACCAGGAATTCACCCCAGCGGCACGCCGGCTCGCCGAACAGCACGGTTGCGTCCTGGTCGGCGGATCGCAACTGCCGCGGTTGCGCAGCGAGATCCGGCGGTTGACCTCGCAGGTCAGCTGAGCGCCGCGCGCACCGCCGCCACGGCGAGGTCGAGCTCGGTGCGGGTCACCGTCAAGGCCGGCCGGAATCGGACACTGCTGTGTCCGCTGGCCAGCATCACCACCCCGCGTTCCCAGAGCTTGGCGATCAGGTCGTCGCGCTGTTGCGGCGTCGGCAGGGTGAAGGCGCACATCAGTCCGCGACCGCGGGCGTCGAGCACCGTGCCGGGGAACTCCTCGGCGAGTTCACCGAGGCGGCGCAGCAGGTAACGCCCGGTGTCGGCGGCCTGGTCGAACAGCCGGTCGGCTTCGATGGTCTCCAGGATCCGTCGCGCCCGCACCATGTCGACCAGGTTGCCGCCCCAGGTGGAGTTGATGCGTGAACTGACGTGGAAGACGTTGTCGGGTACCTCGTCGACCCGACGGCCGGCCATCACGCCGCACACCTGGGTCTTCTTGCCGAACGCCACCACGTCGGGTGTGACGCCGAGCTGTTGGTAGGCCCACGCGGTGCCGGTGATGCCGCAACCGGTCTGCACCTCGTCGAAGATCAGCAGCGCGTCGTACTCGTCGCACAGCGCACGCATCGCGGCGAAGAACTGCGGCCGGAAATGGCGGTCGCCGCCCTCGCCCTGGATGGGTTCGGCGATGAAGCAGGCGATGTCATGCGGGTGCGCCTCGAAGGCCGCGCGCGCCTGCCGCAACGACTCCGTTTCCAGGGCGTGCATATCGCGGCCGGCCTGGATGTAGGGCGCGTCGATACGTGGCCAGTCGAACTTCGGGAATCGGGCGACCTTGTTGGGATCGGTGTTGGTCAGCGACAGCGTGTAGCCGCTGCGGCCGTGGAAGGCGCCGCGCAGATGAAGCACTCGGGTGCCGAGTTGAGCGTCCAGGCCGCGAGCCTCGTTGAGCCGGCTCTTCCAGTCGAACGCCACCTTCAACGCGTTCTCAACCGCCAGCGCTCCCCCGTCGACGAAGAACAGGTGCGGCAGCTCCGGGTCACCCAGCACCCGGGCGAACGCGTCGACGAAGCGCGCCATCGGCACCGTGTAGATGTCGGAGTTGCTGGGCTTGTTGACCGCCGCCGCGGCGAGTTCGGCGCGGAACTCCGTGTCGTCGGCCAGCGCGGGATGGTTCATCCCCAGCGCCGAGGAGGCAAAGAAAGTGAACATGTCGAGATATCGGCGGCCGGTACGTGCGTCGACGAGGTAGCAGCCGCTGGACTGATCGAGGTCCAGAACCAGGTCCATACCGTCGGCCAGGATGCTGCGGTGGAGCACTCGATGCACGTCCGCAGGCGTGATGGTGGCAGATTCGGACACCGGTACCAAAAGTTCCGTCATGCTGGTCATAATAACGGAATATTTACGGCTTACGACCGCATTTTCCGGACATGTTGCTGCGCTTGCGCCGAACCGGGAGCAGAGTCAACCCCGATGACCAGCCGCAACGGAGCTGCCGCCCACTGCGACACCTCAGGAAATTTTGGCCCACAAGCGCGCCATAGACGTAAGATTTACGGGAGAGATTGCCGTCCGTCGTAAAAAGTTTGTAGGATGATCGTGCTTCGTGTGCGAACATTGGCCGCCGTGCGGATCTGTTGCAACAGGTCTTCCAGAGCCCGGGCCGACCCCACGCGAACCAGCAGGACGTAGCTCTCCTCACCCGCCACCGAGTGACACGCCTCGATGGCTTCGATGTGCTCCAACCGGGCCGGCGCATCGTCGGGTTGGGACGGATCGAGAGGGGTGATGGCGACGAACGCCGACAGCATGTGGCCAACCGCTTCCGGGTTGATGCGTGCGGTGTATCCGGTCACCACACCGCGTGATTCGAGCCGACGCACTCGTGACTGCACCGCTGACACCGACAACCCGGCCGTGCTGGCCAGGTGGGCCAACGTCGCACGGCCGTCGGCGACCAATTCGCGCACCAGCGTCCGGTCGATGTCATCGAGATGCTCGGCGTCGGCCACAAGCGGAGACTATCGCAGGTCGGTCACCCCATGAACCGGCTACCACAGGTCGAGATCCGGCAGGTCCGGACGCATTTCACGGCCCTGAGGGCCACCTCCCCAAACCCGTTGTGTACCAGAGCTTCTGTCCGGCCTCAGCAGCGAGACTCCTCCGCTCCGATCGGGACTCGGACGGCCGGCCCGGATCTGCAGGACCACCACACCCCCAACCAGAAAGCGGCATCATGACTGTCATGACATCAACGGCTTCGACGACGCTGCCCACGGCCGATGACCTGCGCGCTCGCGCCCGCGAGGCATTGGCCACCATCTTCGGACGCCCGGTCGAAGACACCGAGCTCGGCGCCCCCGGCGGCCATGGTGTGCTGTCGAGCACTCCGGTCACCGGCGCGGTGCTGTTCACCATCACCGAGGCCGTTGACTCCGATGTCGAAGCCGCCGTCGCCGCTGCCGCCGACGCGTTCCAGGTGTGGCGCACCACCCCGGCGCCGGTGCGGGGTGCGCTCGTCGCCCGACTCGGTGAGCTGTTGACCGAACACAAGGCCGACCTGGCCACCCTGGTCACCATCGAGGCCGGGAAGATCACCTCCGAAGCCCTCGGCGAGGTGCAGGAGATGATCGACATCTGCCAGTTCGCCGTCGGGCTGTCGCGACAGCTGTACGGGCGCACCATCGCCTCCGAGCGGCCCGGCCACCGGCTGATGGAGACGTGGCATCCGCTGGGCGTGGTCGGCGTCATCACCGCGTTCAACTTCCCGGTTGCGGTGTGGGCGTGGAACTCTGCGGTGGCACTCGTGTGCGGCGACACCGTGGTGTGGAAACCCTCGGAGCTCACCCCGCTGACCGCCATCGCCTGTCAGGCGCTGCTGGAACGCGCGGCCCGCGATGTCGGTGCTCCCCCGGCGGTCAGTCAACTCGTCATCGGTGGCCGCGAGGTCGGCGAGCGCCTGGTCGACGACCCCCGCATCGCGCTGCTGAGCGCCACCGGGTCCGTGCGGATGGGCCGCCAGGTCGGACCGCGGGTGGCGCAACGCTTCGGCAAGGCCCTGCTTGAGCTCGGCGGTAACAACGCCGCGATCGTCACCCCGTCGGCAGATCTGGACCTTGCGGTCCGCGGCATCGTGTTCGCCGCCGCGGGCACGGCCGGGCAGCGGTGCACCACCCTGCGCCGGGTGATCGCACACACTGAAGTGGTCGACACCCTGGTGGAGCGGATCGCCGGGGCGTACCGCAGCCTGCCGGTGGGCGACCCGTTCACCGACGGCACTCTGGTGGGACCGCTGATCCACGAGACCGCCTACCGCGACATGGTGGGTGCCCTCGAGCAGGCCCGCGCCGACGGTGGCGAGGTCACCGGCGGTGAGCGCGTCGACGTCGGGGACGACGGTGCGTTCTACGTGACACCGGCGGTGGTGCGGATGCCCGCTCAGACCGCGATCGTGCACGACGAGACCTTCGCCCCCATCCTCTACGTGTTGACCTACCAAACCCTCGACGAGGCGATAGCGCTGAACAACGCTGTGCCGCAGGGCCTCTCATCGGCCATTTTCACCACCGACATCCGCGAGGCCGAACGGTTCATGGCCGCCGACGGCTCTGACTGCGGTATCGCCAATGTCAACATCGGCACCTCCGGCGCCGAGATCGGCGGTGCATTCGGCGGCGAGAAGCAGACCGGCGGCGGCCGCGAATCCGGCTCCGACTCCTGGAAGGCCTACATGCGCCGGGCCACCAACACGGTCAACTACTCCTCCGAGCTGCCCCTGGCCCAAGGCGTCAAGTTCGGCTGACCTCCCCCCAACCACCCCGCCCCCCCAGCGCGATCGCGCGTGTCTGCACACCAACACGCCGGTTCCGGCGTACAAAAGTGAGCGCTCGCGCCACACGGTAAGCATGTAGACATGGACATCGAGGGCAAGGTCGCCATCGTCACCGGCGGTGGTTCGGGTATCGGCAAGGCACTGGCAGAGGGATTGGCCAACGCGGGCGCCCGGGTGGTCGTCGGCGATCTGGACGAAGCCGGCGCCGTCTCCACCGCCCAACTGATCGGCACCGGGGCGGTGGCAGGCCGCGCGGACGCCAGCACCGCCGCGGGTATCGCGGCGCTGATCAGCTTGGCGGCCAATGAGTTCGGGCCCGTCGACATCTACGTCGCCAACGCCGGCATCATCGGGGTCTCCGGCCTGGGCGGCGACAGCGACTGGGACCGCATTCTGGACGTCAATCTGCGCGCGCACATCCGCGCGGCCGAACAGCTGATCCCGGGCTGGCAAGAGCGCGGCAGCGGCTACTTCGTCTCGGTGGCCTCGGCCGCCGGGCTGCTGTCGCAGCTCGGGGCCGCGGGCTACGCCGTCACCAAACACGCCGCCGTCGGGTTCGCCGAATGGCTGGCCATCACCTACGGCGACGACGGGATCGGCGTCAGTTGCGTGTGCCCACTCGGGGTGGACACTCCCCTGCTCGACGCCGTCCGGGCCTCGACGGACCTGTCCGGCCGCATCGGGGCGGAATCGATTGTGCAGTCGGGCCAGGTGCTCAGCGCCGCGGATGTCGCTGCCACCACGCTGGAAGCGGTGCGCGACAACCGATTCCTGGTGCTGCCGCATGCCGCGGTACTGGACATGTACCGCGGCAAGGGCAACGACTACGACAGGTGGATCTCCGGGATGCGGCGGTATCAGCGCACGCTGAGTAGCTGATCCCTCAGTGCAGCAGCGACACCGCCGAACCGCGCGGCACCAGCCGGACCAGCTGCGTGACGTGCTCGGGTCCCAGCTCCTCCAGCGATGTGACACCGAGTAGACGCATGGTGCGGGCGATCTGGCCGCTGACGATCTCGATCATCTTGTCCACACCGGCCTCACCGCCGGCCATCAGGCCGTACAGGTAGGCACGCCCGAGCAGGGTGAAGCGTGCCCCGAGGGCCACGGCCGCCACCACATCCGCGCCGGACATGATGCCGGTGTCGAGGATGATCTCGTATTCGCTGCCGACCTCACGGGCCACTTCCGGCAGCAGGTAGAACGGCACTGGGGCCCGATCCAGTTGGCGGCCACCGTGATTCGACAACACGATACCGTCGACGCCTACTTCGGCGACCTTCTTGGCATCGTCGAGGCTCTGGATGCCCTTCACCACGACCTTGCCCGGGAATTGGTCGCGGATCCAGCGCAGATCGTTGAAGTCGACGGTGGGATCGAACATCGAGTCCAGCAGTTCGCCGACGGTGCCCGACCAGCGGTCCAGCGACGCGAACGACAGCGGTTCGGTGGTCAGGAAGTCGAACCACCACCACGGCCGCGGAATCGCATTGGCGACGGTGCTCAGGGTCAGCGCCGGGGGCAGCGAGAAACCGTTGCGCTTATCCCGCAGCCGCGCACCGGCCACCGGCACGTCGACGGTCACCAGCAGGGTGTCGAATCCGGACTTCGCGGCGCGCTCCACCAGCGCCATTGACCGGTCCCGGTCTTTCCACATATAGAGCTGAAACCAGTTGCGGCCGTGGGGGTTGGCGGCCTGAACGTCCTCGATCGCGGTGGTGCCCATGGTGGACAGCGAGAACGGGATACCGGCCCGGGCCGCGGCATGGGCTCCGGCGATCTCGCCTTCGGTGTGCATCATGCGAGTGAAGCCGGTGGGTGCGATTCCGAAGGGCTGTGACACCGGTGCACCCAGCACGTCCCACCCCGTGGAGACGTCGGCCACGTTACGCAGGATCGACGGGGTGAACTCGATGTCCTCGAACGCCTGACGGGCCCGGGCCAGTGAGATCTCGGCCTCGGCGGCACCCTCGGTGTAGTCGAAGGCCGCGCGCGGGGTGCGCCGCTTGGCGATCTTGCGCAGGTCGTAGACGGTCTGCGCCTTGTTCAGCCGGTTCTGCTTGAAGTCCAGGCTGGGCTTCTTGAACTGCAGCAGCGGCGCGAGGTCATGCACCTTGGGAACTTGACGTCGCGTCATGGGCAAATCCTTCGTTCGAGAGATCAAGGGCGACGCGCGCCAGGTGTGGTCCTACCACGCCCGACACACAATCGATCAGTGTAACCCCGTCGAAGCGGCGAGCCCATACCCGGCCGTGAAAGGCGGCAGCCCTATTGCGGCAGCGCTAGCAGGATCCATAAGGTAGAACCACAGAGTGGTCGTCCGATGTGGGGCGTCCCCGAGCGGTGGAGGTAGCCGATGACGGATTCGACAGAGAAGGTCGGCGTTGTCGGCTGTGGCCTGATGGGCGCTGGAATCGCCGAAACCGTGGCGCGCGCAGGGCAATCCGTCATCGTCGTGGAGACCACCACCGCCGCGGCCCAGGCCGGGCAACGCCGGCTCGAGAACTCGCTGACGAAGGCCGAGAGCCGCGGGAAGATTCCGTCGGCCGCCGACGTGCTCGACCGCATCCAGATCGTCGAGGACCTACAGGCGCTGTCCGATCGCACGCTCGTCATCGAGGCGATCATGGAGGACGAGGCCGTCAAGACTCGGCTCTTCGGTCAACTCGACGAGGTGGTGACCGACCCCGCGGCGATCCTGGCCTCGAACACCTCCTCGATCCCCATCATCAAACTCGGTGTGGCGACCGCACGCCCGCAGAACGTCATGGGCATCCACTTCTTCAACCCGGTTCCGGTGCTGTCGCTGGTCGAGCTCGTGCCGAGTTACCTGACCGCCGACACCACCACAGTGCGGGCGCGTGCCTTCGTGCAGGACGTGCTGGGGAAACACCCGATCGACTGCAAGGACCGCGCGGGTTTCGTGGTCAACGCACTGCTCATTCCGTTCCTGCTGTCGGCGATCCGCATGGTCGAGGCGGGGGTTGCCACCGCCGAGGACATCGACGAAGGCCTGGTGCGGGGCTGCGCCCACCCGCAGGGCCCGCTGGCGCTGAGCGACCTGATCGGCCTGGACACCGTGCGCGCGATCGCCGATTCCCTGTTCGAGGAGTTCAAGGAGACGCAGTACGCGTGCCCACCGCTTCTGGCCCGGATGGTCGACGCCGGACTGCTCGGCCGCAAGAGCGGCCGCGGGTTCTTCACCTACGCTTGAGCCATCATGGGCATCGACTCACTGTGGGTACGACACGGTGAGTCGACGTGGAACCGGGCCGGGCTGATGCAGGGCCAGACGGCGTGGCCGCCGCTGACAGCCGACGGTATCCGGCAGGCCCACGCCGCCGCGGACGCCCTCGTGCCACACGCCCCCGCGCGCGTCGTCAGTTCCGATCTGCACCGAGCTGCCGAGACGGCACACGTCATCGGCGCGCGCCTGAGCGTGCCGGTGCAGCACACTGCGCTGCTGCGGGAACGCTGCTGGGGCATCTTCGAGGGCAAACCGGTCGCCGACGGTCATCGCGCCGCCGAAGTCCTGTCCGCCGATCAGGCTCTGCCGCAGGGAGAATCACGCAACGACGTGGCCCGGCGGTTGCGTCGCCTGACGCAATGGTTGACCGCCGATGGCGGACCGGTCGTGGTGGTGACGCACGGTGACGTCATCCGCGAGGCGATCGGATTGTGGGCCCGTGCCGACCATACCGACCGGGTTCCCGAAAACGGTTGTGTGGTACGGATTTCGATCGATCACAGAAACAGGTCGACGCACGCATAGACTGCCAGCCCCACCACGATGCTCAGCGCCAGGTTCTTCCACCGCCATGACACCAGCAGCGCAACAGCGCCCGCCACGGTGGCCGGCGAGAGCAGCCTGAATTCGCCGCCGTCGCCGTCGAAGAACACCGCAGGCGCCACCAGTGCCGCGAAGGCAGCAGCGGGCACCATCTGCAGCACCAGACTCAGCCGCGGCGGGAGGTTGCGGGGCAACACGGGCACCAGGATGAACGCCGCGCGCAGCAGGAATCCGCCCACCGCGGTGGCCACGATGACCAGCCAGATCGATGCCGTACTCATACTTTCCCACCGGCCGCGCGCCATCCGAACGCCGCGCCCGCGGCGATACCGGCGACGGTGCCCAGCATCATGCCCAGATTGGCCGGCAGGCCCGAGCACGTGACGGCCACCAGCGCGGCCACCACGGCCGCCAGCGCTTTGGGTCGCTCGGTGAGCTGGGGCGCGAGCAGCGCCAGGAACGAGATGGGCACCGCGAAGGCCAGGACGCCGGAATCGGGCAGCGACCCCAGGAATGACCCGATGAGCGAGCACACCTGCCACGTCACCCAGAAGACCAGGCAGGCACCGAGATAGAAGGCCACCCTGTCGCGCCGCGGCCAGTCGGCGGTGCGGTTCACCGTGAGCGGGACGGCATGGTCGACCAACAGGTACGACCCGACGGCGCGTTGTTGCAAGCTCGAGTCGGCGAACATCGGCGCCAGGGTGGCCGAGTACACGATGAAGCGCACGTTGATGATCAGCGCGGTGGCGATCACCACCCCGGCCCCGGCGCCGTTGCCGATCAGATCCAGCGCCGCCACCTGGGCCGCCCCGGCATAGGCCAGCAACGAAAATGACGCTGTCTCAAACACACTGAAGCCGTTGTGGGTGCCCGCCAGGCCGGCGACCGCCGCGAACGGCGCTATCCCGATGAGAACGGGCAGCATGGCGATGGCACCGGATCTCAGCGGCCGCCGCGGCGGGTCTTTCGCTTCGGTCATGGTTCTCCTGCTACGGGTCGAGACGGCGTCGCACCACGCACCCCACGCCGGGGAGCGGTGGTTCCGGGTGCCGGTCTAGACGTCCTCGGCGGTGAACTTCTCCGCCGAGTTCCTGATGTGTTCTCTGGCCAACCGCTCGGCCAGGTCGGCGTCGCCGGTGGCCAGCGCTTCGGCGATCTCCCGGTGCTGCCGCCAGGCCAGGTCGAACATGTCCGGCACGGTGCGCAGCATGCCGACCATGGCCCGCTCGACCACGGACCACATGGGCACCATCGCCCGGCTGAAGAACGGGTTGTCCGTCGAATCGAGGATGGTGCCGTGGAAGGCACGGTCCAGTTCGAGCAGCGTCCGGGTGTCGTTGACGCCGTGGAGTTCCTCGTGCTGACGCAGAATCGCGAAAAGCCGTTTGAGCCCGGCAGCCGGACGGGTCACCGCCACTTCGCGCACCGCCTGCGCTTCGAGTGCCTCACGGACCTTGTAGGCGTCGGCGACGTCCTGCGCCGAGAGCGACCGCACGGCCACGCCGCCGGTGGGCAGGTGCTCCAGCAGTCCCTCACCCACCAGGTCGGCGGCAGCCACCCGCACCGGCATCCGGCTGACACCGAGTTGTTCGGCGACCTGCACCTGGTTCAGCCGGGCCCCCGACGGGATCTCCTCGAGGATGATGGCCATGCGCAGGCGGTCGCGAACCGAGCGCACCAGTGCGTTCGAGTCGCGCGGGGGTAGCGCGCTCAGTGCGGTGCCGCCGCCCAGGCCTGCGTTGCCGTGCGGGTGAAGGCTCACGGTCGTCTCCTCATGAGGTGATTTGTGGATCCATGAGCCATTATCCCCACGTCCGCCGAGCGCGCCGGCAGCGACTCACGCGTAACGCTTGACCTCCGCGGCGTTCCACGGCCCGACCGCCTGACGGGGCGGAACGGCGGCGAGTCCACCGAGGAAATCGGCCGATTTCGCCGTGCGGCTGACCAGCACGTCGACCACGGCGGGCGCGTTGTCCAGCGCCCGTTTGAGGGCGTCGGGCAACTCGCTGGGGTCTTCGACGCGTTCGCCGTGTGCACCGAGCCCACGGGCCAGCAGGTCATACCGGCAACCGGGCAGGTCCACACCGACGAGGTTGTTGCCGAACCGCTCGACCTGATCGTGGCGTTCGATGTTCCAGGCTTCGTTGTTGACGACGACGAACACCGCCTTGGCGCCGTGGCGCACCGCGGTGTCCACCTCTATGGCGGTGAAACCGAAACTGCCGTCACCGATTACGGCGATCACCGGTTCGTCGGGCCGGTGCAGGGCTGCGGCGATGGCGAACGGCACGCCCACGCCGAGGCAGCCCAGCGCGCCGCAGTCGAGATAGTCGACCGGCTTGAGGCCCACCCGGGCGAAAGACAGGATGTCACCGCCGTCGGCGACGGCCACCGACCTGTCGGTCAGCAGATCGTTCACCGCGCCGACCACGAAGTTGGGCGACATCCGGCCCTGCTCGTCGGGATCGGGTGAGGCCAGTTTGGTGGCCAACTGGCGCACCCGCTTGGTGTTGCCGTCGCGCAGTTGCTCCAGCCAGGCGGTGTCCGGCGAGCTGGGGGTCGCGCCGGACAACGCCTCCAGCACCGCGCCGGTGCTGCCGTGCACTTCCACGTCACCGCGGCGGTTTTCGCCGAGTTCCTCGAAGGAGGTACCGATCCGCAGGAACCGGGCATGCGGGGCGAACACCGCGGGTGACCCGTAACCCAGCTGGAAGTCCAGCCGGCGGCCCAGGGTCACCACGAGGTCGGCTTCGCTCATGGCCCGGCCGCGCATGGCGGGCACGAACCCCGGGACGTCGTCGCGGATCACGCCGCGGCTCTCCCCGGAGTCCAGGTACAGCGCCTGCGCCTCGGTCAGGAAGGTGCGCACCTGGTCGGGGGCGGCGCGTACCGAACGGCCGCCGATGACGACGATGCGTGACGACGCACGGATCAGCTCCGCCGCCGCGGTGATCGAATCCGGTTCAGTGGCAATCACTTTGGCACGACGCGGTTGCATGGCCAGTGCCGGTATGTCGGCCGGCGCCACCACCTCGTCGAGCAGATCGGTGGGGAAATCGATGTAGGCGGGGCCGGTGGCTCCGGTGCCGGCACCCAGGGCCGCGGCGATCACCTTGTCGAGTCGCGGGATGACGTGGTGCCGTTCGGAGACCTGCTCGACGAGACGGCACAGCGGCGCGACGATGGCTGCCTGGTCGATGTCCTGCATGGCACCCATACCCGTCTGCGGTCGCGGAGGCCGGCCGGAGATCACCAGCACCGGACTGCGCCCCACGAACGCATTGGACATGGCCGTCACGGCATTGGTCAGCCCGGGGCCTGCGGTCACCATTGCCACCGCCAGATCGCCGGACAGGTCGGCGGTGGCGTGCGCCATGTACACCGCGGCGGATTCGTGCCTCACGTCCACGACGTCGATCCCCGCGCGGGCCACGGCATCCCACAGCGGTTGGATGTGACCACCGCACAGGCCGAAAATACGCTGCACCCCTTGGCTTTTGAGCTTCTCGGCGATGAGCTGGGCGACGGTTTGTTGAGTCATGTGACCACCAATCTGCGGAATAGCCGACAAACATCCGACGTGTATTGCAAATCCTGGATCCAGAGTCCATAGTAGCATGCATCACACTTTTGGTAGAACCACATGTATGTAGAACCACAACCGCTCGCCCCCACCCGCTGAAAGGGATCGGATGACCGTCTCAGAGACGCGCGAAGGCGCCCCCACCCGCGAACCAGCACAGGAGCCGGCATTCGAGACGTTGTCCGGGATCCCGGTCGACCCGCTCTACGACGCCTCCACCCTCGAAGGCTGGGACTCGCGCCACAAGCTCGGCGCCCCAGGCGAATTCCCCTACACCCGCGGGCCCCACCCGACCATGTACCGGACCCGGCAGTGGACCCGGCGCCAGGTGGTGGGCCTGGGCACCGCGCCCGAGACCAATGCGCGCAACAAGTACGTCATCGAGCAGGGCCAGACCGGTCTGTCCAACGACTACGACGTGCCGACGCTGATCGGCCTGGACTCCGACGACCCGCGTTCGGTGGGCGAGGTGGGCCGCACCGGCGTCGCCATCGACACGCTGCCCGACATGTACGACCTGTTCGACGGCATCGATCTGGAGAACATCAGCGTCTCCATGACCATCAACCACCCGGCCTTCGTGCTGGTGGCTCAGTACATCGCCGCGGCGCAGATGCGTGGCTTCGACCTGCGCAGACTCGGCGGCACCGTCCAGAACGACCCGCTCAAGGACTTCTACGCGCAGAAAACCTACATCTTCCCGCCTGCCCCGTCGGTGCGCCTGGCGTGCGATCTGATCGAATACTGCGCACAGCACATGACACGCTGGAACGGCATCAGCCTCAACGGGTACAACATCCGTGAGGCCGGCACCACGGCCGACCAGGAACTGGCCTTCACCTTCGCGCACGCAGAAGCCTACATCGAGGAGCTGCTCGGGCGGGGTCTTCCGATCGACAGCTTCGTCGGCCGGTTCTCGTTCATCTTCAACGTGCACAACGACTTCCTCGAGGAGATTGCGAAACTGCGTGCCTCCCGCCGTATCTGGGCTCAGCTGCTGCATGACCGGTTCGGCGCCGACCCGAAGAACTGCAAGCTGCGCACCCATGTCCAGACCGGCGGCAGCACCATGACCTATCAGCAGCCCGAGGTGAACCTGATCCGCGGCGCTCTGCAGGCCATGGCCGGCGCCCTGGGCGGGGTGCAGTCGATGGCCGTCTCGTGCTTCGACGAGGCGTACTCCATTCCGTCGGAGTTCGCGCAGCGGATGTCGCTGCGCACCCAGCAGGTGGTGGCCTACGAAAGCGGTATCACCAACGTGGTCGACCCGCTGGCGGGCTCGTACTACATCGAGAACCTCACCGACGAGATCGAACGACGTACCTGGGATTGGATGCAGCAGGTCGACGGCCAGGGCGGCGCCATCCGTGCCGTCGAGAGCGGCTGGCTGGAGCGCACGGTCTCCGACACCGCACATCACCAGAATCTGCAGATCATGCAGGGCACGCGAACGATCGTGGGCGTCAACGACTTCAAGGGCACCCAGGGTGAGCGACCCATCGAGACCTTCCGTGTGGACGAGGCCTCGGAGAAGCAGCAGATCCGGCGCCTGGAGAAGGTCCGCGCCGAGCGCGATGCCTCCGAGGTCGACCGCACTCTCGACGATCTGCAGAAGGTCGTGGCCGACGGCGGAAACGTCATGGACGCCGTGATCGCGGCCAGCAAGGCGCACGCCTCCCAGGGCGAGATCGTCAAGCGCGTCATCGCCGAGGTCGGCGAGTACGTCGCGCCGCCGATTTTCTGAACGACCACCGTCCTGAGACACACCCCGAAAGGCATCTCATGATCCGAGTTCTGTTGGCCAAACCCGGTATCGACGGTCACGATGTCGGTGTCAAGATCGTCGCGCGCGCACTGCGCGACGCCGGCATGGAAGTCATCTACACCGGTCTGCGCACCACCATTCCGGATGTGGCGCGCGCCGCCGTCCAGGAGGACGTCGACGTGGTGGGCGTCTCCAATCTGTCCGCCCAGCATGTCCGCCTGATGCGGGATCTCAAGGAGCGCCTGGATGCGGCCGGCGCTCAGGACATCCTGATGATCGCCGGGGGCAGCCTGCTGCCCGAGGACATCGAGGAGCTGGGCCGGATGGGTATCGACGGCTGTTTCCCACCCGGCACCGACACCGCCGACATCGTGTCGTTCATCGAGGAGCGGGTCGCCAAGACGCCTGACGCGCAACACGTTCCGTCATGAGCGCGCCGACGCGACCGGTCACACCGACCGACCGGGAGAGCTGGACCCTGCCCGCGGTGCTGCGGAAGGGGGCCTCGGCGCATCCGGACAAGCTGTGTGTGAGCACGATGTCCGGTGAAAGTCTCTCCTATGCCGGACTTCTCGCGCTCTCCGAACGCCGGGCAGCCGGCCTGGCAGCGATGGGAGTCACCAAGGGTGACCGCGTCCTGCTGATCATGAACAACTCGATCGACATGATCGCCTGCTGGTTCGCGGTGAATCTCCTCGGCGCTGTCGAGGTGCCCACCAACACCGCCAACCGCGGGGCAAGTCTGGTGCACATCGCCAACAACTCCGGCGCGCAGGTGGCGATCATCGATGCGCAGTACGCGTCGACGCTGTCGGAGGTGGCCGGCGAACTCGACACCGTGTCGACGGTGGTGGTACGCGGTGAGGCCACGGTGTTGCCCTGGCCGACAACCGCTCTCGCTGAACTCGATCTCACCCTCGGCCCGGCACCCGATACCGCCGTCTCCCAACAGGATCCGTCGTCGATCATCTACACCTCCGGTACCACAGGGCCGGCCAAGGGTGTGGTGGTCCCGCACGGCCACATGTACACCTTCGCGGTACACGTCGTCGAACAGCTGCGGATCGTCGAGGACGACATCTACTACGTGTGCTTGCCCATGTTCCATGCCAATGCACAGTTCATGCAGGTCTATGCCAGCTTGATCGCGGGCGCCTCGGTGGTGCTGGCGGAGGGTTTCAGCGCCAGTGGGTGGCTCGACGATCTGCGCACCAGCGGGGCAACCGTGACGAGCCTGCTCGGGGTGATGGCGCAGTACGTGTTCAACCGCCCGGAGACCACCCGCGACCGCGAACACGGTGTCCGCCGGATGATCACCATCCCGATCCCGGCCGTTATCGCCGAGGATTTCGAGCGCCGGTTCGACACCCGCTGCATCGAGGCGTACGGCATGACCGAGACGTGCCTGCCGATCTACCGGCCGCTCGATGAGCCACTGCGGCCGGGTAGTTGCGGTAAGGCGCTCGAGCACTGGTTCGAGGTGGCGGTGGTCGATCCGGTGACCGACGAACCCCTGCCCGACGGCGAGGTGGGCGAAATCGTTGTCCGCCCGCGGTTTCCGTTCACCACGTTCCTGCACTACCACGCCATGCCGGAGCGCACCGTGGAAGCGTGGCGCAATCTGTGGTTCCACACCGGCGACGCGGGCCGCCGCGACGCCGACGGCTACTTCTACTTCCTCGACCGCCTCAACGATCGCATCCGGCGCAAGGGCGAGAACGTCACCGCCTATGACATCGAGGTGGCACTGACCGAGCTGCCCGAGGTCGACGACTGCGCGGTGATCGCGCGCCCGGCCGCCGAGGGTGAGGACGACATCAAGGCCTTCCTGGTGATTCCCGACGGCACCACCCCGCCCGATCCCGTGGACGTACTCGCCCACTGCGTGAAACGCCTGCCGTACTTCGCGGTTCCGCGGTATCTGGAGTTCATCGGAGATCTGCCCAAGACTCCCACCGGCAAGGTCCTCAAACGTACGCTGCGCGCCATGCCGGAGACCGCCGGCGAGTGGGATCGGGAACAGGCGGGCTGGACGGTGAGACGCGGTGTGAACCACCCTGTGCGAAAGGACGGTGCCAGTTGATCATTCATGTTGCATCGGTGATCGTCACCGGGGCCGCATCCGGTGTCGACGGCGCGGTCAGGCTGCCGCCCCGATGCTGACATCCGAGCGCGCCGTAGCGCGGCTGATCAGTCAGGTCGAGCGTGGTGAAGGAGCGGACCTGCCATGCGACGGCAACTCCCAGATCATCGGTATCACCGGCAGCCCCGGCTCGGGTAAGAGCACACTGGTCGACGTGTTGGCGCGCGAGATCCGCGCCGAGGGTCGTACGGTGGCAATCCTGGCGATCGACCCCTCGAGCCACCTGACCGGAGGTGCGGTGCTCGGCGACCGGGTGCGGATGTCCTCACACGCCCAGGATCCGGGGATCTTCATCCGCAGCATGGGCACCCGCGGTTCCACCACCGGGCTGGCCCGCGCCGCTCGGGGTGCGGTGAAAGTGCTTGCGGCAGCCGGATATGACGTCATCATCGTCGAAACGGTGGGCGTCGGCCAGGTGGAACTCGACGTGCTGACGGTCGCCGATACGGTGGCGGTCGTGCTGGTGCCCGGGCTCGGCGACACCATGCAGATGAACAAGGCCGGCATCATGGAGATCGGCGACCTGTTTGTCGTCAACATGGCCGATCGCCCCGAGACCCATTCCTTCGTGCGCGATCTCAAGCAGGCGCTGGCCGTCGGCGCCGGCCACACACATGCCGACATGCCTCCGGTGTGCTGCACCGTCGCGCTCACCGGCGAGGGCGTGGACGCGCTGTGGACGACGTTGCGCGGCTTCGATGAGCGCGACCGTGATTCCGGGCGGCGTCGGCAGCGGCGTCAGGAGCAACAGAGCGATGAGCTCATCCGCTCGATAGAGCAGCGCGTCACCACGCTGCTCCGTGACACCATGGCCGGGTCGACAGGACTGGCCGAGCTGCGCCGGCAGGTCCTCGACGGTGAACTCACCCCACGGGCCGCCGCCGACCAGTGGATGGCCACTTTCACCTTGCACACCGACTAATGATTTACGTCGGTGCGGTGTCGGCCGGCGACCGCAACGACGGCGCGGAGATCGGCCACTGAGAGCGCAACGCCCACGGTGATATTCGCGGCGAGGACTGGCACGGCGGCCATGGCACTCCGCTGCTCACCCGAGTGAAAAGCGGCCGGCGGACTCACGCGACACGATACGGACCGTTCCGTCTTGACTCGAGACGGACCGACTCGTATTGTCGAGATCACCCGTGAGAGCCCTACGGCCCACCATGCAATCGTTCGTTTCTCGCCGAAGGAGAATCCCCATGCCCCATGTCGAGCAGCCCTCCACCCGCCTGGGTCACCGCATGTCGGCAGCGATCGGTGCCGGCGCCATCCTCGCACTGCTCGGGCTCACCGCGGCGTGCAGCAGCGAAAGCGATACCCCTGAAGAGTCGACCACCACGACCACAACGACCACGACCACAACCACCACGACACAGCCGACGGTGAGCCCGACCGAAAAAGCGCCGGCCCCCACCGGCACGGATGGTTTCACCCCTCCGGTCAGAGCGACTCAGCCGACCCTCGTCCATCCTGACGAGGACTGATCAGACATCGCGGGCCGGAATTCGCTGCGGCGCTGAACTTTCGCTTACCGACCCTCTACGGGAGCGTCGCGCCGATGCTCTCGCTCGCGCCGGTTCTAACGGTCTTTGATGCCGTCGGGTGAAAGCAATGACACCGATGAATCTCCAAGTGGCACAGCCTGTTGTGCGACAACCGTCGAAGGTGGCACCGGCTTTCGCAAGATCGGCCAGATCTCGCCGGTTCGGTTTCCCCGGCGTGGCCACAGCTCTCCGATGTCGACTATCTCGCCTTCGCCGCCCAGCGGTGGGGGTCGATCTCCAACGAATCACGGTCCCAGCCCGCCAGTTCGGCGGCCGCGCTGTAGGTGAACTCGAGGAAGTCCATCACGCACCGATCCGGATCCTGTGCCGTGCGCGCAGTTTCATACGGCAGCAGGTATTGACGCAGTTCGGTGTGGTAGAAGGTTCCTTCCGGACGCCCGGTGAAATCGGCGTATCCGTCCGGTTCGGGGTAAGCGTAGGAGTAGAACGCGCCTTCTTCTCCGCCACCGGGCCAGAAGCCGCAGCTGCTCAGTTCGTGTGAGTAGGCCTCGACCATGACCCAGTCGCCGCAGTTCGGCGTCCCTCCGGGATGAGGGGGCGCGACGCGGCCGGAGAATCGGCTGCACGCCAAATCGAATGAGCCCCAGAAGAAGTGCACGGGACTGACTTTGCCGAGGTACCGGGAACGGAACTGTCCGATCACCCGATCGGCTTGCACCAACTGCTGCCAGAATGTGTTGGCGGCAGCGGGGTCGTAGCCCACGTGCTCATCCTCGGCGAACGGGATGGCAGGATCGACCTCGTTGGGGTGCTTGGAGATTCGCACCGCGATACCCAGGCGGTCGAGCATCGAGATCGTGTCGTCATGGAACTGCGCCACGGACCTGTCGCGCAACTCCAGATGGTCGGAGCCCCCATCGCTCACCCGCACCGCCAGAACGTGGTCGATGAAGTCGAACTCCATGTCGAAAAGCCGCGTGCCCACCGGAATAGCCGAAGTCGTCAACCCTCGTGGTGAGACATACAGCGGTGCCTGCCACCAATGATTGAGCAGCGGCGCGTAAGCCAACCGCACCTTGCCCACGATCTGGGTCCACATGTGCAACGTTCTGCGCGTCGTCTCCCAGTCGTCTACGCGCAATGCCGGCCATCCGTTGCCCGCGGGGGAACTGGTCATGCCGGTTTCTCGGTTGTGGTCATCCTGGGATTCTCCTTCGGCAGGCAGATCGGACAGCGAATGACGAACCATTGCGTGACAGGGGTGGCCGGTACCGAGCAGACCACTGCCCGTACGATACGAGGCGGTTCGTCTCGCGTCAAGGCGAACCGCGTCGCTTGGATTGCGTGGTGGCATCTCCTAGGGTTTTCGCATGCCTGCCAACCCGCCGGACCCGGGACGGCGCAACGAGCACTCACGTCGCGCCATCCTCGAGGCGTGCATCTCGCTGATCGGCGAGGTCGGGTATGAGAATGTCTCCATCGAGGCGATCGCTCGGCGGGCATGCGTGGGCAAGCAGACGATCTACCGCTGGTGGCCCTCCAAAGGCGCAGTGATCCTCGAAGCCGCGATCCAGAGCCTGGATCCCGTGGTCGCATTCCCCGACACCGGCGACATCATCGCCGACTTGAGGACCCAGTTGAACGAAATCCTCGAGGTCGTCACCATGACCGGCTTCGGACCGGCCTATCAGGGGCTGGTGGCCGCCTGCCAGTCCGACCCCGATCTGATGCAAGCCGTCTTCGACCAGATCATCGAACCCAGCATCACGCAGTTCAGCGCGCGGGCCGCCCTGGCTCAAGACCGGGGTGAGATCCGGGCGGACGCCGACGTGGTGACGCTGCGCGACGTACTTTACGGGTTCATCGAGTACCGACTGTTGCATGGAATGCCCATCGAACCCAAGCACATCGACGCGGTTCTGCAACTCGCGTTCTACGGAGTGCGCTGACGTCAGCTGCGAGGGCGCTTTTCGCGCTTCGCGCCGAAGCCCCTTGCGCCCAACCGTATACCGTTTGCGCGGTCTACACGGTCCGGTGGATCCAGGAGCTGACCTCGAGCTCGGCTGCGGCCGGTGAATCCTGTTGGCAGTGGTAGCTTCCCGGCGCTCCGGAGGGATAGACCACCAGACGTTTGTCGCTCGAAGCGGCCTCGGCGATCAGTCGTTCCCCGACGCCGACATCGACCATCCCGTCGTCACCCCCGTAGAGAGCCAGCAGCGGGCCGTCGATTTTGCTTGGCAGCTCGCCCAACTGGAACTCCGTGAGCCGATCGACTGCCTGCGGAACCGTGCCCGATCCGGTGACAGCCAGAAACATGGTCTGCAGGAAGTTCAGCACGGGATCTTCCGATTCCGAGACCACGTCCGGGCCGGTGAAGATTTCATGGAGCGCCTCGGGCGCGCTACTGATGACCGTGGAGCGCAAGCGTGGTTCGAACGCGGCAGCGCGCAGCGCATACAACCCGCCGAGGCTGTGCCCCACCAGTCCGATCCGGGTTTCATCGATGTCCGGCCGGGCCGCCACATGATCAATGACCGCCGAGATGACGGACTCGAAATCAGGCTGGGCGGTTATCCCGCGCCGCAGCGCTTCACCTTGGCCGGGGCCGTCAAAGGTCAAGACCGTGTAGCCCTGCTCGGTGAGCGCGCTGCCGACGGCGAAGTACATCTCCTCGGCCGAGCCGTCGGTACCCCCCACCACGATGACGAGGGGCGCAGGCTGTTGCACGTCTCGACGATCGCCGGCACACAGCCAGCCCGGAAGGAGGTTGCCGCTGTAGGGCACTTCGACGGGTTCGATACCGGGCGGGTGCAGCGCCGCCGCTTCTCCGAACGCTCGTCGCCGCGCTGCCACAGCCTCGCTTGCGCGCGGGTCCAGCGGAGACAGCAGTGCGCCGGCGTAACGGTGGTACATCGTTGCGCGCCAGAGCACGTCGCGCCGTGCCAGGGTGGGTCGGTCCCGATCAGACGCCGCCGCCTCCAATCGCTCGGCCGCCGCGGTGAAAGCCCGGTACCACTGCTCCTTGTCGCCCGACTCGATGGTCGACGCGATGGCTGAGACTTCGGTCAGGTCGGCGCCGCGCCGATAGGACAGTGCGCTGAGCCGAAGCAGCAGCGACGACCAGAAGGGATTGTCGGCCCAGAACGGGCCGGTGCGATTGTCGGTCACGGTGAGGGACTCCTCAGTTCTGGATCTTGTGGGTTCAGTCGCGGATCGGCCAGGGATTGAAACCGGGCAAGGCCAGATGCCCTGCGTCGACCGGTAATCCGACCCCGGTGATGTGGCTTGCGGCGTCCGAGGCCAACCACACAACCGCTTGCGCGGTTGCCTGCGGCGGAAGCGCGGTGGTGTTGGGAAGCACGTTCCACTGATGGACTGCGTGCAGATAGTCCTCCCGGCCGCCGTCGGGTTTGCCGCTGGCAGTGCGCCATCCAGCGGGATGATCGTTGATCTTGGTGTCGGTGGTGCTGGGCAGCACGGCGTTGACCCGGATGCCCTTCTCCCCCAGCTCGAGCGCAGCGGTCCGCATGAGCCCGATCACGCCGTGTTTGGCGGCGACATACGGTGCCGAGAACTTGGCGCCTTCCGCGCCGACATTGGACGAGGTGAACACCATCGCGCCGCCGCGCCCTTGGCTGATCATCTGCGGTGCCACTGCTTTCGCGCTGCGCCACACTCCCTCGAGGCAGACCCCGATCTGGATATTCCAGGCTTCATCCGAGGTCTCCCAGAGTGGGTGCGGCGACCAGTCGTACACCCCGGCGTTCGCCGCAAGAACGTCGATACGGCCGAACGCCTGGACTCCTGCGGCCACCAGCGCGTCAAGAGCAGCCTGGTCTCGGACGTCGGCGAGCTGGGCGACACATCGCCGTCCCAGTTGTTCCACCAGTTCCTTGGTCTCCAACAGCTCGGCCTCGGTGGACAGCGGGTATGGGATGGACGGGAGGTCGTGTCCGATATCGCAGATGATCAGATCACCACCTCGACGAGCGAACTCGAGGGCGATCTCGCGGCCCATTCCGCGGCCGGCGCCGGTGACGAGAGCCACCTTGGACTCGAACGAAGACATGATCAGATCCCTTTCGCAGCGAATGCTCGTGGCACTCATCGTTTTTGAAGCCGGGAACTCCCGCCGGGGCGATCCGCGGGGCGCCCGGGCCAAACGATCGCCCACGGCACAGGTCGGGTAGCGCCAGCGTATCCGACAGATGCAAGGCCGTAAAGATCGGATGCAATACGACCAACTCCATCGATCCCCGCGCACCGGTCCCGAACAGGCATGTTGCCTCCAAAAATTGCATCCTATTTTTGCTCTATTGCATGACGAACTGTTAGCGTACGTCCGAAGACCGCTCTGCCCCGCCCCAGACACGGAGGTACACATATGAAGGCACTGTTGACCGACTCGAAGGCCCCCCGAGGACTCCGACTCGGTGAGCACGAGGATCCGGTGCCGCTGCCCGACCAGGTGCTCATCCGGGTCACCGCAGCTGCCTTGAACTATGGCGAAGTGGCGACCGTCGCGGGTGGACTGAAGCCGGGCTCGGGAATCGAGCGGCCGGCAGACGGGCTTGTGCTGGGATTCGACACCGCCGGCCACGTCGTGCAGGAAGCCGCGGACGGCTCCGGCCCCAAGATCGGCACCCCGGTCGTCTGTTTCGGGCCCGGTGGTGGCTGGGCCGAACTGCGGGCTGTGTCGACCGATTCCCTGGGGGTCCTGCCCGCCGACGCCGATACCGTGAAGGCCAGTGCGATCCCGGTGGCCGGACTCACCGCGCTACGCGCGCTCCAGCGCGCCGGAGCGGGGCTGGGGTCCACGGTGCTGATCACGGGCGCCAGTGGCGGCGTCTCGGGTTTCGCCATCCAGCTCGCCAAGATGGCCGGCGCACAGGTCATCGCCTCGACCACGAACGTACAGCGTCACGAGGCGGCCCTACGCGCCATCGGCGCAGACCAGGTCGTTGCCGGGCCCGAGTCGGTGACCGTGCCGGTGGATTGTGTGCTGGACATGGTGGGTGGCCCGCAGTTGGTGGCGGCCTACCGCAAGCTCGCGCAGAACGGCACCCTGGTGGCCGTCGGACATTCCTCCGACGTCGGCGAATCCTTCGCCTTCGGCGATCTTTTCGGTGACGGCGGCCGACACAACCGGTCGATAACGTCGTTTCACCTGACCGGCTGCACCGACTTGGGCCAAGGGCTCTCCTGGCTTGCGGGCAAGGTCCACGACGGCAGCCTCGACCCCCGCGTGACCTGGCAACAGTCCTGGCGAGACGTCGATCAGGCGATCGACGCGCTACTGGGGCGCCGCCTCAGCGGCAAAGCCGTGATCACGATCGACTGAACCGATGCGCATCCCCTTACCCGCGACCATGTTGGTGCTGACGTTCTCCGCCGGGCTCTGCGACGCCGTGGGTTTCCTCGCCTTGGACCGGGTTTTCGTCGGCAACATGACGGGCAATGTCATCATCCTCGGGATGGCGATCGGCCAAGCCGACGGTCTGCCGATCGCCGGGCCCCTCATCGCCTTGGTCACGTTTGTCGCTGCCGCCGGGATCGGCGGCCGCATCGTGCGCCGTCATCCCGAAGGCTGGCCTCCCCCGGTGAGCGCACTGTTCGCGACGGTCGCCGCGATGCTGGCGGCGGTCGCTGTCTGGTCGGCGCTCTCCGAGGTGACGGCGCAGCCGACGGCGATGATCGCCGCGGGGTTCCTGGCGGCCGCCCTGGGATTGCAGGCCGCGGGCGCACGCCACGTCGGGGTCAAAGATGTCACGACAGTGGTGGTGACGTCCGCTCTGACCGGGCTCGCCGCCGACTTCAGACACCCCGACTCCGCCAAGGACCTGTGGAAGCGTCGAATCGCCTCGGTGGCAATGATTCTCCTCGGCGCTTGCGCTGGCGCGGTCCTGCTTCGATTCGGTGTGGCGACCAGTCTCGCCGTAGCGGCGGCGCTCACAGCAGCCGTCACCGTGATCGGACACCGATACGCGGCGGCGCGATGACAGCCGTCGATATCTGGGGCATGCTGCCGACTCCGTTCACACCGGACGGGCAGAGAATCGATCACGACTCGCTGGCCGCACTCGTGGCAGAACTCATCCGCCGCGGCGTGACCGGGCTCGTGGCCATGGGAGTCATCGCCGAACCGCATTCACTGTCGGCCCGCGAGCGCGCCGCTGCGCTGGAGACCATCGCGGCCGCCTCAGGAGATCTCCCGCTGTGCGTCGGGCTCAACGGGCCTACGCACCGCGACCGGTTGCGCGAAGCGGAGCAGGTGTCCCGCATCGGCGGCGGCCGGGAGGTAGCGGTCCTGATCCCCGTGACCGAGCCCGATTCGGGAACACTGCGCGCGCAATGGAGCGAAATCCATGAGCACACCGGCGTTTCGCTGGTGATACAGGATTATCCCGCCGCCAGCGGTGTCACCATCGAGATCACCGAACTCGAATCGGCGGTCCGCGGAATGCCGTTCATCACTGCAATTAAATGCGAAGCGCCGCCGACTTTCTGGCGGATCCATCACCTCACGGAGAATACCGGGGCACCGTGCATGGCCGGGCTCGGCGGCCTGAGCCTGATCGACGAACTCGAATGCGGCGCCACCTCGGTGGCTTGCGGCATCTCGCGGCCGGAAGTGGTACGTGAGGCGCTGACCCAGTGGTCGGCCGGCAACGCCGCGGGGGCCCGAACCGCCATGGCCGGGATCGCGCCGCTGATCAATTTCGAGGTTCAGGCAAAGACCAGCATCGCCATCCGCAAAGAGCATTGGCGGCGGCAGGGCATCATCGCAACGGCGGCAGTCCGCCCACCGGCCTACCCGTATGCACCCTTCCTCGACCGCTGCAGCACCGCTTACGGTTTCGTGGCACCCGGTCAACACCGCTAGCTCTCTGGGCGATGCGTTGACCGCATTCGACATCTTGCCCATAAAATGCAATCAGGTTCGACCGGAGTGCAGGTTCACAAGGAATGAGCGTCATGACCAGCGAGACAGACAGGCCAGCTGCCGACCACATCGTCTCGTCGCTTCAGCATCGTATTCTCACCGGCGAGATCGAGGTCGGCTCCTGGCTGCGGCACGGCGCGCTCGCCGAAGAATACGGAACCAGCCGCACCCCGGTCCGCGAAGCACTCCTGGTGTTGGCGTCGCGCGGGATCGTGACCATCGAGCGTAATCGAGGCGCACAGGTCAACGGACTGTCTGCACGCGATATCCGCGAGCTCGGTGACGTCCGTGCCACCCTCGAGGGGCTGGCCGCCGAACTCGCGGCCGAGAGGATCACGGACCTGCAGGCCGAGACCATGCTCGCGTCCCTCGAGGACTACGAGAAGATCGCCGCGCGGATAGCCGCCCGCTCACCGAAGGACAGATCGTCGGGCCGGTCGCGCGGCGATGCCCAACGGTGGGCGGAAGCCAACGAGGCGTTCCACAGCATCATCCTGCAGGCCGCCGGCAACCGGAATCTGGCCGAGACGTTGCAACTCATCCACGGCAAACTCCCGAGCAACACCTCCTATGTCGCCTACGCCAACAGCGTCAGACTGTTGGAGCGAAACGTCAAGGAGCATCGCGAAATCGGGCGCGCCATCAGCGAGCACGACGCTGATACCGCACGGACCGCGATGACCGAGCATGTCCGCAACTCCATCGAATCGACCGTGCGCTGGGCCGAGGAACATCACCAGGTTCGCACCTAGGAACTCACTGTCAGGAGCCCGAATCTGCGTGCGCCTGCAGGAGTGAGCGCCGCAGGGCGTCCGGGATGGGTGCGGCGCGGCCGTGCTCGTCGACCGTGACCACCACGCACCGGCCCGTGGAGAAAACAGTGCCCGCAATGTCCCGGATCGTGAACGTCACGGTGTGCGAGGTGCGCCCGACCGCGGCCACCTGGAGATCGACGTCCACGGAATCCGCGGTCACCGGAATCGGCCGCAGGTACTCGATCTGATTGCTGCGAACAACCTGCATGGGCCGCCAGGACAGTCCCGCGTCCACGTAGCCCCGGGTCCTGGCGACCTCTACGTACTGCAGTTGAGCCGTGTTGTTGACGTGCCCCTGTGTATCGAGATCGGCGTACCGGATCTGTACCCGGCAGACGGCCACGGTTCCCACCTTTCTTCGCGTTGCACCCCCGGCCTCGGAGGTCAGCCCATGTGCAGCCCACCGTTGACATGGATGACCTCCCCGGTCACGAACGCGGCGTCCTCACTGCAGAGGAAGGCGATGACGGAGGCCACCTCAGCCGGCCGGCCGAAACGTCCGAGCGGGGTTGCGCGCAGCAGATGCTGCCCTTCCGCCGCGATCAGCGGCGCCGTCATGGCGGTTTCGATGATTCCCGGCGAGACCACGTTGACCCGCACCTGCGGGGCCAGCTCCCATGCGAGGCTTCGCGCGAACGCCACCAGTGCGCCTTTGGAAGCCGCATAGGCCGCGTGCTGCCTGCTGCCGCGGTGCGCCGCCATCGATGCCACCAGCACGATGGACCCGTCTGGCTTCAGTGCCGGGATGGCGTCGCGGACCAGATGCAGGGTGCCATCGAGATTCACCGCCATCGTCTGCCGCCATTGGCTGTCGGTGATGGTCGCGACGTCGTGTTCGGGATACACCCCGGAGGCCACCACGAGGTGGCGCAGGCCCCCGCCCAAAGCGCCTGCAGCCCCGATGAATTCCGCGGTGGAGGTGGTCGACGTGACATCGAGTTCGGTGGTCTCCACGCGGCCGTTCCCACCGTTGAGTTCCGCCCGGACAGTCTGCAGCACACTCCGATCACGATCCCCGAGCACCAGATCGGCACCGCGGCGGTGCAACACCTGCGCGAGGGCACGACCGATGCCGCCGGCTGCTCCGGCGATCGCGACCGTGTGGGCCGAGGAACGCGTCACGGTGCCATTCATTCGGAGCGGCGGTCGATCTGGCGACCGCGGTCATTGGTCACCGACGGCAGGGCGGTGGGGCTCGGCGAGGGCTCGCTGATGAGTTCGATGATGTAGTGGGTGACCTCGTGGTCCTCGAGGTTGCGGATGCGGTGCGGCGTCAGCGGCTCGTTGTGACCGACTGTCTTGAACAACACGAACCCGCGCTCGGCCGTCTGGCTGATCGACCACTCGGGATCACCGAGTTCCTGTGCCTCGGCTCGGCCGGCGTCCGGCCAGATCACGATGTGATCGTGGTAGTGCTGGTGGAAATCGAACATGCCGTTGGGCGGGAGGGTCATCGTCCAGACGCGGACCCGGTCGTTCTCGAAGATGAGGGTGTCCCCGGGGGTGGGTGGGAACTCGGCGGAAGTGGTGGACTCGGTCATGGTGTGCTCCTTCGGATATGGGTGAGAAGTTCTTGGTCACCGGCCGGCGGCATAACCCTGCGCGCCCCTGGGGTTGGCGGCCGCCCACAATTGTGCGTCCCGCGGTTGCCTACCCACGGCACTGAGTCTGCCCAGGGTCCAACTGCCGGCCCGGGTCACCACGTGGCCACGGGCAGACAGGTCGGTGATCACGTCGTCGCCGGCCCGGTCCTCGATCACCAACCCGCCCGGCGTCCAGGTGCGTGGCCAGAAGCTCTGCGCGAAGCTCGTGGTGTGGAAGGTGGGCGCCTCGATGGCCTCCTGGGGACTGGCCGATCCGACCAGCGTGCGCAGCAGATAACACAGCTGCCATTGGTCCTGCTGGTCGCCACCGGGCGTCCCCAGTGCGGTGATCACCTGATCCGCCGTGCCGAGCAGGGTGGGGCTCAGGGTGGTTCGCGGTCGTGCACCCGGCCGGAGCGCCGAAGGGCTGGCCGGGTCGAGCCACGTCATCTGCAGTCTGGTGCCCAGGCAGAAACCGAGACCGGCGACCGTGGGGGAAGATTGCAGCCATCCTCCGGACGGCGTCGCCGAGATCATGTTGCCCCACTGATCGACAACGTCGATGTGGCACGTGTCTCCGCGGGTGCTGCCCGACAGTTCCACGGTGGGTTCTCCGACGCCCAGCGCGCTGGCTGAGGTGTCGGCACCGTCGACTCGAAGCGGCGGGAGGTATGCCGGAACGCCGATCTCCCCCGGCCTCGAGACTTGTGAGGCGGTGTCGGTGATCAGCAGCCGTCGATGCCGCCCGTAGTCGGACGACAGCAGGGTCGGCAGCACATCGGAGGCCACCGCGCTGCCGTAGTAGGCGTCCCGATCGGCCATGGCCAGTTTCATGGCCTCGACGGTGTGGTGAACTCCGCGCGCAGTATCGAGGTCGAGCTCGCAATCATCGAAGCCCGCAAGGATTTCCAGTGCTTGCAGCAGCACGGGGCCCTGGCTCCACGGTCCGGCTTTGAAAACCGTTACCCCGCGGAAGACGTTCGACACCGGAGGCTCCCACGTGGCGCGGAACCTGGCCATGTCAGCGGTCCGCAGCACCCCGTGATGATCTCCCCCGCTGGAGTGCCGATGGGGCGTCGTCTCGACGAATCGCTCGATGGCCTCGGCCACGAAGCCGCTGCGCCAGGTTCTCCGGGCGGCCTCGATCTCGTCCTCCCGGTCCACGCCCACCGCGGCGGCCACCAACCGGCGCAACGTCACCGCGTAGTCGGTGTTCACCACCACCTGGTCCGGCGCCGGCGGCCTGCCGTCGGGCAGCCAGCACTGCGCCGAGGTGGGCCAGTGGTCGCTGAACAACGAGGTGACAGTGCTGATCACCCCGGCCGCCGCGGCGCTGATCCGGTGCCCATGAGCGGCATAGTGGATGGCGTACTCGAGCACCTCACCCAGCCGCCACGTGCCCTTGTCGCGCAGCAACAGCAGCCAGGCGTCGACGGCGCCCGGCACCGCGGCGGCCAATGCCCCGGCGCCGGGCACCAGGCCGAGCCCGAGGGAGGTGAAGTGTTCGATGGTCGCTCGCTCAGGTGCCGGGCCCTGCCCGGCGAGCACTGCGGGACGCTCGCCGGCGCCCGCAACCAGGGCCACCAGGTCACCGCCGGGTCCGTTGAGGTGCGGTTCCACGATGTGCAGCACGAACGCCGCCGCCACCGCGGCGTCGAAGGCATTACCGCCGCGCTCCAGCACCGATTGCGCTGTGGCCGTGCCGATCCAGTGCGTGGACGCGCACATCCCGAACGAGCCGTGTAGATCCGGGCGCGCCTTCAGCGCGCTGTCCGGCCCCGTCACACCTGCACCTCGGGCGCATGCGAGTACTGCCGGCGCAGACTTCGTTTGTCGATTTTTCCGGTGCTCGTACGTTGCAGTGCGGCAACCGAAATGACCCGCTCCGGAATCCACCATCGAGGTACCCGGTCGGCCAGCCACTCGCGGAGCTCGTCCGAGGAGATGCTGCGGGATTGTTGCGCGACCACCAGGGCAATCGGGCGCTCGTCCCAACGGTCGTGCGGCACACCGATCACCGCCGCCTCGGCCACCGCGGGATGGGCACACAGCTCTGATTCCAGCGCGGCGGAGCTGATCCACTCCCCGCCCGACTTGATCACGTCTTTCAACCGATCGGTGATGACGACGCGCGCCTCACCGTCGATGGTCGCGAGGTCACCGGTGCGCAGCCACTCACCGCCCTGTGCATCCCGGCGGAAGCTGTCGCCGCCGCGCCCACCGAGATACCGGCCGGCGATCCAGGGACCGCTGACCTCGAGTTCACCGACCGCGTGGCCGTCGCTGGGCAACACCGTGCCGGACTCCTCCACCACGCGGGCGCGGATGCCGAAGCTCACCCGCCCGACATCGTTGGTGGGTCGCTTGTCCCCCGGCGGGTCGGCGATCGCCACGATCGGCGAGGTCTCGGTCATCCCCCACGCGCACGTCAGCGAGACGCCCCATTCGTCGTGGTATGCGTCGACGAGCGCCTGGGCGGCCGACGCTCCCCCACAGAGCGCACGACGCAACGACCCCAGCTGATAGCCGGGGTGCTCGCGAAGCCATGCCAGCAGATCGGTCCAGACCGTCGGCACCGCACCGGATACCGTGGGCGAACACCGGGTCACGAGTTCGGCGATGGTCCGTGGCCGCACGAACCGGCCCGGCAGGACCAGCGCCGCGCCCGCCATCAGCGCTGCGTAGGGCAGGCCCCACGCATTGACATGGAACATCGGCACCAACGGCATCACCACATCACGCGACGAGATACCGACCGAATTGGCCGTGCAGGACGCCAACGCATGCAGGTAGATCGACCGGTGGCTGTAGACGACACCCTTCGGATCACCGGTCGTGCCGCTGGTGTAGCAGATGGACGCCGCAGTGTTCTCCTCGAGTCGAGGCCATGCGAAATCATCGTCACAAGAAGACAATTGATCTCGGTAACCGGCCGTTGTCCGACCAGATCGGTGCAGTGAGTCGAGCACCTCGTCAGCGACCTCCGCCCCGACGAACACGACGGTGTGGACGTGCTTCGACAACCGCAGCACCTCGAGCACCAGCTGCGCGAACTCGCTGTCGCACACCAGCACGTCATCGCCGGCCTCGTCGATCACGAAGGCCAACTGGGCGGCGTTCATCCGGGGGTTGAGAGTGTGCAACACCGCACCCATGGCGGGTACCGCGACATAAAGCTCGAGGTGTTCGACGGTGTTCCACAGGAGTGTGGCCACACCGCGCCCCCGCCCGATGTCGAGAGCGGCCAGGAAGTTGGCGAGCCGGCCGACCTGCCGGCCCAGATCGCGATGGGTCACCCGCTCGACGTCGCCGCTGTCGTTGCGGCAGGTCATGATTTCCGCCCGGCCCGTGCGCTCGTACAGTGAATGCACCAAGGCGGTGAGAGTCAGTGGCGAGGCCTGCATGCCACTTCGCAGGTGCGCTGCTGGATGTGCGTCGGTCACGGCTGTCCACTCCTGATTCGGTACTCGATCTCCCCGGCGACGTCGTGCGGTGCCTCGTCGGGCATCCAGTGGCTGACACCGCGGAGTTCCCTGAAGCGGTAGTCAGCCCGGCACAACGCGGCGCATCCCAGTGCCGCGGCACGGCCCACCGCGAAGTCGTCCGCACTCCACAGGTACGTCGTGGGAATCGTGATGTCGGCCAGTTCGGTCGGTTTGGTCAGCGCCATCGCCTGGTAGTACTTCAGCGCATGCACGAGCAGCCCGGGATCGGCCAGCATCGGTTCGATGTAGGAGTCGATGGCGGCGGCTGTCAATCGGGAGTCGTCGAACATCGTGCGCAGTTCGGCCGCCCCGTTGTCGAGCAGGCGCTTCTCGACGCCCACCTGACGGTACAGCCCGAGATACGCTGAGCGCTCACGTTGTTCCGGGTCGTTGCGCAGCGCCCGTGCGTAGGCCAGCGGATGTGGGATCGACAGGGCAGTATAGGTAGTGATGCGCGTCGGGTGGAGACCGGCGGCGAACCACCCGACGGTGGCTCCCCAATCATGGGCGACCAGGTGGCAATTCGGCTCATCCAGCGCATCGAGCAGGCCGATCACGTCCCCGGCCAGCGTGTCAGCACGATAGGCTGCAACATCTTTCGGCCGGGCCCCCGGAGAGTAGCCGCGCAGGTTGGGCGCGACAGTGCGGATGCCTGCGGCGTTCAGCAGTGCGGTGACGTCGGACCACTCGGAGTTGTTCTGCGGAAAGCCGTGCAGCAACACGGCAAGTGGGCCTTGTTCGGGTCCTGCGATGACGGCGTCGAGAACGATGCCAGAGGTGGGTATGTTCACCGAGAGCCGGGCGGGGGCTTCATGGTCAGTCAATGGTGATCACCGCCTTGCCGTGCAATCGCCGTCCCAGCAGGAGGTCGATGGCGGCATCGATGCTCGACCAGTCGCCCGTCCATGACACACCCGGGTCGACCCGACCGTCTGCGACCTCTTCGGCCAGCCGGCCGAGGTCAGGGCCCAACCCGTCGCACCCGGACAGGTGGAATGTCACCAGTGAGCGGTCATGGCGCCGGCCGTCACCGAAGAGATCGCCGAACGCGAAAGACTCGGCCTGCTCCGCGGAATGGCCGACAGCAACCAGCGTGCCGCCGGGGGCGAGGCGGCGGAACGCCTCGACCAATTGGTCGCCGCCGACCATGTCCAGCACCGCGTTCCAGGGTCCGTCGGCGGCCACAGGAGTCGCGACCACCTCCGCGGCGCCCAGCGCACGGAGCTGTTCCCCGTGCACCTCGGGGCGCGACGTCGATGCGATGACATGAGCACCCTCGTTGTGCGCCAACTGAATCGCGAACCGACCGACACCGCCGGTTGCCCCGGTGACGAGAACCCGGTCACCGGAACCCACCCCGGCCCGGCGCAGTGCCCGCAATGCGGTCAGGCCTGCACCGGGCACCGTGGCCGCCGCGATCAGATCGGCACCGGAGGGCAGCACCCCGATGGAATCGGTGTCCACGGCACGAAGCTGCGCCCATGCCCCACCGAATGCGAACGTCACCACGGGCGTGCCCTCCGGTGGTCCGCTGCCGCCCGCGGCGGCTCGCTCGACGACCCCGGCAGCATCCACGCCGAGCACGGTGCCCTCGGCGGGGCGCTCGATGCCGGGAGGTAGCACCCCGCCCACCATCGCGATCTCACCGAAATTCAGTGATGCCGCCTTGACCCTGACCAGCGCCTGATGGGGTGCGGTCTCCGGGTCCGGCACCGATTCGACCCGAACCCCGCGGGGCGCCTCCCGATCCACGACCAGTGCGCGCATTCTCCAATGCCTTTCGTTCTGATGATCGACTTTCCGCGTCTGGCGTTCAGGGCGCCCGTGTCGTCGCCTGTGGCGCGGCACGCAGCTGCGCCAGTTCCTCGTCGCGGCCGATGGCCTGGCGCTGCACGTCCCGACGTGCATCGCTGGTGCGCCACCTGCCGGCCATCAGCGGGATGGTGGCAGCGCTCAGCAGACCGCCGATCGTCGAAATCACAAGCCAGAACTGCCATTGCGTGTGTGCGGCGGTGACGGCGGACAGGTCACCGTTGATCACCTTGTCTGCCGCAGGCACGACGAAGGAGACCGCTCCGAAGCAGATGGTGGCCACGATGCGAAGGGTCCAGCCCCAGACCGCCAGTGCTTTACCCACCAGGGCCGGGTCACGCGCCTCGACGGTCTCGGTGAATGCCGCAAACCACGGGACCTGGAAAAGACCCCAGCCTATTCCCAGCAGCGCCATCGCCGTGCCGAGCGCCAGAACCCCGGCGTCACTGCCGATCAGGAAGATCAGCGACACCTGCACGGCGGTGCACAACACCGCACCCAACAGGATCCACGGCTTGCGGACCAGGTATCGGTCGGCCACGAAACCGCCGACAAACGCGGCGATCACAAAAAACGCCCAGCTTGCCGACACCAAGGCATTGGCGAACACCGAGTCGAGTCCGAACGCGGTGGCAAACAGGATGGGCGCCAAGGTGATCACGGTGTGGTAATAGATGAGCATCAACGGGAAGCCGATCACGGGCAGCAGGATGGCGACGGTCATCACGCTGCGCCATCGCGGGGCGGACTGCGCCTGGAACGTCCCCGCCGCCACCCGTGCCTCGAGCAGTTCCTTGTCCTCTTCCGACGCCGCGGCCTGCTCTCGCAAGTCCGCGCTCAGTTCGCGCAGGTACCGCACCGCGATGACGGCGAGCACACCGCCCACGATGCCCGCGATGATGAACTGGCTACGCCACGTCTGGAGGCGCTCCAACGTCAGCGCAGCGACCCCTGACGCCAGCAGAGAGCCCGCTGCCGGCCCGACCACCCAGAGCGCCATCGCGCGCCCGCGTCCCGACTGGGGACTGAAGTCACGGATGATCCCGGGCGCGGCCACCAGGGCCATCCCTTCGATGACGCACGTGACGCAGGCGATACCCAGGAACATCCACTTGTTGGTCGCCAGCGGCATACCGATGGCCGTGATCACACTCAGAACCAGCAGCCCGTACACGACGACACTGGCGCGCCCGAAGCGTTCCACCACGCCCGAGAGCAGACTCCCGAAAGCCCCCAACACGTTGCCGATCACCAGGATCGCCGTCAGGAAGCCGACCGACATGCCGAGTTCGCGATTGGTCAACGCCGAGGTGGCACCGAAGATGTACTGCTGGTAATACAGGACGACGGCGCATGCCATGGCCAGCGCCAATCGTTTTCGCCGCTCGGCTCCGACCGGGTAGTAGTCCAGCTCGCGCCGGCGAAGCATCTGCCGGAACCCCGGCTTCGAGCCTCGAGCTGAGGCGAGATCGGATTGCTCTGTCGTCACCGGTGACCTCCTGCCGCCGTCGGAGCCGCTGCCCCGTCACGGGCACGCAGTGCAGGCGTCGCCGGATGCTGCGCCTTCGACGAAGCTAATCCGATTGCATCCTATTTGCAAGCATCGAATGCAATTCTTTGTGGTTCTGGTTCCAGACTCCACGTCGGGACGCGCGGACATCGCTGCGACGATGATGATGGAACGCACTGCACCACAATCGATTACCGCGGCAACCTGAGGCAGATCCGCCTCGCCCACATGCTGCGCGCCGCGGTCAGCCCTCGCTCGAGTCCCGCCGCGGGTGCTTCTGGGCGAAATCCCAGACGAGTGAGCTGACGTCGGGTCCGGCCCGGTCCGTGAAAAGACCCACCGAGGTGGGTCCGGAATAGGCATGCCCCATACCGTGAACGAGATACAGCTCGATGGCTGAGGCTGTCACGCCCTCAGGCGAGTACGTGGTGTGCGTGTACGGGTGGCGGCCGGGCGCCGCAGGAACCCTCGTTTCCCGCCGCTGCCAACCGAGGCTCTTGTTGAGTTCCCCGTCGTCCACCAGATCGCCGACGGCCGACCAGTGCTGGACCAGCCTGGCGGCCACCGTCGGCGGCACCACGGTGTCCGCCGAGCCCTGGACGACGAGCAGTGGCACCCGCCGGGCGCGGTTGCCCATCTGCGCCCACGCCTGGCGGGCGGTGTACTCCGGTGGCGTGGCGTCCGGATCGTCCGGATTCACCTGGTTCAGGCCGTACTCACCCCCGGCCACCGAGGTGGCGGTGGCGAACACGTCCGGATACGTCGCCGCCAGGATCACCGCGGTTCCCGCGCCGGAGGACGCGCCCACCACGTGCACGCGGGCGGGATCGGCGTTGTAGCGCTCGATGACCTGATGCGCCACGCCGGCCAGCAGCGCGGGTTCTCCGGTGTGGCGCTGTTGCTCACGCGGATCGCCGGAGCGCCAGCAGTTGAGCTTGTCGCGAAACATCCGCTGCGTGGGGTAGACCACGATGAAACCCTCGCGGTCGGCCAGGGCGTTGAACTGCGTGGTGGCCTTCATGCTGTTCCAACCGAATCCGGTCATTGCACACCCGTGGATCGCCATGATCACCGGCAGCTGGGCCCGGCCGTCATGCTGCGGCGGGACATGAACCTGATAACGCAGGCCTTGGTAGGTGTGGTTGACGTCGCCGTGGCCCATCCACCACGGCAGGCCGTACTGCGCGGCCGCGGTCAGCGACCCCAGCGCCACCACCAGTACCGCGACGACAGCGGCGAGGATCCGTGGCCATCGACGGCCGCCTGTGGGTGCGTGAGCGTCGAGCACCTCACCGAGAGTATCGAAGCAGCCGTTCGGCGGCGTTCTGACTCCACGCTGGGCCGTGGTTCGTGCTTTTCAAACCTGGCCGACGGCAACGGCATTCTCCGCCACTGGCGCTACGCTCGTGTCGTGGATGGGTTCAGCATCATCGCGGGAATATCGGCCTGACGATGTGCGGTTTATACGTCGATGTCTGACGATGAGCGCATGGATCCCGGCGGGTCTCGGCGACGTCGACGACTCCTGGCGATCGGACTTCCGTTGGCAGCGCTGGCTTTGGTCTACATCGCCGATCTGATGATCACCTCGTCCAAGGTGCCCAGAGGCGTCACCGCAGCCGGGGTGTCGCTCGGCGGGTTGACCCCGGACGAGGCCGAGCAGCGCCTGCGCCGAGAGATCACTCCGCGTCAGGAACTTCCCGTTCCAGTCACACTCGGAGCACTGGAAACCACCGTGGACCCCCGCGCGGTTGATGTGACCGCGGACCTGCAGGCCACCGTCGATTCAGCCGGTGGGCAACCGCTGAACCCGCTCACCCGGATCACGTCGTTCTTCGTGGAGACCCCGATTGACGTGGTGGCCTCCGTGGACGAGCCCGCACTTGTCGCAACGCTGGAAGAACTCGGCTCCCAGGTCGCCGAGGACCCGGTGGAAGGCTCCGTCACGTTCGTCGACGGACGTCCCCGGACCTCAGATCCCGAATCCGGACAACGCCTCGACATCACCTCTGCCGCTGAGGTTTTCAGCCGACATTGGGCTAGCGGAGAAACCCTCGAGCTGCCGATGGTGGAGATTGCGCCAGACACCACCGCCGCCGATGTCGCGGTGGCCGCTGACAGTATCGCCGCCCCGGCAGTGTCCGAGCCCGTCATCGTCGACGGTGACAGCGGCGTCCGGGGCGTCATCACCGAGGACGTCATCGCAGCGGCGCTCAGTTTCCGGCCCGCACAGGGGCGTCTGGTGCCGGAGATCAACGAGAGGCTCATCGTCGACGAGTTACGTCCCCAACTCGCGGCCTCGGAGATCCCGAAACGCGACGCCGACATCGATTTCGCCGCCACCCCGCCGGCCAAGGTACCGGCGCAGGACGGCCGGCGGCTGGACTACGACGCCACATTGGAAGACCTGCTGTCGGTTCTCCGCGATACCGACAACCGTGAGATCGCCGCGGTGTACGTCGACGAGAGTCCCTCATTGACCTTCGAAGCGCTCGAACAACTGGGTCCTGTGCAGACCATCGGTGAGTTCCAGACAGGTGGGTTCTCCAGCGATTCGGGCAGGAACATCCGCCGCGCCGCCGAACAGATCGACGGCATGGTCGTCCGGCCCGGGGAAACGTTCAGCCTGAATGCCGCCACCAATCCGCGCAACGCCGCCGCCGGTTATGTCGAGGCCGGCATCATCGAGAACGGCCGACCCGCCCGCGGTGTCGGTGGTGGCGTGTCCCAGGTGGCCACCACGTTGTTCAACGCCGCCTACTTTGCCGGCATGGAGGACATCGAACATCACGAGCACAGCTACTACATCAGCCGTTACCCGCCCGGTCGGGAAGCCACCGTGTTCGGGGATGTGTTGGATGTCAAATTCCGCAACGACGGGCCGACGTCGGTGCAGATACAAACCGACTGGACGCCCAGCGCCGTCACGGTGCGCCTGGTGGGCATCAAACGTTATGAGGTGACGTCCTCGCAGAGTCCACGAAGTCGACCCACGTCGCCTCAGACGATCACGATCCCCGCCGGCGAAGCCTGCAGTGCCAGCGGCGGCGCACCAGGATTCACCATCACCGACACGCGCACCCTGCGCGAGGTCACCGGCGGACCGACGAGAACCGAGTCCCACACCGTGATCTATGACCCCATCCCCAGGGTGGTCTGCGGCTAAGGCGCGCCGAATCCTCTGACAGACAGGAACTCAGAACCATGACGACGTTGCCACTCGACCGAAACGACGAAGCCCCGACACTGGCCGAGGACCTCCTCCTGCTGCTGTTCCAGCCCGAATCCGGGACGATCGCGGGCGAGAACACACTCTTCTACCCGTTGGCAGGAGCAGTGCTCACAGACCTCGCCCTCCAGAACAAGGTGACGACCACCACGTCCCGGGTCGGTACCGTCATCGTGGAACCTGTTGCCGGACAGGCACCCTCAGACGTGATCTATCGTTCCACCTGGGATTACATCTCCGCCAAGCCCCGAGGCATCCAGACCGTGCTCGCAGCCATCGGTCCGACACTCCGCCAGCCCCTCCTCGACCGTCTCATCGCGCGGGGTGACATACGCGAAGAAAAGAAGAAAGCGCTGCGGATCTTCGAAACCACCGCGCTTCGGGACGGCGGAAACGGGCGCCGATCCATCCTTCTCGACAGTGTCCGCAGTGCACTCGTGGATGGCACCGAGCCGACCCCCCGCATCGCGGCCCTTGCAGCCTTGCTGTGGAAAAGCGGGTCTCTGCCCCAGTTCGGCCCGGACATTCCCTGGACTTCCGCCGTCATCGGTCGCGCCAAGGAACTCGAGCACGGCAACTGGGGTGCAACGGCTGCCGGAGAAGCAGTGACTCGCACCGTCACCGCAATTGTGGTCAACAGCGTCATCGTCGCGACTACGGTGCACCCGCCGAACTGACG
This sequence comes from Mycobacterium sp. Soil_C_30, assembly GCF_057656995.1. Taxonomy (NCBI): domain Bacteria; kingdom Bacillati; phylum Actinomycetota; class Actinomycetes; order Mycobacteriales; family Mycobacteriaceae; genus Mycobacterium; species Mycobacterium sp. Soil_C_30. The sequence continues at coordinate 427,512 of NZ_JBDGJH010000004.1, read as the reverse complement.
AGGCAATGAACGCCCGAGCGTGCTTCGGCGGGACGCCGATTGGCGTCCAAGGCATCGGGACCCAACAGCAGGAATCCCCGCGCGTTGTCGGCCTCGACCGCGTCGATGACAGTCGCGGACCCGGTTCGACAACAGTAGCCAGAACCCACCGGCGGACGCCCAACCTCGTGACCAAACCGCCGGTGAGCCAAGGGCTCACCGGCGGCTTTGTGAATAGGGAACCTACTTGACGATCACATCCTCGAGGTCGTTGTTCTTCGTCTCAGGAAGCGCGAGCACGCAGAGCAAGCTCACCCCCGCCAGCGCGGCCAGCAGGACACCCACCCAGATGCTGGAGTAGTTGGCCACGATCTGTGCCGCCAGGATCGGCGGAATGGCGCCGCCGATGATCCCGCCCAGGTTGTAGCTCAATCCTGCACCGGTGTAACGGAATCGGGACTGGAACATCTCCGGCAGCAACGCACCCGCGGGACCGTTGGCGATGCCGTACAGCGACAGGGTGACGGTCACACCGATGAGGAACGCGATCGGCGAACCGGTATCGAGCAACGGGAACAGCAGCAGCGACCAGATCACCGCACCGCCGTAGGCCACGGCGATCACTTTCTTGCGTCCCACCCGGTCGGAGATGATCGCCGCGGCGGCCGTCACCACAGCGAGGACCACGGCGCCGATCATGCCGAAGCCCAGGATCATCGTGCGGGTGAACTCCAGGGTGCCCATGCCGTAGCTGGTGAGGAAGGTGCTGCCGGTGTAGAACATCGAGAACACCGTCGACATGGCCAGGCCTGCGATCAGGATCTGCTTCCACTGGCGCCGGAACGCATCGGCGAACGGCAGCTTCACCGGCGCGGTGGACGCCGCCAGCTTCTCCTTCTCCAGATGCGCTTTGAACACGGGCGTTTCCGCGATGGACAGCCGGATCCACAGACCCACCATGACCAGGATCAGCGACGCCAGGAACGGGAAGCGCCAGCCGTAGCTCAGGAACGCCTCGCTGGTGGCGCCGACGGTCAGCGACACCACGAAGAAGGTGCCGCTGGCCAGGAAGAAAGCGCAGGCCGGCCCGAGCTGCGGGTACACCGCCATTCGCCCGCGTTGATTCTTCGGCGCGTACTCGGCGGTCAGCAACGTGGCGCCGGCCCATTCCCCACCCATGGCCAGCCCCTGCAGGAAACGCATCGTCACCAACAGGATGGGGGCCCAGATACCGATGCCGTTCTCGAAGACCCCGAACACGCCGGTGTCGTACCCGGGGAACAGGCCGATCAGCACCGTGGACAGCCCCATCATCAGCAGCGTCCACACCAGGGTGCGTTTGCGTCCGATCTTGTCTCCGAAGTGGCCGAACACGATCGACCCGACGGGACGGGCGAAGAAGGCCACCCCGAAGGTGGCAAACGAGGCGATGGTGCCCATGGCGGGGCTGACATCGGGGAAGAAGACGGCGGGGAACACCAAAGCGGCCGCGGTGCCGTAGACGAAGAAGTCGTAGTACTCGATCGTCGTTCCGATCAGGCTGGCAGCGCCGACTTTCCGAAGACCACGGCGTTGGGACGTCGGATCCTGGTTGGGAGTCAGAGCCGGGCTCTGCTGGTGCATGGGCATCTCCAAAGGTTGGATGGATCTCTATATGGTCCTACCATAGGTGTGGTACACACCACAAGGAGCTCTGCCAAGTTGCCCCAGCCACACCAATGGTCCTTGACGCACTTCATCACCCTCTGTATGGTCCGACCACAGGATGGTCGTCAGCACGGCGACCTGTCTTGAGCAGGAAAGAGATCTGATGGCCGCCGAGATGTTCTACGACGATGACGCCGACTTGTCGCTGATCCAGGGGAAGCGGGTGGCGGTCATCGGCTACGGCAGCCAGGGCCACGCGCAGGCGCTGTCGCTACGCGACAGTGGCGTCGACGTCCGCATCGGTTTGCAGTCGGGCTCCCGCAGCCGCACCAAGGCCGACGAAGAGGGCCTGCGCGTCCTGACGCCCGCAGCGGCCGCCGCCGAGGCCGACGTGATCGTCCTGCTGGTACCCGATCAACACCAGCGAACGCTGTACGCCCAGGAGATCGCCCCGGCACTCGAGGCGGGCAACGCGCTGGTGTTCAGCCACGGGTTCAACATCCGGTTCGGCTACATCACTCCCCCGGCCGGCGTCGATGTGTTCATGGTCGCGCCCAAGGGCCCCGGCCATCTGGTGCGGCGTGAGTACACCGACGGCCGCGGTGTGCCGGTGCTGGTGGCCGTGGAGCGGGACCATTCCGGACAGGCGTGGCCGCTGGCACTGTCGTACGCCAAAGCACTGGGCGGCCTGCGCGCCGGAGGCATCAAGACCACCTTCGCCGAGGAAACCGAGACCGATCTGTTCGGGGAGCAGTCCGTGTTGTGCGGTGGTGCTTCACAATTGGTGATGTACGGCTTCGAAACCCTGGTCGAGGCGGGTTACCAGCCGGAGGTCGCGTACTTCGAATGCCTGCACGAGCTCAAGTTGATCGTCGACCTGATGTACGAGGGCGGCATCGCCAAGCAACGCTGGTCATGCTCGGACACAGCCGAATTCGGCGATTACGTCTCGGGCCCGCGCGTCATCACCCCTGATGTCAAGGAACACATGAAGGAGGTTCTGGCCGACATCGTGGACGGCACCTTCGCCAAACGGTTCATCGACGACCAGGACGCCGGTGCGGGTGAATTCCGCACCCTGCGCGCCCAGGGCGAGCAGCATCCGATCGAAGCCACCGGCCGCGACCTCCGCGGCCTGATGGGTTGGATCCAGCAGCAGGACAACGACTATCAGGGCAGCCCGGCCCGGGCATGACGATGACCGACGGCAGTGCGGGTCCGCAGTCGATGAAGTCCACGCCCGTGGCCTGGAAGATCATCGTGGCCACCGAGGCGCCGTGGGTCGGCGAGGTCTACCACACCCGCCCGGGCAACCACCGGCACCGCTTCGATTCGCTCGAATCGTTCTGCGGCCAATTCTTGGCGGTCACCGGGTGGCCGTTGCATTCGGTATCCCCGGAACCGGCACCACACCCCATCGGCCGCCACTCTCTGAGCCCGAAGCTGCTACGCGAAAATGCCTCAGGCAAGCACAAATTCATCGTATCGGCCGACCAGCCGTGGACGGGTCAGGTGTATCGGACCCGGCCGGGGCTCGGCCGCCTGCACTTCACCACCTTCGAGGGGTTTCTCCGGTCGGTGGTGACCCTCACGGGCTGGACATTCGAGACGACGACGCCCCAGCGGATCAGCCAGCCCGCCTGAGACCGGCGTCTCGTCCGCCGTGGGTCAGCTGGCCGGCCGTCAGGTCTGCGGCCACCCCACCGTCACCCGCGGCGATCGCATCGATGATGGCGCTGTACTCGTCGGTGACGGCCGAGAGGTTCCCGATGAAGTCGTCCCAGCTCTCGAATTCGGTTGACCGGGTGCGCCGTTGAGCGTCCCGCAACGCCGCCATCAGCACCGCGGACAACCCGTTGCCGGAGGTCTGCACGATGCGGGTGTGGAAGGCCGCGTCGAGGTCGTTGAATGCGGCAGGGGTGCGAGCGGCCCGCATCTGGTTCACCAGGTTACGCAGGACGGCGATGTCCTCGGCAGTGGCGTTATCGGCAGCCTTGCGCGCCGCCAGGCGTTCGATGAGCAGCCGCACCTCGCCGAGATCTTCTGTACTGAAAGAGCCCAGCTGCAGGTGAATTCGTAGCACCATCGCCATACCGGCCACACTGTCTTTGACGATCCGTGATCCCGAGGCCGGACCGGTGCCGGTGCCCGCCTCCACCACACCGATGGCCTCGAGGATGCGCAGTGCTTCCCGCACCGCTCCGCGGCTGACCCCCAGCGCCTCGGCGAACTGGCGCTCAGGTGGCAGCCGGTCGCCGGCCTTCAGGGTGCCCAACACGAGGCGGTGCTCGATTTCAGCCACCACCTGCTCGTGGGTGCGCATGCGCGCCAAGGGCTTCCACTGTGCTGGTGAGATGTGCTCGGACGTAACGTCGGCCACGGTGTCCTCCTGCAGGGATTCGGCGTCCCTGATCGATGGATCTCAGCTGCGGACCGTCAGGTCTGACTTCACCCTCACCTCAGCGGGGTGTCACAGTAGCGCGACTGTGCTGGATTCTCACCAACTTCATCGGGCCCGCGGCAACCAGTCTAGAGCATGAAGAGCCGTCCGGATACCGCCCGTAGCTACTCGTGTCGCACCGGCAACGCCGACTTCAGCGCCGCCCGAAGGGCACTGGGCGTTTCCGGCCGCGCGCCTGCCGGCAGGAGGCCGTCGGCGATCAATTCCTCGCTGAAGGTGATGAGCCAGGGCATGCGCAGTTGGGCGGTCTTGATCAGTTCCGCGTCGCCGAAGATCGCCATCGGCCGGTCCTGCCGCGTGACCCCGTGATCGATCACCGCAATCGAGTCGGCCCAGTCCAACGCCAATGCGGTGTCGTGGGTGGACAGCGCGACGGTGGTGTCGGCCCGTTCCAGGTCGGCCAGTGTGGCGAACAACGCGTCGACCCCCGCCGGATCGACGCCCGCGGTGGGCTCGTCCAGCAGCAGCACACACGGTTGCATCGCGATCGCTCCCGCGATGGCGACCCTCTTGCGCTGCCCGAACGAAAGCTGGTGGGTGGGGCGGCTTCTGAGGTCTTCGATGCCCAGCAGCTTTAGCGCGCGATCGACGCGTTCCCGGATCTCGGTGGCCGACAACCCGAGATTGATCGGGCCATAGGCGACGTCTTCGGCGACATCGGCGGAGAACAGCTGATCGTCGGGGTCCTGGAAGACGAGCTGCACCGCTTGGCGGTGCTCGCGCAGACCTCGACGCGACCTGGCTATCGGGCGGCCGTCGAGGGTGATCGCCCCCGAGTCCGGCGCCAGTGTGCCCGCCAGGCACTGCAACAGGGTGCTCTTGCCGGATCCGTTGGCGCCCAACAGCGCGACCCGCGAGCCGGGAGCGATGTCGAGGTCGGCGCCGGCCAGTACCTCGGCACCGCGCAGATACCCGAAGTGCAGACCGGCCGCGGCCAGGTGTCGGTGGCTCATGGTCGCTTCCTCACACCAGCGCCAGTGACGTCACCGCGACGACGACGTTCGTCGCGGCCGCGGCGACCACGAAACGTGCTGAGATGGCCGGTTTCTCGGGGCGGGCCAGCGGCGCGCCCAGGTTGCGACCGCTGAGCCCGCGCTCCAGGGCGTGGCCGCGCTGCCAGGCCCGGACCAGGACGGCGGCGGTCATCAAGCCGGCCGAGCGCACCGACCGGGAGACACTCGAGTACCCGAGCCGGCCGACCTGCGATTTGCGCACCACCCCAATGGAATCCAACAGCAGGAAGATCATCCGGTACATCACGGTCACCACGTCCACGCAGGCCGAGGGCACCCCGATCCGGCGCAGGGAGTCGGTGAGGTCGCTCATCGGGGTGGTGGAGGCGAGCAACATCAGCGCCGCGGTGGCCGCCACGGCGCGGGCGACGGTCGCACACGCCCGCGTGATCGCCTCGGCGGAGGTCGTGAGGGTGGGGCCGGACGGATCCAGGCTCACCGCCGTGGACACCCCGGCAACGAGGATGAACACCATCGGGATGCTCAGCATCCGCAGCAGATGGGTGGCGGGCAGCCCGGCCAGGTGCGCCGCCGCCAGGGCGACCAGCAGCACCAGAGCGGCAGCGGGCCACGGGGGCAACACCACCGCGCACGCCAGGAGCCCGCCGCACAGGATCACCTTCTCCAGCACGGACCGGGACCGCCATCGGCTGTCCCAGGCCGCACTGTCGAGGCGTGATCCGATCAAGAGCGGTCGTCACCGGCGACGGGCGCGGTGGCTGGGGTGTTCCGTCGGCGCCGCAGCGCGCCCAGCGCATAACCGAATACACCCGCACCGAGTGCTGCCTGCAGCGCGAACAGTCCTGACTCGACTTCGGCGGACGGCGGCGCGAACACCTGCGCGAACCACGGCTCGTAATCCGGGTGGCCCTGTTCGATGGCCGTGACGGCGGTGGTGTCGGTGCCGACGAACGACTCTTCGGATTCGTCACCGGCGATGCTCTGGCCGATGGTCAGGCACACGATGAAGATGGCGGCTGCGGCGGCCAGCAGGCCGAGGTTGATCAGCCATGATCTCGTCGACTTCGGCGATTCAGACATCAGCAGCCTCCTGCCGCTTGGCGCCGAGCACCCCGAGTTGGGTCAGCTCCGGCTTGGCGACGCTGAGCAGCACCCGGAACACCACCACACCCAGCAGGCCTTCGATGACGGCCAGCGGAATCTGGGTCACTGCGAACACGGACAAGAACTTGACCAGTGCTCCCAGTACGCCGGACTGGGCATCGGGGAACGCCAGTGCCAGCTGGACCGACGTCGCACAGTAGGTCGACAGGTTGGCCGTCATCATCGCCATGAAGATGGCGGGCAGGATGCCCGCGCGGCGCGTCAGACGCCAGAACGCGTAACCGACCCAGGGCCCCACCACCGCCATCGAGAAGACGTTGGCGCCCAGCGTCGTGATACCGCCGTGGCCGAGGAGCAGCGCCTGGAACACCAGGACCACGGTTCCCAGGAAAGCCATCACCGGGGGCCGGAACAACACCGCACCCAGACCGGTGCCGGTGGGATGACTGGAGCTGCCCGTCAGCGACGGCAGCTTGATCGCGGAGAGTACGAAAGCGAACGCGCCGGCCGCGGCCAGCAACAGCCGCGATTCCGGGCGCTCCCGGACCTCCCGGACGACGGCTCGGGCGCCGTGAACGACAAATGGTGCGGCGGCAATGGTCCACGCCGCGGCGTGGACAGGGGGAAGGAATCCTTCAGCAATGTGCATGGGCCACGGTTCTCTCCTGCAGGAATCTCTGCGTTCCTGATCAATGGATTCGACTGCGGGCCCTCAGGTCTGACTTCACTCCCGAAGGGGTGTCACAGTAGCGCGACTGTGCTGGATTCACACCAGCTTCATCGAGCCCGCGTGGTTATGGTAGGGCATCACCTGAGTTTCAGGGCGATACCCGGGTTTCAGCCGGCCCAGCGCAGGCCGGTGAATCCGACGGCACGGTAGAAACCGACGATGTGATCGCCGACCAGTTGGCCCGCCTGCTCGCCGTTGCCCGCGGCGATGGCATCGACGATGGCGGCGTGTTCGTCGGTCAGCGTCTGCATGGTGGCAGCGGGGTCGTCCAGGCTCTCGAACGCGGTCACCATGGCGTCGCGAAGCGCCTCACGCATGGCGGCCATGAGCACCGCCGACAGCGCGTTGCCCGAGGCCCGCACGATCCGGATGTGGAAGGCCGCATCCAGGTCGTTGTAGGCGGCCGTGGTGTGCACGCCGTGCATCTGCTCGACCAGCTGCCGCAGTTCGCCGATGTCCTCGGCGGTGGCATGCTCGGCGGCGTTGCGGGCGGCCAGGCGCTCGATGAGCAGCCGGACCTCCACCAGGTCAGCCTGATTGAAGGAAGCCAGTTGCAGATGGATGCGCAACACCATCGCCATACCGGCGATGCTGTCCTTGACGATCATCGACCCCGACGAGGGCCCGGAGCCGGTGCCGGCCTCGACCACACCGATGGCCTCCAGGATCCGCAACGCCTCGCGCACCGCGCCGCGGCTGACGCCCAGAGCTTCAGCGAACTGCCGTTCTGGGGGCAACCGGTCCCCCGCCTTCAACGTGCCTGCGACCAGGCGGTTCTCGATCTCGGCCACCACCTGCTCGTGCGTGCGCATACGTGCCAGCGGCTTCCACTCGGACGGAGTTGCCTCGGACACGGTCGCACCTCTTCTTCTCGAGAAGACCTCTGAGGGGTTGATGGTACCGACCAACCGTCGGGTTTCCCGTGCAGTGGTCGGTACCATCTCGAATCCTCAGAACACCGGTGTTTCTTGGTAGCTGCCGAACACCTCACGCAGCGCACCGGTGATCTCGCCCATCGACAGGTGCGCGCGCACCGCTTCGATGGTCGCCGGCATCAGGTTGGCGTTCTCGTCACGGGCCACCGCGAGCAGGTTTTCCAGTGCGGCCTTGGCGCGCTCGGGGTCGCGGTCGGCCCGGGTCTTCTTGAGCCGCGCGATCTGACGGGCCTCGGACTCCGGGTCGAGCTGGTGGACCTCGATCTTCTGGTCTTCCTGCTCGTCGACGTACTTGTTGACGCCGATCACCGGACGGTCACCGGAGGCCTTGCGCTTGGCGTAGTCGTAGGCGCTGTCGGAGATCTCCTTCTGGAAGAACCCCTGCTCGATGGCCGGGACCACCCCGCCCATGGCCTCGACCTTGTCCATGTACTCCTGGATGCCCTTTTCGATCTCGTCGGTCAGGGCCTCGACGTAGTACGAGCCGCCGAGCGGGTCGATGACATTGGGGACATTGGTCTCGTCGGCGATGATCTGCTGGGTCCGCAGCGCGAGTTTCATCGCCATCTCGCTGGGGATGGTGTACGCCTCGTCGAGGCCGTTGGTGTGGATGGACTGCGCGCCACCGAGCACCGCCGACAGCGCCTGGATGGCGGTCCGGACGATGTTGACCATCGGCTGCGGCTTGGTCAGCGTCGCCGCCGCGGTCTGCGCGTGGAAACGCAGCCGCATCGAGTTGGGCTTCTTGGCCCCGAAGTGCTCCTTCATCATCTTGGCGTAGTAGCGGCGGACGGCCCGGAACTTGGCCACCTCTTCGAACATGTCGGCCTGGGAGACGAAGAAGAACGACAGGCGTGAGGCGAAGGTGTCCACATCGACACCGGCCTTGACCACATCTTCGACGTAGGCCTTGGTGATGGCCATGGTGAAGGCGACTTCCTGCACGGCGTTTCCGCCGGCCTCACTGATGTGGTAGCCGCTGATGTTGACGGGGTTGTAGCGCGCCATGTGCTCGGCACCGTAGGCGATACAGTCGCGCACGATGCGCATGCTCGGCCGCACCGGGAAGACCCATTCCTTCTGCGCGACATACTCTTTGAGGATGTCGTTCTGAATGGTGCCCGACAGCTTGTTGAGGTCCATGCCGCGGTCCTCGGCGACGGCGATGTACATCGCCAGCAGAATCCACGCCGACGGGTTGATGGTCATCGACACCGAGATGTTCTCCAGGTCGATGCCCTCGAACAGCGCGGCCATGTCGGGCAGCACGTCGACGGCCACACCTTCGCGGCCCACCTCGCCGAGGCTCATCTCGTCATCGCTGTCCAGGCCCATCAGTGTGGGCATGTCGAAGTCGACGGACAATCCGGTCTGGCCCTGGGCGATCAGGTACTGGAAACGCTTGTTGGTCTCCTCGGCCTGACCGAACCCGGCGATCTGACGCATCGTCCACTTACGGCCGCGGTACATCGTCGGGTAGGGCCCACGGGTGTAGGGGTACTGCCCGGGCAGGCCGATCTCTTCCCAGCTCTCCGGCAGGTCCTGCGGGCCGTAGACACGCTTGACCGGCATGCCCGAACCCGTCAGGTACTCGTCCTTGGCCTCGGGCGCGCGGGCGATGAAGTCGGCGAGCTCGTTGGCTTCCCACTGTTCGAGGTCCGTTTCGGCGCGCTTGCCCAACGCATCGGAGACGAGGCGCACTTCCTCGGGGATCGACTTTTCTTGAGAGGTCATGAGTTTCCTTTTCCTATGTCGGTGGGGTCTACGGCCATGGCGGTGAGCAGTCGGGCGGCGGACTGGCGCGGTTCCTCATCGCGTGCGATCAGGGTGTCCACCGCGGCGTCGAAGTCGGGGCGTCCGACGCGGAACTGGTCGGCGATCAGTGCCTCTGCCGCCCAACGGATCCGGGTGGCGGCATTGCGCCGCTCGACCTCCCGCAGCGCTCCGTTGTCCACCATCCAGGTGTGGTGCTTGGCCGTCTCGTCGATCAGGTCGGCCACCCCCTCGCCGGTGGTGGCGGTGACCTTCTTGATCGGCACGTCCCACTTGCCCGCGAAATTGTGTGCCAGCCGCAGTGATTCACGCAGCTGCTTGACCGTCAGATCCGCGCCCGGGCGGTCAGCCTTGTTGACCACGTGGATGTCGGCGATTTCGATCAGGCCGGCCTTGATCGCCTGGATGTCGTCACCCAGCCCGGGCACGCTGACCACCAACACGGAGTGGGCGACACTGATGACGTCGACCTCGGATTGGCCGACGCCGACGGTCTCGAGGATGATGACATCGAACCCCGCGGCATCCAGCAAGACGATGCCGTCGAGCACCGCGCGGGACAGGCCGCCGGTGGCACCACGCGAGGCCATCGACCGGATGAAGATGTTCTTGTCCCCGGCCAGCTCCGTCATGCGGATCCGGTCGCCGAGGATCGCTCCACCGGAGTAGGCGCTGGAGGGGTCGACGGCCAGGATCGCCACGCGCACACCACGATCGGCGTACTCGCGGGCCATCCGGGTCACCAGTGTGCTCTTGCCGCTGCCGGCGGGTCCGGTGATCCCCACGACGTGGGCCCGGCCGCTGTCCTTCCACACTTCGGCCAGCAGTTCGGCGGCCGCATCCGACCGGCTCTCGACCAGCGTCAGGCCGCGCGCCAGGGACACCTGCGACCCGGAGCGGATCCGCTCGGCCAGGCCGACCACCGGCGAGACGGTGGCGGTCTGGCTCATGATGTCGTCTCCCGGTCCAGTGACTCGAACAGGTTGCGGTCGTCGATGACCCGGCGTGCCTTGAACTCGGTGCGCTCGAACGTGTTCGGCGCCACGGTGGCGACCTTGGCGCCCACTCCGAGGACGGTGCGCAGATCTTCACCGACGCGCTTGATCCACACGTCCTGGCTCACGGTCGTCAGCGCGGCATCGAACTCGACCTGCACCAGCAGTTCGTCCATCGTCTTCTCGCGGGTGATGACGATGCGGTGCTCGCCGCCATAGCCCTCGGCGCGCATCACCACCTCGTCGATGGCATTGGGCTGCACATTCTCACCGCGGATCTGGAACATGTCGTCGATGCGGCCGTAGATGCCCTTGGGCAGGAACGGATAGGTCCGGCCCCGCGACGCGTCGGGGGCCTCCCAGCGGGTCAGGTCGTTCGACAGCAGCCGGATCATCGGCTGCGACGTGCGCTCCAGGGTGGTGTACACCGGGGTGCCTTCGCTGCCGTACGGGACGCGCAGCATGGTGCCCGGGTCGCACACCTCGGTGTAAACCAGGTCCTGCCAGGCGAATACGCCCGGCTCATTGCGGCTGGCACCGAGGTGCATCCACGGCGCCACCTCGCCCATGCTGCCGGAGTCGTAGACCTCGACATCGAAGGCGTCGATGATGCGCTGCCGGATCGCCGGCACGCTGGCCCCCGGTTCCCCGGAGAAGAACATCTTGCGCAGCCCGAGGCCGCGCGGGTCGATACCGTTCTCGACGGCCACCTCGGCCAGGCGAAGCGCGTACGAGGGCGTGCCGTAGAACACGGTGGCCGACATCTGCTGCATCCACTGCAAGGTGCGAAGGCTCTGGCCGGCGAACCCGGCGCCGAACGGAAACACGGCTGCGCCAAGACGTTCCGCGCCGCTGTAGGCGCCCCAGGAACCCCAGTACTGGGTCAACGGCGAGCCGATCAGCACCACATCACTGGGCCGGATACCCATCCCCCACATGACACGGGCGTGGGCGTTGGCCACTGCCACCCAGTCGTTCTGGCTGATCCCGAACGCCGTCGGGCGACCGGTGGTCCCGGAGGTTCCCTTGATGTGCGTGACATCGATGGGGTCGATGCACAGATAGCTGCCGTAGGGCTGGTGCTCGGCCTGGTCGGCGCGCAGCTCGTCCTTGTAGATCACCGGCACCCGCTCGAACTCTTCGAGCGAGGTGACGTCCCCGGGTTCCAGGCCGGCCGCCGACCACTTCTTGCGGTAGAACGGCGCATGCTCCCAGGCGTAGGTCATCAGCTGCTGGATCCGTTCGAGGATCTTCGCGTCGCGTTGCTCGGGATCCATGGTCTCCCGCACCGGGAACCAGTGCTCCTGGTCGGCCGGGGGCCGGTAGTCGGCGTCGTAACGCGGCGGCCAGCCCCATGACTCCATGTCGGGTTCTGGCGTGGCCATCAGTTGGTCGCCTCCACCGGAGCGCACGCCTTGATGGTCTCGACGATTTTCTCCGGGGTGGTGTCCTGCCCGAGCACGGCGGCCACACCCATCTTGTGGAGTTCGATCTCGTCCTCGTCGGGCATGACGCCGCCGGCGACGATGGCGAAGCGGGGCTTTTCCTCCATCTCGTCGATGATCTGGAAGATCTTGGTGAAGATGTGCATATGGGCGCCGGACAGCAGGCTCACGCCCAGTACGTCGACATCCTCCTGGGTCGCGGCCTCGACGACCTGCGCCGGGCTGCGGTGAAGTCCGGTGTAGATGACCTCCATACCCGCGTCACGCAGGGTGCGGGCGACGACCTTCACCCCGCGGTCATGTCCGTCGAGCCCGATCTTGGCAAGCATCACGCGGATGGGCAGCGCCGACGGTTGGTTCATGAATTTGCCTCTTCTGTGGGACGACCAATCTGTGGTTCTACCATAGACCGGGTACGGTGATGCACGCAACAACCGCGAGCCAAATCGGCGTCCCGCCACATCGACCTCTGATCAGGAAGGGGCAGTGATGCCGCATCCCTCCACCGACCCGGCGCTGCACATCGACGGGCACCTCGCCACGATCACGCTGCGCCGACCGAAGGCGATCAATGCGCTGCACCCGAAGGACGTGGAGATCCTGACGCCGATGCTGAAGCAGGTGGCCGCCGATGCGGACGTGCAGACCATCCTGTTACGCGGCGAAGGTGAGCGGGGCTTGTGCGCCGGCGGGGACATCAAAGAGGTCCGTTCGATGATCGAGTCCGGCAACCTGCACCACCTCGAGGCGTTCTGGTCGGCGGAGTACCGGATGGACCATCTGATTGCCACCTGCCCCAAACCGGTGGTGACGATCGCGCACGGACTGACGCTCGGCGCGGGCGTCGGGATGGCCTCCCACACCTCACACCGCCTGGTGACCGATTCGACGCGCCTCGGCATGCCGGAGGTGCTGATCGGCCTGTCCCCCGACGTCGGGGGCCTGTGGCTGTACTCGCGAGCACCCGGCCGCAGCGGAACCTTCGCCGCCCTGACCGCTGCACACCTGAGCGCCGGTGACGCCCTCTACATGGGCCTTGCCGACCACTACGTTCCCGAGCACGAACTCGACGGCGTCGTCGACCGTCTTCGCCGTGAGCCCGTCGACGAGGTGCTGCAGAAGTTCGACCATCAGCCGCCGTCGTGGGTGCAGGAACATCGGGACGTGATCGACTTTGCTTTCGGCGCAGGCACTCTCACCGAGATCGTGCAGCGCGCCGCGACCGCCGGCCTACCGACCGACGTACTGACGACGGCCGCTCCCACCGCACTCAACGTCGCCCGCGAGGCGCTGCGCCGGGCCGCCGCGATGACGGATCTGGCGCAATGCCTGCAGCAGGACCTGGTGGTGGGTCTGCACTGCGCGGCACACCCGGACATGGCCGAGGGTATCCGCGCCCGCGTCATCGACAAGGACCGCAACCCGCGCTGGCGTCCCGCCGGACTCGATGAGGTCACCGATGCCGACGTCGAGAAGTTCTTCCAGCCGGTCGGGACGCCGTTGGACGTTCCCGGTTGGTGATCCCGATCAGCGTGTCGAAGGCTGCCACCGCGCCGATGACGGTGATGGCCGGCGGCGACATGCCCGCTTGGGCCACTGCGGCCGCGATGTCGGCCAGCGTGCCGCGCACCAGGCGTTGTCCCACGAGGGTGCCGTTTTCGATTGTCGCAGCGGGAGTTTCGGGTGCCAGCCCGTGGCGCAGGAGTGCGGTGGTGATGGCGGGCAGTGTGGTGACGGCCATCAGGAACACCAGGGTGGTACCGGCCTTGGCCAGCGCGGCGTAATCGACCGTCGAGGCGGGGTCGTCCGGCGGCACATGGCCGGAGATCACCGTGACCCCCTGGGTGAGCCCGCGGTGCGTGGTGGGAATGCCCGCGACCGCGGGCACCGCCAACGCCGAACTGACACCGGGGATCACGGACACCTCGACACCGGCCTGGGCGCAGGCCAGCAGTTCTTCCCCGCCGCGCCCGAACAGGAAGCTGTCGCCGCCTTTGAGTCGCACCACGGTCTTGCCGTCGGTCGCGTGGTCGATGAGGATGCGATTGATTTCGTGCTGCGGAGTCGCCTTGCCGAACGGGATCTTGCCCACGTCGATCACCTCGATACCGGAGTCGAGATCGGCCAGTACCGACACCGGCCCCAGCCGGTCGGTCACCACCACATCGGCCGAGCGCAGCGTCTCCAACCCGGCGACAGTGAGCAGTTTGGGATCACCCGGGCCGCCCCCGACGAGAATCACCCGGCCGGTGTCGCGGTTGCCGCGCTGTCCCTCCCGGTCACGCCAGCACCAGATCCGTCGGTCCTCACACGCCGAGGCGATGCGGTCGTCCACCTCGGAGCAGCCTGTCGCCGCGATCGCAAGCCAGGTGTCCCGCAGGTCGGCGGCATCGAAATCGCGCCTGTGCCAGCTCACCAGTCCGCGGGCGGCCAGGTCGGTGATCGTCGCGCCGGCCTGCCGGCTCACCACCGTCACGTAGGCACCCGCCTGCGTCAACGCCGTCACGTGCCGCATCGCGACGCCGCCGCCCCCGAAAACCACTGCGGGACGGCCCATTACATCCAAGGTGAGCCGGTACCCAGGCGTCTCCGTGGCACCGACACCAGTTGTCGCGTCATCCAGCGCAGAAATCATGCGTTCCTCTCAGATGCGGGCGCCGCCGGGCACCCACAGCACGTCACCGTGCTCGCGGTTGCAGTAGCGCGCGAAGATGAAAAGCAGATCCGACAGGCGATTCAGGTAGGTCAGCGTCAGGCGGTTCATCGTGTCGCCGTGCTCGGCGCGGGCGGCCCAGGCCGCGCGTTCGGCACGACGGGCGACGGTCCGCGCGACGTGCAGATGGGCCGCCGCCGGCGAGCCGCCGTTGAGGATGAACGACCGCAGCGGTTCGAGCTGGTCGTTGTAGTGGTCGCACCACTTTTCGAGCCGGTCCACATACTCCTGCGTGACCCGTAGCGGGGGATGTTTCGGGTTGGCCACCACCGGCGTGCTGAGGTCGGCACCGACGTCGAAGAGGTCGTTCTGCACGTGGATCAGGACGGCGGCGACGTCATCGTCGAGGTCGCCGACGGCCAGCGCGACGCCGATGTGCGCGTTCGTCTCGTCGACGGTCGCGTAGGCCTCCAGCCTGGTGTCGAGTTTGGAGGTCTCACTCATATCGCCCAGGCGCGTGCTGCCGCCATCGCCGGTGCGGGTGTAAATGCGGGTGAGGTTCACCATGGCAGGAGGTCCCCGGCCACTGTCACCGACGTCGACATAAAGTCCTCCAGGAGATGGATGGCAGGGCCGCTCGCTCGCGGGCTCCGACGCGGAGCCTCAAGCCGACGCTTGGTTGACCACAGCGTGGTTCTACCATAGGTACAGTAGGGTGACCTGCGCAACATCCGGGAGGTGAATATGACTCAAGTCGGTTCAGCCGACGCGTCTGCCGAGGCGACGTCGACGATCACCCGCACTCGCGCCGACATGTGCCCCGGTGCGTGCCGGCCATGGCGGGCCGACGACGGACTTCTGGTCCGGCTGCGGCTGGTCGGCGGCCACCTGCCGGTCGGCGCGCTACGCCGCCTCCTGGAGGTCAGTCAGGTGTACGCCGACGGGCGAATCCACCTGACCACCCGCGCCAATCTCCAGATCCGCGGGCTGCCCGGGGACGACCGGCTGACACCGCCGGCCCTGTCCGCGCTGGAGTCGACGGGGCTTCTGCCGTCGGCCACGCACGAACTGGTCCGCAACATCCTGGCCTCACCGCAGACCGGTTACGCCGGCGGACGGGCCGATCTGCGCCCGGTGGCCCAGCGTCTCGATGCCGCGCTGCGCGCCGATCCGGCGCTGGCCCAGCTGCCCGGACGCTTCCTGTTCACCCTCGACGACGGCCGCGGGGACCTGATGACCCGCCTGACGGGGGCCGGACGGCGCGGAACCGACCTGGGGCTGGTCGCCCTCGACCACCGGGCAGGGCAGCTGCGGATCGGTGATCACTGGGGTGAAGTGGTGTCCCTGGACGAGGCCGCCCTGCACCTGGCCGGTCTCGCCACCGCGTTCCTGCGAGCCAGGGGCGCCGGCGCCGAAGCGCCGTGGCACCTGCGTGAGCTCACCGGACCACTGCGCACTCCGGCGACCCCGGACCGACGCCTGCCGCTGCCCGCCGCCCCGCTACGTCATGGCAACGTCGACGGTGGTATCCACGTGCATGTGCCTGACGGCATACTCCACCCTGTGCAGACCGAGGCATTACTTGAGCGCATCGACAGTCATGCCGCCACCGTCGTCGTCACCCCCTGGCACGGCATATTCGTCCCATCGGAGGAGAAACGATGACCAGAGCCGCCGACCAGCTGACGCGTCCCACCAAGCGCTACGACTACATCGATGACGGGCCGGCCATCTACGTCGATTCGTTCGCGACGATTCGCCGGGAGGCCGATCTGTCGGCCATCCCGGCCGAGGCCGAGAAGCTCGCGGTGCGGATGATCCATGGCACCGGCCAGCCGAACCTGGTGAAGGACTTGGCGATTCATCCCGATGTGGTGTCGGCCAGCCGCACCGCGCTCGCCGCGGGCGCGCCCATTCTGTGTGACGCCCACATGGTGGCCACCGGCGTCACCGCGAGCCGGCTGCCCGCCGGCAACGCCGTGCACTGCTTCCTGCACGACGAGCGGGTACCCGCCCTGGCGCGGACCTGGAGCACCACCCGCACCGCCGCCGCGGTCTCGTTGTGGGAACCCCTGATGGACGGCGCCGTCATCGCGATCGGCAACGCCCCCACCGCACTGTTCCACCTGCTGGAGATGCTGCTCGACGGCGCTCCCCGGCCCGCGGCCATCGTCGGCTGCCCCGTTGGATTCATCGGGGCCGCAGAGTCCAAGGAGGCGCTGATCTCGTTCGCCGACGACCACGGCATCGACATTCCGTACGTGACCATCCGCGGCCGGCTCGGCGGCTCGGCGATGACCTCATCGGCACTCAACGCGTTGACCTCGGAGGCAGAATGACCGGCAGCTTCTACGGCGTCGGACTGGGTCCCGGCGACCCCGAGCTGATCACCCTCAAGGCTGCCCGGCTCATCGGTGAGGCCGACGTCGTGGCCTACCACGCGGGGGTCAACAAGAGGTCCTATGCGCGCAGCATCGCCGCCGACCTGATTCGCGACGGGGTGATCGAAGAGGAACTGCGCTACCCCGTCACCACCGGAACCACCGATCACCCCGGCGGCTACGCCGGCGCGCTCGCCGATTTCTACGAGGAGTCGGCCGCCCGGTTGGCCACCCACCTGGCCGCAGGCCGGTCCGTGGTACTGCTGGCCGAGGGCGACCCGCTTTTCTACGGCTCGTACATGTACATGCACGACCGGCTCAGCGCCGACTACCCCACCGAGGTGGTTCCCGGTGTGCCCGCATTCGTCGCCGCCACCGCCGCCACCGCCTCACCCCTGGTCCGCCAGACCGATGTCCTGACCGTCCTGCCGGGCACGCTGCCCGAGGCCGAGCTCGCGCGCCGCCTCGCTGACACCGACGGTGCCATCATCATGAAACTGGGCCGCACCTTTCCCGCGGTGCGCCGGGCACTGGCGTCGGCCGGGCGGCTGGCGCACGCGATGTACATCGAACGCGCCAGCCATCCCGAACAGCGGTGGATGCCGGTGGCCGACGTCGACGAAGCTTCGGTGCCCTACCTGTCACTGATCGTCGTCAACGGCGATTCGGTCAACGGGCAGCGCACCCGGCGCCCCGGTGAACTGGTCGCAGAAGTCGCGACGCCCTGCGTGGAGACCGCCGCCGAACTTCTGGTCATCGGCTTGGGCCCCGGCCCGCAGGACTGGCTGACCCCCGAGGCCACCGCCGCGCTGGCCGAGGTGAACCACGTGGTCGGTTACGCCCCCTACGTCTCCCGGGTGCCGCAGCGAGAAGGCTTGCAGCGGCACGCATCCGGCAACACCGTCGAAGTGGACCGCGCCCGCTTCGCACTGGATCTGGCGAGTCGCGGCGAGAAGGTGGCCGTGGTGTCCGGCGGCGACGCTGGCGTCTTTGGGATGGCCTCGGCGGTGTTCGAAGCCGCCGACGATCCCCAATTCGCCCATGTACCGGTGCGGGTGCTGCCCGCCGTGTCCGCCGTCCAGGCCGTCGCGGCCCGCGCCGGCGCACCGATCGGCGCGGACTTCGCCGTCGTCAGCCTGTCCGACCGGCTCAAACCGTGGTCGGTCATCGAGGCCCGCCTGCGCGCGATCGCCGAGGCCGACCTGGTGCTCGCCATCTACAACCCCGCCTCCCGCACCCGCCCGGACCAGATCGCCGTCGCCCGTAAAGTGTTGCTGGAACACCGAAGTGCCGACACGGTGGTGACCATCGGCCGCGACGTGGGCCGCGCCGAGGAATCGCTGACCGTCACCACGCTCGGCGAGCTGGACACCGACACCATCGACATGAAGTGCCTGCTGCTGATCGGCGCCTCGTCGACCCGGGTCACCGACGCAGGCCGGGTCTGGACACCGCGGTGGGTCCGGTGAACTCGCCGGTGCAGTTCGTCGGCGCGGGACCCGGTGCTGCCGACCTGCTGACCGTCCGCGCGGTGCGACTGCTCGGCGAGGCCGACACGGTACTCTACCCGGGCACCTACCTCGACCCCGCGGTCCTCGAGAGCTGTTCCCCGACAGCCGATCTGGTGGACACTCAGGATCTCGACCTGGATGCGATCATCGCCCGGATCGTCACCGCGCATCAAGCCGGGAAACGGGTGGTGCGCCTGGTATCCGGCGATCCGACGATCTTCAGCGCGGTGTCCGAGCAGACCCGCCGCCTCGACGCCGCAGGCGTGCCGTGGGCGGTGACACCGGGGGTGCCCGCCTACGCCGCGGCCGCCGCGCGAGTGGGCCGGGAACTGACCGTCCCGTTGGTCACGCAGTCGGTGGTGCTCACCCGCACCCAGCAGCGCTCGACGGCCATGCCGGAGTCCGAATCACTGGCGGCCTTCGCGGCCACCCAGGCCACCCTGGTGCTGCACCTGGCCATCACCCGCACCCGCGAGCTGATGACCGAACTGGCACCGTCATACGGGCCGGACTGCCCCGTCGTCGTCGTCTACCGCGCCTCACAACCCTCCGAGGTCGTTCTGCGTGGCACCGTCGCCGATATCGCCGACCAGGTGGACGAGGCCGGATTACGCCAGGCCGCAGTCATTCTGGTGGGCCGGGCCCTGGCGATGCGCCCGGACAGCTGCGCCGGCGACAGTCATCTCTACGACCCTCAGCGCGACCGCACCCGCACACACGTGGGCGGCCGCCTGTGAGCGCTCCGGCACAGCATGCCACCGCCGGCCTCTACGACATCATCCACCGTCGCCGCGACACCCGCCGGGAGTTCACCGGCCAACCGGTGGCTGCTGACGTGCTCGACCGGGTCCTGTCCGCCGCCCACGCCGCGCCGTCGGTGGGCATGTCGCAGCCGTGGGATTTCGTCCTGGTCCGCTCACCGGAGACGCTGGCGGCCTTCCGTGACCACGTAGCCGTCGAACGCCAGGTCTTCGCCTCTTCGCTGTCCGAGGAGCGCGCAGAGACCTTCGCGCGCATCAAGGTCGAGGGCATCTGCGAGTCCGGGCTGGGGATCGTGGTGGGTTACGACCCCACTCGAGGTGGCCCCCACGTGCTGGGACGGCACGCCATCGATGACGCCGGCCTGTATTCGGTGGTGTGCGCGATCCAGAATCTGTGGCTGGCCGCTACGGCGGAAAAACTTGGGGTGGGCTGGGTTTCGTTCTATCGCGAGGAATACTTGCGCGCCCTGGTCGGCATGCCGGCACACGTGCGCCCGGTCGCGTGGCTGTGCGTGGGTCAGGTGGCCGACCTGCCCGACACCCCGGATCTGGAGCGCTACGGGTGGCGCGGACGCGCTCCTGTGCACACCGTTGTGCACCAGGAGCGCTACACGCCGCGCTAGTTCTGCCAAGCTCGCCGTTCAGGTCAGAAGGGCGGTGGGTCGTTGGGGTCGGCGTTTTGGGTGTGGTCTCCGAAGAA
The DNA here is from genome assembly GCF_057656995.1 of Mycobacterium sp. Soil_C_30. NCBI lineage: Bacteria > Bacillati > Actinomycetota > Actinomycetes > Mycobacteriales > Mycobacteriaceae > Mycobacterium > Mycobacterium sp. Soil_C_30. The sequence continues at coordinate 407,463 of NZ_JBDGJH010000004.1, read as the reverse complement.
GAGGCGGTAGCCCCAGTCGTCTTTGGGGGCGGCTGCGCGGCGGGTGGGGGTGCCACCGCTGGCGCGGTGGGCAGCGTTGAGTGCGCGCTCTGCGGCGATGCGGTAGGCGCGGTCTTTGGCCTTGGTGCGTTTTCGTTTCGGCATCTTCACCGACTTGTCGGCGGCCGCCTCTTGTCTCGGGCTGCCCCGCTGCACCGGCGCCGAGCTGGTGTTCACGCCCGGGAACAGGATGCGGCTCAGCGGGATGCTGGTGTAGGTGTGGCCGGTGGGGGTGGTGAAGAGGACGGTGCCATCTGGCTGTTGGACTTCCGACCAGCCGTCACGGAAGGTTTTGATCAGGTGGTGATGGCGGCAGTGGCCCTTAAGGTTGGAGGCATGCGTGGGCCCGCCCTCGCCCCAGGGGATGGTGTGGTCGAGGTCGGCGTCGCGAATGGGTCGGTCGCAACCCGGGACCCGGCAGGTCAGGTCGCGGGCTTGTACGAATTCGCGGTCCGCGGCGCGGCTGCGGTAGCTCTCGGTCGGGTCGACCGCCGGGGCCTTGATGTGCCGGACTTCGGCGCCGGCGGCGATCAGGGCTGCGATCAACGCATTCGGCACCACCCCGTAGCCGGGGATGAACCCCGGCACCGTGCCCGTCTTGGGAGCCGTTGGGGCGGAAATGGTTTCGTCAGCCGCTGGCGCTTCTGGTGCCGCGGGCTCTGACCCGGGCTCATCCGTCTCGGTTACCGCCGCGCCTGCGTGAGTGGTTTCGCCGGCGGTAGGAGCCGCGCAGTGCCGCGGCGGAGACGAGTGCGGCTGCTGGCCGGAGTCGGGTCCGGTTTCGGCGGCGGTCCCCTGAGCGTCGTGATCGGTGTCGGTCTGTGCGTTCGGGGTCGGCTCGTCGGGCGGATCGGCGGCCTCGGACTGGTCGACCTCCGCAGCCGCAGGCTTGGTGTCCCTGGTGCGGTATGTGATGGTGACGTTCGTGGGCCCGACGGGGAACACGCCTTCGCCGTGGATCAACGGATCGGGATCACCCTCCAGCACAGGGGCATCGGCGTAGATGTGCACCACGAACCGCGAGGCCACCCCGTCCTCGACGGCCGCCGGGCAGATCTCAGACCCGCACAAGCATTTCAGGTGATCAGCATCGGCGCCGAGGGCTTCGGCGGCATCGGCGAGCCGCTGATCCAAGGTGCGGGGATCATTGGGGCACACCGCTTTGGCCATGGTGCGCAGTTTGCCCATCAGCAGGGCGCCGCCGGGTTTGGTCAACCGCATCGTGAGGGTGGTGATGCCGGCCTTGTCGTCGGTGTGCTCCACGGTGACCCCACGCCCGCGGACGGTGTTACGGACCCGCCGCACCGCATCCGGGTCGAACCGTTCGACCCACACATCGACGGCGTTCTTCAACTTGTAGTACGACAGCCCACTCCACCCGCACGTGGTGGCGGCCTCGACACACGCGGAATCAATGGCGGCCAGCGCCTGCTCGTCGACCACCAAGAACGTGCGTTCCACCACGGTGGCCATCACTCGCAACGAAATCTCTCCTCGGTGAAACAGGGCGGCGAGTTGGGGGAAGCGGTCTCGCATCGCCGCGCCGACTTGTAGATCGTTGAACGCCCAGCGCGCCGAGATGCCGAACGCGATCCCCATCTGGGCCACCACATCGTCTTCGGCGTCGATGGCACACAAACCGGCGTCCTCGGCGGCGTCGGCCAGGAACACCGCTGCCCACTCTGCCAGCGCCGCCAGACGCTGTGCTTCCGCGGCGGCGGCCACCCGAGCCCAGCCCACCGCGGCATCGACGACCGGGGCGGCATCACTGCCACCTCGCAACTCGTCGATCATCGTCGGCAACTGGGGGAACATGCCCCGACCATACCGACCACCACCGACAAAAAACCTTCACGAAAAGGTAAGCCGCAGAACGCTTTTACTGTCGCTCAATTGTCGCGCCCAGGCGGGCACAACGGCCCGGGCTCCAGTCCCGTCGGTCTGGCGACGCGAGCCCAGGTTGAAGTCAGTACTGCACCCGAAAGTGACTCAGGGCGTCAGTTCTCCAGCACCGGCCGCAACGCGTGCAACACGGCGGGGTCCTCGATGGTCGACGGCACCGCTTCGTCCACCCCGTGGGCGATGTTGCGCATCGCCTTCCGCAGGATCTTGCCGGAGCGGGTCTTCGGCAGCGCGGGCACCACATCGACCAATTTGAACGAGGCCACCGGCCCGATCTCGTCGCGTACGGTGGCGATCAGCGCCGCTTCCACGCCGTCGGCCTCGGCGTTGGCCTTGAGCACCACGAATCCGCGCGGCACCTGACCCTTGATCTCGTCGGCGACACCGATCACCGCGCATTCGGCCACCGCGGGATGCGAGGCCAGCACCGCCTCGATGGCGCCCGTCGAAAAGCGGTGTCCGGCAACGTTGATGACGTCGTCGGTGCGGCCCATCACGAACAGGTAGCCGTCCTCGTCGACATAACCACCGTCACCGCTGAGGTAGTAACCGGGGAAAGCGCTCAGGTACGACTTCTCATAACGGCTGTCATCACCCCACAGCGTCGCCAGGGTTCCCGGCGGCAGCGGCATCTTCAGGCACACCGACCCCTCCTCTCCTGGGCCGCAAGGCTTTCCGTACGGGTCGAGGACCTCGAGGTCATAACCCGGCATCGGCACCGTGGGTGAGCCGGCCTTGATCGGCAGCAGCTCCACCCCCGCAGGGTTTGCGGCAATGGGCCAGCCGGTTTCGGTCTGCCACCAGTGGTCGATCACCGGGATTCCCAGCTTTTCGGAAGCCCAGTGGTAGGTGTCGGGATCCAACCGCTCACCGGCCAGGAACAGGTACCGCAGGCCACTCAGGTCGTAGCGCTCCACATGGGCCGCGGTCGGGTCCTCCTTGCGGATCGCCCGGATGGCCGTCGGCGCCGTGAACAACACCTTGACGCCATGCTCGGCGATGACCCGCCAGAACGCACCGGGGTCGGGAGTGCCGACGGGCTTGCCCTCGTAAAGCACCGTCGTCGCACCGGCCAACAGCGGCGCGTACACGATGTAGGAATGGCCGACCACCCAACCCACATCCGAGGCGGCCCAAAAGACGTCTCCCGGCTCGATGTCGTAGATGTGGCGCATGGTCCACAGCAGGGCCACCGCGTGGCCACCGTTGTCGCGCACGATGCCCTTCGGCTTACCGGTGGTACCCGAGGTGTAGAGCACGTACAGCGGGTCGGTGGCGGCAACCGGCACCGGGTCGGCGGGCTCGGCGGACGCCATCGCCTCGTGCCAGTCCACGTCGCGTCCGGCGGTCAGGTCGGCCCGCAACTGGTCGCGCTGGACGATGACGGTATGGCGGGGCGGATGCGTCGACGCGGCCAGCGCGGCGTCGATCATCGGCTGATACGGCACCACGCGGCTGGGCTCGATACCGCACGACGCCGACACCAGTACCACCGGCTGGGCGTCGTCGATCCGGGTCGCCAGCTCGTGGGCGGCGAATCCCCCGAACACCACCGAGTGCACCGCGCCGATGCGGGCACACGCCAGCATCGCGATGACCGCCTCGGGGATCATCGGCATGTAGATCACCACCCGGTCACCCTTGGTGACACCGAGATTGCGCAGCACACCGGCGAAACGTGCTGTCTCGTCCAGCAGTTCGCGGTAGGTGTACCTACGCTGCGACCCCGTCACCGGTGATTCGTAGATCAGCGCGGACTGCTCGGCGCGCCCTCCGTTGACATGCCGGTCCAGCGCATTCACACACGTGTTGAGTTCGCCGTCGGGAAACCAGCGGTACAGCGGGGGGTGACTGTCATCGAGTACCTGCTGCGGGGCCCGGGTCCAGGTCACCTCGTCGGCGGCCCGCGCCCAGAAGGCGGCCGGCTCGTCGATGCTCGCGCGGTACAGCTCTTCGTAGCTCGTCATTCTGCGTTGTGCTCCATTCGTGCTCGTATCGCGCGGACCGTTGTGGCTGCGTTGCCGACGACGATCGAGGCGAGTAAATCGCAAAGCCGCCCCTATCGGAAATGCTTGAACCGCTTTCCCCGACTTTCGGATAGCTCTCCTGCTCTCAGCGAGCGGGCTAACCCAGGTCGAGGTCCAGTGCGACCAGGTGTCCACGGGCTTGGGCCCGGCTCACCGATCCCACTTCGGACATGTTGTGCAGTAGTTGCCAGCCGTCTCGGTCGTCGCGGCCCTCCGGCAGTTCCAGCCACCGGCGAAGCAGGATGACGTCGCGGGTGGCGACAACCGCGGTGCGCAGCGTCGTACTCAGTTCGGTGCGCAGCCGCGCGATGCCCGGCGAGAGGGAACGCGGCAACAGTGCGCCGGTGTAGTGGTCCAGCGCCGTGGACACATCGCCGGCCTGCACTGCGTCGAGCACCGCGGACAGATCACATTCGACGGGCTGCAGCAGCCGGTACGGCCGCGACCCGACCATTCCCGGCAACACCCGCCGCATCCGGGAGACCTCGGCTCGCACGGTGCCGACGTCGAGGTCCTTGTCGTCCAGCAGCAGCGCCAGGTGGTCAGCCCCGAGACCTTCGGGATGGTGTTTGAGCAGAACCAGGATATCGGCGTGCCGGGGCGCCAGCGGAACGGTCCTCACCTGGCCGTGCTCGTCGGTGACCTGCCAGCGTGGGCGGTCGACACCCAACACCTCGAACCGGGCGTCACCGATCGATGACACGTTCCGGACGGGTTCGACGAGTCGCAGCCACGCCAGGTGCTTCTCGACGGCCACTGCGGTGGCACGGACGAGTGCCAGGGTCTGCGGCGAGGCGGCATCGGGGCCGCCGGTCAGATCGATGGCTCCGAGTAGCGCACCTGTGGCGGGATCGTGCACCGGCGCGGCAGTGCAGCTCCATGGCTGCGCGATCCGCGAGAAGTGTTCCCAACTACGGATCTGCAGTTCGCTGTCCATCGCCAGGGCGGTGCCCGGGGCGTTGGTGCCGGCGCCCCGCTCACTCCAGTCGGCACCGGCGACGAAGTTCATGGCCCCCGCTTTACGACATGCGCGCGGGTCACCCTCGACCCACAGCAAGGTGCCGTCGGCCGCCGTCACTGCCACCACGACACCGGAATCCACCGCGTCGTCGACCAACAACCGTTGGATCACCGGCAACGCCGGCGCCAGGGGGCTGGCCGCACGCATCACCGCGATGTCGGATGTGGCCGGTGAGTCCGGCGCTGCGTCGTAATCGGGGTCGACTCCTGTGGCGAGGCTGCGACGCCAGCTCGCGGCGATCTCCGGACGTATCCGGGCCGCGTCCAGGCCGGACGGATCCATGTCCCCGGCGACGAAGCGTTCGTGAAGTGCGCGCACCTGTGCGACACTTCCGCGTCTAATCGTGCGGCTGCGCAATGACTTCGACACCTCCACCAGCGATCACGTTCCCCGCAGCGTCCGCCCGATGACCCGGGAAGTTCCACCCCGGACCTCGCCGCGACCGCCAGGATACCCAATCGGTCGCACCCTCGGACGATAACCCACGGCCGCCCAGCGTAACCCGAATCCCAGGCCCACCGGCTTGATTCCGTCCGCATCCGTGCGCCGGACACACGACAGCCACCCGGCACACAGGCCCGGGTGTGCGCCGCGTGGGAGAAAACCTCGATTGTCAGGGAACCCTGTTCACCTCCCGCCGTCCAGATTCGCCTCGGCCAGCTCGAGCATGCTGCGCCACAGATCTTTTCGCTCTGTTCGGGCCTGCTCCACCACCGCCGCGCGCCATCGTGCGATGAACGGCCCGAAGCGCCGGTTCTCGTCGATCAACTCGACCGTCTCGGCCACCAGGCAGGACGGCGCCGGTTCATCGGTACCCAGCGTCCGCCACAACCGCGCCGCCGTGCGCACCCGGCGCCGATGGTCGATCAGCGCCGACAACAGCCAGCGGATGGCCCGCCGTTCCTCGTCACCGATCCACGTCGCATCACCACAGCTGTTCAGGAATGCCTGTTGCACCTTGATCGACTGGTTGAGGTCGTCCAGGATCCGGGCTTCCTCGGCGTGCGCCGGCGCCCAGTGCACGGGGCGGGCCAGTGGCTGCACGCTCATGGAAGTCCTTCGGCGCGAAGGGGTACACCCACCACGATGCGCGCGGCGTTGTGACCGAGAATGCGGGCGGCGCCCGCTCCCGCCCCGGCCGGCGACATCAGCTCTGCCAGCGGTTCGGGAAGTTTGTCGTGGTGCACACACACCCGCCCTTCGGAGTCGATCCCCACTCCCACACTCAACGAGGACCGGTCTGCGGCATGACAGGCGAGCGCAATCGCGTCCTGACCGCCGCCCGGGCGTTCGACCACCGCCGGGACACCTTCTTCTTCGATCCCGGCCAGCACTTCGCTCTCGAGCTGTCCGCCGCCCTGGCTGAGCACCAGAATGGCAGGCTTCTCCGGCTGGCCACCCTCAAGCACGTGCACCCTCCCCCGCCGCGTGCGCCGCCACGAGACCGGAGGCCACCGCATTGCGAGGCCCTTCGGTGCCGCGCACATTACCGGTGCCACAGACGATTCCGAAGGCGGCCACCGCGTCGGCAATCATGTCCGGGATCTCGAAGTCCAGCGCACAACCGCCGAGCAGCACCACGAAACCGATCCGCCGCAGATCGCCGTCGGGCGCGATGCTCCGCAGCGCTCGCAGGGCGTTCACCACGAAGACCCGCTCCTTGGCGGTCCTACGGACAGCGCGGATCCGCTCCAGCGAGTGCCGCGTCGGGATGGGATTCATCCCGCCTTCGAACTCGCTGAGTGTCACCACCCTGGCGAAGGATGTTGCCGGCAGCGGCTTTTCGAAGAACAGCACGGTCCCGTTCTCGAGACGCACGTGGAAGAAGCTCTCCGCCTTGCCCAGCGGGCAGCGTTTGATCTCCTCGGCCAGTTCGAGGTTGTCCAGCCCGAGTTCGGCGTCGATCAGTTTGGTCACCAGGTCACCGGCGCCGGCCAGATGAGTGGCCTCGATGTGGCCGTCCTGGGAGATCACCGCGCCATCGGTGGAGCCACCGCCGAGATCGAGGACCACCAGGGGCTTGTCGGTGCCGGGTGTGGTCAGCGCGCCGAGCACCGCCATCTCGGCCTCGACGCCACCGACTTTCACCACCACCCGCTCGGCACCGGCGTGCCGCAGCTGCGCTGCCACCGCATCGGCCACGGCCTGCATGCCACTTTCCTTGGTCCGCACCATCGCCGCGAGCGCCACCGCGTTCTCCAGCGCCACCTCACCGGCGACGCCGCCTCTGACTTCCTGGGGCACCAGAGTGTCGATGGCCAGCAGATCCTGGATACGTACGTCGGCCAACTCGTGTCTGGACAGATCGGCCATGCTCTGCCGGACGTTGGCGATCATGCCGCCGGTGTTGGTTCCGGCTTCCCCCACGACATCCACCATCGGACCGACCCGGTCCACCTCGGCCATGATGTCGGCGGCACCGAGTGAGACGTCGACGGTTGCGCTGCGGTCCCGGCCGATCAGTTTCAGTGCTCCGGCGGGGATGGTGCGGTCTTCGACGTCCCCGGAAGGGGTGCGCACCACCACCGCCGAACGGTTACCGGTCAGTGCCCGAGCCACCGGCGAAACCACTTTCGTCTGTTCGGAATCCAGACCGAAGATGGTCGCCAGGCCGTAGGCGTTCGACAAGGTGCGAATGGACTGACCTGGACCCGCCACCTCGACGGCGGCCATCATTCCCCGGGGCACCGCATCGATGCGCGACACCTCGTCGATGATCGGGATCTTGACCGTGAGCCGGTTGGCCACCAGCACGGCATCGTCGTTGCCGAGGATCGCCCCGGTCACGTCGGCGCCACGCTCACAGGCCTGGTTGATCGCCGCGGCCACCGCGTCGAAATCGACACCTCTGGGCACCACCACGATCACCGGGGTCTGCGCCCCCGCATCGGCGAGCGACTCGAAGTCGACGATGACGCCCACTCCGAGTCCCCGTCCGCCCGGGGTGCGGGGATCGTGGCCGATCATCGTCGATTCGGTGATGATCGTCTCGGTGATGGTTTCCATTGCGAGCCCGCTGATCACCGGCGTCGCCTCGTTCAGGAGCACCAGATCGAGCTCGGCCAGCGCAATGCCCGCGTCTTCGAGTGCCCATGTCACCGATTTCGTGACACCGTCGACGTTCTTGACGGTGCCTTTGATCCCGGTGGTGCGCGTCAGCGCCGCACCGACGTACTCCACCTCACCCGAGGCGCCCACCGTGGCCAGACTGGCCTCGGTGGTGGAGTTGCCGATGTCGACGCCGACGACCGTTCGCTGCACCAAATCTCGCCCCGACTACCCGACCGCCGCCGTGGAGAACTCAGGTACCACCTCGACCGGGCGGGCGTTCTTGCGCACCAGTTCGGTCTCCTTGAGGTGCAGCAACGCGGCCTTGGCCTGCCACCGTGGACGTGCCATCTGGTCATTGAGAGTCGGGACCGGTTGCGGTGATTCGCCTTTGGCATACTGCGCGGCGTTGGAGCCGATGGACCGGTAGGTCTCCAGCGTCAGCAGCGGGCACTGCGGGAACAGCTCCAAGCTGGACAGCCGCGGCAGGTCGCGCTGGTGGATCATCGAGGTTCCGCGCGCCAGCAACCCGATTCCGATACCCGATCCCGACAGCTTGGCCGCGGTGTGTGCCATGTAGGCGAGGTCAGAACTGTTCTGCACGCGGATGCATCGCGCACCCACCTCCTGCTCCTCGATACCGGCGAGAATCTGACGGATCACATCCGCCAGCGGCACCCCGATGATCGTCTGGCTGAACAGGGATCCGAACCCCGGGGAGATCGCGATCACCACTTCGTCGGATCGTTTACCCCGTTCGGCGGGGCCGACTTCGGTGAACGAAATCGTTCGCTGATCGTCTTGCAGCTGGGCCGACACGGTCATTCCACCTCCACCTCGGGGTTCGACGCGCTCGTCACGTGGCGCAGCCGTTTCATCTCTTCCCAACGGGCGCCCGTCGGGCGGTAACCGGTACCGGGACCGTGGTAGTCGTTGGCGTCGTTGACCGCGGACAGCGGCACCAGCGAGGGGGTCATGATGGCCGAGGTCTGCAGCAGGTCACCCGAAATGCGTTGCCGCAGAACGTTGAGCAGGTTCTCAGCCATGTCGGTGAAGCCGGTGGCCTCCAGCGCCTTGACCAGATCCAGACCGGTGATATTGCGATCCATCACCGTCTGCGCGCCCTTGAGGTCCTCGAGCACATCGCGCGGCAGGAGTTCGCGGCTGCCGTTGGCGTACACCGCGGCATCGATCTCGGCGTCGGTGATGGGCGGCAGATCCAGGTAGCGGAAGACCGCCTGCAGCGCCTTACCCGCCTTCGTACGCGCCGCCAGGATCTCGGACTCCTTGACGTGCCGCAACCCGCCGTCGATCTGCAGGTCGCGCTGGATGGTGTTGAAGTCGTCGAAATCGTCGCTGTCGACGTTGGAGCCGGCGAACATGTTGTCGTAGTTGGGCGTTGCGGAGTAACCCGAGCACACGAAGTCGGTGCCCGGCATCATCTGCGGCATCAACCGTGCGGTCCGGCGCATCGCTGAGTGCGAGAACGACTGGTCGTTACCCGAGGCGCACTCCAGATCGACAGCCGAGGCGATGAGGTTCTCGGCGGCCACCGCCCGGATACCGGCAGGCACCGCACCCGGTACGCCGATGCACGAGATCGAGCCGTTCTGCAGGCCCTGGACGCCGGCACCCTTGGCCACCAGGATGCAGCGAATCTCCAGGTACAGCATGGACTTTCCTTGTGCATTGCCCATCTGCACCTCGGATCCGGTACCCGAGGTGAAGCGCATCTTGATACCGCGCGAGGCGTACGCCGCGGCCAGGAAGGACTTCGACCACGGGGTGTCGTCCCCGTCGACGAACACCGGTTCGGTGCCGTAGACCGAGATGGTCTCGGCATACCCGGTGATGCCACGCATACCGAGATCCAGTTCGGTGGCCTCCTCCAGCGCGCACTGGGTCAGCGGTCCGCCGACTTTGACCTGGCTACCGATCTGCAGGGCCATCGCCACCAGCGGTGCGTAGCGCACCACACCCAAAGTGGTTTCCACTTCCGAGAATCCGCGCAGTGCCGCCTCGGCCGCCTCGCATGCGACCTGCAGCGGATTGTCCCTGGCGCTGGTGCAGTGCGCCTGATTGGCCGGGGTCCGTCGGGCACGCATCTTCTGCATCCCCATCATGATCTCGACGATGTTCAGATTCTTGGCCACTGCCAACAGTTTCGCCGGGGTCAGACCGTTGGTGACGGCGATGACCTCCTTGCGGGTCACCCCCGGATCCACCAGCATCCGCGCGATCTCCTCCGCGGGGATCGCCATGGACTGTTCGGTGGTCTCGACGTCGAGCGCCCGATCGGCGATGAACTGGTCGATGAAATCGAAGTCCGCGCGTGCGACACCGTCCATCTCGACGATGACGCCGTTCTCCACCCGGACACTGGGCTGGGGATCGAACTCGCTGTCCATGGCGACCATGCCCACTTCGGGCCATTCCTCGACGAAACCGTCGAGGTTGACCGGGCGGTCCTCCAGCGCGCGCGTCCGGGCGGACTGCCGGGCGCCGTTCACGGCGCCCGGGGTGTGTACTGCTTCGGCGGTCACAAATGACTCCTATTCGCTCGTCGCCAGAATGTCGCGGCGCTCGTAAACCGCGGCCGCTTCCCGCACCAGTTCCGCCAGGAAGGTGGCGTTGTATTGGGTCTGCAATTCCTCGGCAATTGCGTCGAGTTCGGCCTTGGTCGATGCATTGGGCCGCAATGCGTTGTAGATCTCGAGAACCCGCTCGTCACTGATGGCGGTCATTTCCGCAGCGCGCCGCAAATTCGCGCCCAGCTGCTTTCTGCCGTCCTTTTCCGCGATCTGCGCCTGCAGGCGCAGCGTGTCCGGCGTGATACGCAGATCGGTCGCCTGGACATCACCCGAGACCACAGCCGCCATGGTGATGTCGTCGATTGATTTACCGGTGGGCGTAGAAAGCAGATCCCTTCGGTTGACACTCAACGGATAGTCCACCGCGGGATCGAGGTTCGGTTGCGTCATGCACAGCTCCAGAGGTGAGGGGCGACTGGGTCACCCGACGTCGGCGTAACGGGACACGTCGTCACGCGCGGCACAATTGTGGCTCGCGTCACGTTGCAGTAACGTTGCAGCTCGCGCCACTACCCGAAAGGGCAGTTCAGAGCCCACGACGCGCGCCTGATCGGCCAGGGTGCGCCCCGTCTGCGGCAATGCGGGCAACGACGCCACGAACCCGCCCGTCGTTCGGAGAGGAACGCGGGAAGCCGCCCGCACGGGCCCCACGATCGCGTTAGCGTGGCCCATCATGGACGCTTCCGATGCCCGCCCGAACCGTCGGCTCACACCCGTGGAGGCTGCCGAAATTCGGGCCCTTTTGGCCGGCCTCGGCGGATACTTCACCGCGTTGTCGGAATTCGATGTGCAAGGTCAACACCTGACCCACCTCTTCGAGCCCCCGACACTTTCCGGATTTGTCGATCGCATGCGCACGGCGATGGCCGAATCGATGCGTTGTGACGTCGGGGACATTCCGCCGCGAGTGGCGGCATCGTCATTTCATCTGGGCGTCGCCGCGCGGCTGCTCTCACCGGCTGTGGCTGCCGCCGTCATTGCCGGCGCGGTGCCGGAATTGTCCGCCGACTCCCTGGTCTGGCAGGACACCGGGCACCATTTCCCGCGATTCGGGCTCACCGGCGCGGAATGGGTGCAGGCGCGCACTGCGGTGGAAGCGGCCCAGGCGATCGCCTGTTCCGTGGTACCGGATGTTCTCGACCCCCTGGACCAGGCGTTGAGGGCGACGACGGGGTTGTCGCCCACGGTGATGTCCGGGAACGTGGTGTCGGCCGCCAACGGCGCCGTGACCGTGCTGGCGATGTCGCGGCCGCACGATGAGGGTCGGGGCCGTGCGCTGATCCGGGCACTGCTGGACACCGAAGCACTGGCCGGCACCGCCGGCTTCGAGCCGGGCCGGTTCATCCGGCGCAGTTGCTGCCTGTTCTATCTGGCTCCCGCCGGCGGGCTCTGCGGGGACTGCGTGCTGGCAGTGTCGTGAGTCGCACGAGTTGAGGTCGATCGATCTGCCCACATTGCAACGTGACTGCAACGCACGCCTCATTAGCATTCGCCCCGCTAACTCGCCAGGACGGAGTCGATCATGGGTTGGTCACAGACGCGGTGTGCGCCGATCGGTCCTGCCCCGCAACGCCCCGAAACCGCCCGAACCGCCGAAACCCCGCTCCTGCAGCGGACTTTCGCGGCGCCGCGGAAGCTGCGCACGGTCTTCGTGATGGATGACGAGCTGCTGCGGCACGGACTCGTTCACCTCGTGTCGCAGGTCGGCGTTGTCCAGCTGGTCGGCGAGCTGCGGCACGGTAGCGGCCTGGCCGAGCGCTTGGGTGCCGTGCAACCAGACCTGCTCGTCGTCGGGACAGACCGCAGCCAGGCTCTTGCTCCGTTGCTGGCCGAACTGGATCCGCGGCCCAAGGTGATCGCGGTGATGGATGACGGCTGCGCATCCACTCAGGCGGTCGAGCTGATCCAAGCCGGTGCCGACGCCCTGGTGCATCGCCGTTCACCGTCCACCGAGCTGCTGCGCGCCGTGCACAAGGTCATCGAAGGGCAGACCGCGCTGGACGCTTTCAGCGCCGAAGCGCTGATCGCGCAACTCCGGTCGACCGCGGCCGACACCGAGATCGACGAGTCGCGGATGCTGACCCGGCGGGAACGCGAAGTGCTGCTGCTGCTCATCGAGGGACTCGACAACCGGACCATCGCCACCCGGCTGTTCATCGCCGAAGCGACGGTGAAATTCCATCTGCACAACATCATGGACAAGTTCGGCGTCCACCGGCGCGCCGCGCTGATCTCCGCGGCTCTGCGGGGCAACACCGGAATTCCCGGCGACTACCCGGTGACGGTGGCCCGATGAGCGGGGCGATCTCGGTGGAGCTACCGGTCGCGGGTCGCGCCGTCCTGGTGGCGGGATCCTCGGCCCGGGCCATGACCACCACCGGTGCGCTGGTGCGCGCGGGCGCCATCGTGACGGTGGTGTCACCCGCACCGACGCCCTATCTGTCGGATCTGGCCGCCAGGAACCTCGTGGCACTGCATCGACGTGAGCTCTCGGGATCCGATATCGACTCGGTGGCAGTGGTTTTCGCGTGCACCGAGGTGGAGCACCTCGACCGCTGGATCGCCGAGCAGGCGCGCCGACGCGGGGTGTTCTGCATCGGACCCGTCGAGAAGCAACGTGCTGGGCGCCGGGACCGCCGTCCCGCCGGGAGAGTGATCCTGGTGGGCGGCGGTCCCGGAGACCCGCGCCTGCTCACCATCGCCGGGCGGGACGCGCTCGCCGGCGCTGACGTCATCGTCACCGACCGGCTCGCCCCGGTGAGCGTGCTGGCCGAGCTCGCACCCCACGCCGTCATCATCGATGCGTCCAAGATTCCCGGCGGGCGCCGGGTGGAGCAGAGCGACATCAACTCGTTGCTGATCCGGCACGCGCTCGACGGCAAGACCGTCGTCCGCCTCAAGGGCGGCGACGGATTCGTCTTCGGCCGCGGCGGTGAAGAGGTCGACGAATGTGTGCGCGCAGGCGTGGCCGTCGACGTCATCCCCGGTGTGAGCTCCTCGATCGCCGCCCCGGCGTCGGCGATGATCCCGGCCACCCATCGCGGCCTCACCCAGGGCTTCACGGTGATCTCCGGCCACGTGCCGCCTGAACATCCCGAGTCGACAATCGATTACGCGGCGCTGGCGCAGACGAACACCACCATCATCCTGATGATGGCCGTGGCGAACCTCGACGCCATCACCCGGGCTCTGATCGAGGGCGGGCTGGACCGCGCCACCCCGGCCGCGGTGATCGCCGACGGCAGCCTGCCGAGCCAGCGCGAGGTCCGGGCCCGACTCGACACCATCGCCGATGCGGCCCGCACCGCGGGCATCGGTCCCCCGGCCACCACGGTGATCGGTGCGGTGGCCGGCTTCGTCCCGGGACATGCCGTGCGGCACTCCCGGGTGAGCCTCAACGCCGGCTGAAACCGGTGCAGCTGCGCTGCTTTCAGTCACCCGGCACCCGGCACCCGCGAAACAGCGCCGAGGGCGATGATGCCCTCGGCGCTGTCATGTCGGAGATCAACGGCCATGGTGCTACGCGACGACGGGCAGGACCGCCGCCAATCCGGCGGCCAGTGCCGCACCGGCGAGCGGCCCCACCACCGGAACCCACGAATATCCCCAGTCCGGCCCGGCCTTGTCCCTGATCGGCAGCAACCAGTACGCGATGCGTGGTCCGAGGTCGCGAGCGGGGTTCACCGCGTAGCCCGTGGGACCGCCCAGCGCGAAGCCGATGGTGATGATCACGAACGTCACGCCCGCATAACCCAGGGCCTCGTTGACACTCGGATTCGTCAGGATCCAGATGATCAGCACAAATGTGGCGATGATCTCGGTCACCAGGTTCCAGCGGAAGTCACGCACAGTTGGTGAGGTGCAGAAGATCCCGCGGGTACCCGAATTGTCGCCGTTGTTGTCGAACTGCAGCTTGAACGCCGCCCAGGCAAGCGAGGAACCCGTGATGCCGCCCAATACCTGGGCCGCCCAGTACACCGGAACCGTCGCCCAGGGCACTCCTCCGGACAGGGCGACCGCCAGTGTCACCGCCGGATTGATATGCGCTCCCGAAGGGGCCGCGATACTGGCACCGGCGAACACACCGAAGCCCCAGCCGAGCACGATGATCAGCCAGTCCCCGCCGCCACCATGCGAATACGAGTTCTTCAGGACCACCGCGGACACCGAACCGCTGCCGAGCAGGCACAGTATCGTCGTGCCGAGAAACTCCCAGATGAAGATGTCGAAATTCGACACTGACGCAACCTCTCTCGCGGCCGAATGATGAGCTCTCGTTCGGATGGATCACCGAACGTGCGTCGCAAGTCTGTGGGTGATACGCGTCACCGCAGCCGTGTTCTGGCGAGGTCCCGCCCACTTACTGGCCGGATGAGCGGCAAATACTGATCAAGAGGTGTGCTTTTGGATAGGCTCTGCGACCGGCCGAGCCCGAAACGGGGAGAAACCATCGTCTCTGCCGACGGTGCGCACTATCATCGACGACACCGCTTGTGTATTCAGTTCGCAACATCCAAACACGTTGCAGCACCATTTCTTCGAAAGGCTAGGCAATGACCGCCATTACCCTGTCCGCCGCCCAGGCCGTGCTGGAGGCCGCGACCGCGAAGGCGAACGAGATCGGCCAGCCGATGAACATCGCGGTGGTCGACGACGGTGGTCATCTGGTGGCGTTCGTTCGCATGGACGGGGCCATCAAGGCCAGCATCGACATCTCCATCCGCAAGGCCCGCACCTCGATCCTGATGAACGCACCCACCAGCGCGCTCATGCCGCTGTGCCAGCCGGGTGCCGAACTCTACGGGCTGGAGCAGACCTCGGGTGGCATGGTGATCTTCGGTGGCGGTGTGCTGCTCACCGACAATGACGTGGTGATCGGGGCCGTCGGCGTCAGCGCAGGCAGCGTCGAGCAGGACGTGTCGGTGGCCGAGGCCGGCGCCCAAGCCATCTGAGTCACTGCTGCGCTCCTGGAGTTGATCGTCAATACGGTTCTGCCTGAGAGAAATTGGATGCCGCGGCAGTGGAAACCGCGGACAGGGATCGGACTGCGCCGGTAACGTGCGAGGCTTGACGGTGCTCGGTTGTGATTGATGCGGGAAAGGAGCGTTATGTCAGAGTTCGTCATCTCGGTCGATCAGGGCACCACGAGCACGCGGGCCATGGTCTTCGACCACAGCGGCGCCGAGATCGGTCGCCATCAGCTCGAGCACGAGCAGATCCTGCCGCAGGCGGGCTGGGTCGAGCACAACCCCGTCGAGATCTGGGAACGCACCTCCTCGGTGCTCACCACCGTGCTCAACAAGACCAACCTGCAGGCAGGTGACCTGGCGGCATTGGGTATCACCAACCAACGCGAGACCGCGCTGGTGTGGGACCGCAAAACCGGCAGACCCTACTACAACGCGATCGTCTGGCAGGACACGCGCACCGACCGGATCGCCTCGGCGCTGGATCGCGACGGGCGCGGTGACGTGATCCGCCGCAAAGCCGGGCTGCCGCCGGCGACCTACTTCTCCGGCGGCAAGGTGCAGTGGATCCTCGAGAACGTCGACGGTGTGCGTGAGGCCGCCGAACGCGGGGACGCGATCTTCGGCACCAGCGACAGCTGGGTGGTGTGGAACCTGACCGGCGGCATCCGCGGCGGGGTGCACGTCACCGATGTCACCAACGCCAGCCGCACCATGCTGATGAACCTCGAGACACTGGACTGGGACGAGGAACTGTTGTCGTTCTTCGGGATTCCGCGTCAGATGCTGCCCCGCATCGTGCCGTCGTCGTCCCCGCAACCTTATGGCCACACCCTGGAAACCGGCCCGGTGGGCGGCGAGGTGGCCGTCACTGGAATTCTCGGGGATCAGCAGGCGGCCATGGTGGGCCAGGTCTGCCTGGCACCCGGCGAGGCCAAGAACACCTATGGCACCGGTAATTTCCTGCTGCTGAACACCGGCGAGAAGATCGTCCGCTCCGAGAACGGGCTGCTGACCACCGTGTGTTATCAGTTCGGCGATGCGAAACCTGTTTATGCACTGGAGGGTTCCATCGCCGTCACGGGCTCGGCGGTGCAGTGGTTGCGCGACCAGCTCGGCATCATCAGCGGCGCCGCGCAGAGTGAGGCACTGGCGCGTCAGGTCGACGACAACGGCGGGGTGTACTTTGTGCCCGCCTTCTCCGGATTGTTTGCGCCGTACTGGCGTTCGGACGCCCGCGGGGCCATTGTGGGACTGTCTCGGTTCAACACCAACGCACACGTCGCCCGGGCCACGCTGGAGGCCATCTGCTACCAGAGCCGTGACGTGGTGGACGCCATGGAAGCCGATTCCGGTGTGCACCTCGAGGTCTTGAAGGTCGACGGCGGCATCACCGCCAACGATCTGTGCATGCAGATCCAGTCCGATGTCCTGGGCGTTAATGTGGTGAAACCCGTTGTCGCGGAGACCACTGCGTTGGGGGCGGCCTACGCCGCGGGCCTGGCCACCGGTTTCTGGGCGAACCCCGACGATCTGCGGGCCAACTGGCAGGAGGGCAAGCGCTGGTCCCCGACGTGGAGTGAGGAGCAGCGGTCCGCCGGCTACGCCGGCTGGCAGAAAGCCGTCCAGCGCACGCTGGATTGGGTCGACGTCGAGTGATTTGGGCGCGTTCGTAACCGCTGAGCGGTTACGAACGCGCCGAAATCGCAGGTTTGACGAGTGCCCACTGGGTGACGGCGCGCGCCGGCGTCCACCCGGTGAACGTCCCCACCGGAGCGGCGCGTTCTATGTGGATGCGGGTCAGTTCACCGCCGTGCTCGCGGTAGGCCTCACCGAGCAACACCTCGGTCTCTACGGTGACGCCGTGCACCACCAGCCGGCCTCCTGGCCGCAGCCGCGTCAGGCATTCGGTCAGCACTCCGGCCCGGGTGGCGCCGCCGCCGATGAAAACCGCGTCCGGGGCCGGCAGCTCCGCCAACGCCGCGGGTGCGCGGCCGTTGACCACCCGCAGTGCGGGCACACCGAGCGCGTTGGCATTGCGGGTGATCCGCTCGGCCCGGGCCGGGTCCGCTTCCACCGCCACGGTCGCACACGTCGGGTGGGCGCGCATCCACTCGATGCCCACCGACCCCGCTCCCGCGCCGACATCCCAGAGCATCTGACCGGGCACCGGCATCAGCCGGGCCAGTGCGGCCGCCCGCAGATCACGTTTGGTGAGTTGCCCGTCGTTCTCGAAAGCATCGTCGGGAAGCCCTGGCGCCCAACCGGTCTGGAGAGGACCGGACAGTTCCAGTGCGACGATGTTGAGACGCGACACCGCACCGGAGAAACCCTCGACCGTGGTGTCCACCCGGGTCTCGGCGTTGCTGCCCAAGTCACCCAGCACCACCATCCGGCTCGCGCCGTAGCCCAGCGTGGCCAGCAACGCCGCCAGCTCGCCCGGGGTGTCCTGGTCCGAGGACAGCACCACCAGGCGACGGCCCGGCGCCACCTCACGCAGCACGGCGTGCACATCGCGGCCCACCACGCTGACCACCGCGGTGGACTCCGCCGACCAGCCGAGGCGGGCCCGGGCCAGCGCGGGCGAGGACACATGGGGCACCACGGTCACCTGGTCGGCGCCGAGCACGTCCACCAGCGTGGTGCCGATCCCGCTGACCATGGGGTCACCGGAGGCCAGCGCCACGACGCGGCGCCCGGCCAGGGTGTTCAGCAGCGCGGGCAGCGCGGCTCGCAACGGGCTCGGCCACGTCAGACGCTGCTGACCGGCGTCCTCGGGAAGCAGGCCCAGTTGCCGCGGTGCGCCGATGACGGTCTCGGCGTCGGTGATCAGCGACCTGGCGTTATCCCCGAGCCCGGCCCAGCCGTCGGCCCCGATACCCACCACAGTGAGACGCACGTCAGCGACCGGCACGGCGGCGATGCTAGCGTGACAGGTGCGAGGTGCCCCAGGTGCCCCCGCGTCGGAAACGGAGCGGACGGTGGCTGGGGAGAATCTGGGAAGCACGGTGAGAATCCGGCACAGGCCCGCTGCGGTGATCCGAACCCGCCCTGGCTAGGGACGAGATTCGGTCAGTCCGAAGACCGGCCTCGCACACCGTCATTCTCGGTTCGCGATCATGAGCGGAGCTCCTCATGCTGCAGCTGTATCCCTTCTCCGCCGTTCTCGGCGCCGACCCGGACGCACCCGGCGGCCTCGACGACATGGCGCTGGCGCTGTTGCTGACCACCGTGTCACCCGGCATCGGCGGCGTGCTGGTGCGCGGCCAGAAGGGCACCGCGAAGTCGACGCTGGTGCGCGCACTCACCGAGGTGCTGCCCCCGATCGAGGTGTACGCCGGCGACCGGTTCTCCTCCGACCCGGGCGACGAGCACGCGGTGTCCCCCGACGGGCCATTCGACGCCGAGCGAATGATCGAGACCCGGCCCGTGCGCCTCGTCGAACTGCCGGTGGGTGCCACCGAGGACCGGGTGGCCGGATCGATTCATCTCGAGCGCGCGCTCAGCGACGGCACCATCAACTTCGAGCCGGGGCTGCTGGCCCACGCGCACCGCGGCATCCTCTACGTCGACGAGGTGAACCTGCTGCATGACCACCTGGTCGATCTGCTCCTCGACGCCGCCGCCATGGGCCGGCTGACCGTGGAGCGTGACGGTGTATCCGTCACGCATGCAGCCAGATTCGTGCTCGTGGGCACCATGAACCCCGAAGAGGGCGAACTGCGTCCGCAGCTGCTGGACCGCTTCGGTCTGACCGTGGAGGTCGCGGCCCCCCGAGATCCCGCCCTGCGGGCCGACGTGGTGCGACGCCGACTCGCCTTCGACGCCGACCCCCAGGAGTTCCGGGCCCGCTACGCCGACGCCCAGCACCGGTTGCAGCTGCGCATCCAGCGCGCTCAAGACCTGGTGGGCCTGGTGCAGCTGTCCGACGAGATGCTGTTGAAGGTCACCGAAGTGTGCGCGGCTTTCGAGGTCGACGGACTGCGCGCCGATATCGTCACCGCGCGCACCGCCGCCGCCCACGCGGCGTGGCAGGGCCGCGAACACATCACCGTCGAGGACATCCGGGTGGCCGCGCGCCTGGCCCTGCCGCACCGGCGCCGGCGCAACCCGTTCGACGCGCCCGGGCTGGACGAGCAGGCCCTCGACGACGTTCTGCCACCGGAGGCTCCCGACACCGAGCCCGATCCTGACCCGGATGGCCCCGATGACGACGGGGGCGGCGAGAGCGCACCCGAGGACATCTCCCCGCCCGGGGACGGCGACGGCACGCAGAAGTCGCCGGGCCAGGGGACCCCCGCACCGGTGGGTGCGGGTGAGCCCTACCGCGCCAAACTGTTCACCGTCAACGGAGTCGGCGAAGGACAGTCCGGCCGCCGCAGCCGCGCCCGCACCGCCGCGGGGCGCCGGGTGGGTGCCACCCGGGTCGACGGAGACGGCCACGGCATCCACCTGGTGGAGACCGTCCGCGCTGCCGCACCGCACCAGATCACGCGGGGTCGCACCGCGGGCAGGCTCCGGCTGCACAGCCAGGATCTGCGCCGCGCGGTGCGGGAGGGCCGCGAATCCAACCTCGTGCTGTTCGTGGTGGACATGTCGGGGTCCATGGCGGCCCGCGAACGGATGCGCCACGTCAAAACCGCCATCTTGTCGCTACTGCTGGATGCCTACCGGCGCCGCGACCGGGTGGGCCTGGTGACCTTCCGCGACACCGGCGCCGAGTTGACCCTGCCCGTCACCGGGTCCGTGGACATCGCGGCGCGGCGCCTGGAGGACCTGCCCGCCGGCGGGCGCACACCGCTGGCCGAAGGGCTGCTGGAAGCCGCCGATGTGGTGCGCCGTGAACGGCTGCGTGATCCCAGCCGGCGACCGCTGCTGGTGGTGGTCACCGATGGCCGCGCCACCGCCGGACCCGACGCGGTGGGCCGGTCCCGCCAGGCCGCCGACATCCTGGCCGCCCGAGGTGTCAGCTCCATCGTCGTCGACTGCGAAACCGGCCGTATGCGTATGGGTTTGGCGCGCACCCTGGCCGAACACCTGGGTGCGGAGTACACCGCGTTGACAGCGCTCAATGCCCAGGCGCTGACCGAGATCGTGCACGGCGCAACGCGAGAAGGGGCGGCCTGATGCCTCAGGGACAACCGTTGACGGTGCCCGACGACCGTCTGACCACCCGCCAACGCCGCAACCGGCCACTGCTCATGGTGCACACCGGTGACGGCAAGGGAAAGTCCACTGCCGCATTCGGTTTGGCGCTGCGCGGCTGGAACCAGGGCTTTCGCATCGGAGTCTTCCAGTTCGTGAAATCGGCGAAGTGGCGCATCGGTGAGCAGACCGTGCTGGAACGCCTCGGTGCCCTGCACGACGAGACCGGCGAGGGCGGTCCGGTCGAGTGGCACAAGATGGGCTCGGGCTGGTCCTGGACGCGTAAACCGGGCACCGAGGAGGACCACGCCGTGGCCGCCGCCGAGGGCTGGGCGGAGATCAAGAAGCGGCTGGCCGCCGAAACTCACGAGCTCTACGTCCTCGACGAGTTCACCTACCCGATCAACTGGGGCTGGGTCGACATCGACGACGTCGTCGAGACACTCGCGAACCGCCCCGGCCGCCAGCACGTCATCATCACCGGCCGTCGCGCCGACCCGAAACTGGTCGAGATCGCCGACCTGGTCACAGAGATGGGCAAGGTCAAACACCCGATGGACGCGGGCCAGAAGGGCCAGCGAGGCATCGAGTGGTGACCACAGCGCTGCCCCGCTTCGTGGTGGCGGCACCGGCTTCCGGACACGGAAAGACCACCATCGCCACCGGTCTGATGGCGGCGCTGTCCGCGCGTGGCCTGTCGGTCAGCGGTCACAAGGTCGGCCCCGACTACATCGACCCCGGGTATCACGCCATGGCCACCGGTAGGCCCGGCCGCAACCTCGACCCGTTCATGGTGGGCGAGGAGCGAATCGTGCCGCTGCTGGTGCACGGCGCGGCCGGCGCGGACGTGGCGGTCATCGAGGGTGTGATGGGTCTGTTCGACGGGCGCTTGGGCACCGACGGCGAGTCCTCGAGCGCCCACGTCAGCGCACTGACCGCGTCACCGGTGATCCTCGTCGTCGACATCTCGCACGCTTCGCGCACCCACGCCGCCGTCGTCACCGGGCTGGCGCACTTCGACCCGGCGGTGCGGATCGCCGGCGTCATCTTGAACAAGGCTCGCACCGAGCGGCACGCCGACGAGGTGCGTCAGGCGTTGGCGCACCGCGATATTCCGGTTCTGGGTGTGCTGCCCCGTGATGCGGGTGTCGAGATGCCGTCACGGCACCTCGGTCTGGTCCCGGCCGCCGAACGCGTGGAATCCGCAGCCACCTTGCATCGGCTGCGCGAAGTGATCGAGCAGCACGTCGATCTCGACGCGGTGCTCGACATCGCCCGGCAGGCACCTGCTCTGGAGACCCCGGGGTGGGATCCCGCTGCCGAGGTGACACCGCGCCCCGGCAGCCGGCCGGTGGTCGCGGTCGCCGGCGGCCGGGCGTTCACGTTCCGGTACGCCGAAACCGAGGAACTGCTCACCGCCGCCGGCTGCGAGGTGGTGGAGTTCGACCCGTTGACCGACGCGGCGCTGCCGCCCGGTACGGCGGGCATCTATCTGGGTGGCGGCTTTCCCGAGGTGCACGCCGGGGATCTGGCCGCCAATGCGGCGTTGATCGCCGAGCTCCGGGATGCCATCGCGGCCGGGGTGCCCACCGTCGCCGAGTGCGCGGGACTGACTTATCTGTGCCGCACCCTGGAGGACATCCCGGCGATCGGCGCCGTGGACGCCACCGCGGCGATGACGCCGAAACTGACGCTGGGCTACCGCACCGCGATCTCCGCCGGGGACTCCCTGCTGGGCAGGGCCGGCGAGGAGATCACCGGCCACGAATTCCACCGCACCCGGGTCACGCCTGAGTCCGATCCCGAAACCCAGTGCGCCGCTTGGCTTCTTCCCGCGGGCGCGGAAGGATTCGCCGGCCCGACCCTGCATGCGTCGTATCTGCACATCCATTGGGCCGGCCACCCGCAGCTGGCTCAGCGATTCGCCGACGCCGCCCACGACTATGTGGCGTCCTGCCCGCCGCCGGTGGATCTGCGGCATCACGGTGACGCCGAGCTGGGCTCCGGATTACTGGACTTCGCCGTCAACGTCTACGCGGGTCCGCGCCCGACCTGGCTGGACGACGCGCTGCACCGTGCCGTCGACCAGTCCGGCGCCTATCCCGATGCCGCGCAGGCTCGTTCGGCGCTGGCCGCCCGGCACGGCCGCGCGGGCGAGGAGGTGCTGCCGACCGCCGGTGCGGCCGAGGCGTTCTTCCTGATCGCCGGCCTGCGAGCATGGCGACGGCCGGTGGTGGTGCACCCGCAGTTCACCGAACCGCACCTGGCACTGGAGCAAGCCGGTCACACCGTCACCACGGTGTTGTGTTCTGCCGACGACGATTTCGCGTTGCGGCCCGAGATCGTGCCGGACGACGCCGATCTGGTGGTCGTCGGCAACCCCACCAATCCCACCGGTGTGCTGCACCCCGCGCAGACGATACGCCGGCTGCTGCGGCCCGGCCGGGTGGTTGTGGTGGACGAGGCGTTCATGGACGCGGTGCCCGGTGAACCACAGACCGTGGCGGGTGAGCGGGTGCCGGGATTGCTGGTGACCCGCAGCCTGACCAAACACTGGTCGATCCCCGGGATCAGGGCCGGTTATCTGCTCGGTGACCCTGCGCTGATCGCCGACGCGGCCCGGCACCAGGTGCCGTGGTCGGTGTCGACACCCGCGATCGCCGCCATGCGGGTGTGTGCGGACGACCGTGCGGCGGCGGAAGCTCAGCGCCGGGCAGAAGAGTTGCGGCACTGGCGAACTCACCTCGCTGAAGGTCTGCGGCACCGTGGCGTCCGGGTGATCCCCGGTGCGGCACCCTTTGTGCTGGCCCACGTCGGCGACGGTGTGCACGCCGCGCTGCGGGGTGCCGGTGTGGCGGTACGGCGCACCGACACCTTTCCCGGCCTGGACGGTGGTTGGATTCGCATCGCGGTGCGCGATCACGCCACCACCGACCGACTGCTGGCCGCCCTCGAGCGAATCATCCGCCAGCCCCTTTCCGTTTCCTAGGAGAAGCCATGCACTCCATCGCCCCGCCCCCGGCCGACGTCGCTGCCGCGGCAAGAGCTCGGCTGGCCGGTCTGGCCACCCCACCCGGCGCACTGGGCCGGCTGGGTGAACTCGCGGTGTGGCTGTCGGCCACCCGGGGCGATGTTCCGCCGCGTCAGCTGGAGAATGTGCGCCTGGTGATCTTCGCCGGCGATCACGGCGTCGCCGCGCACGGGGTGTCGGCCTTCCCGTCATCGATCACCGCCGCCACCGTCCGCGCCGCGCTGATCAAGAAACTGGGGGTCAACTCCCTGGCCTCAGCACACGGGGTCGACGTCCGGGTGCTCGACCTCGGTGTCGACGACGATTTCGCCGATCTGCCCGCCGATGTCAGAAACAGACTGCAGGCGTACAAGATCCGCCGATCCAGCGGCCCCATCCATCTCGAGGACGCGCTGACCAACGAGCAGGCGCACGCCGCCCTGGCCGCGGGTGCCGAGGTGGCCGCGCAGGAGATCGCCGCGGGCGCGCAACTCCTGCTCAGCGGCGACCTGGGTATCGGCAACACCACGCCCGCCGCGGCCATGGTGGCCGCCGGCCTCGGACTGCCGGCCGAGGAGGTGGTGGGCCGCGGCAGCGGGATCGATGATGCGGGGCTGCGGCACAAGGCCGAGGTCATCGAGGCTGCGCTGGCCCGGGTCGGTGACCGCGCTGGCGATCCAGTGCAGACATTGGCCGCACTCGGCAGCGCTGACCTTGCTGCATCCACGGGATACCTTGTCACCGCGGCACGTTCGGGTGTCCCGGTGCTGCTCGACGGGCTGATGGCGGTGGCGTGCGCCCTGACCGCCGACCGGATGAACCCCGGAGCGGCGGCCTGGTTCGCGGCGGGGCACCGCTCCACCGAACCGGCACAGAGCCTGGCGTTGGACAAGCTGGGCCTGGCACCGGTGCTGGATCTGGGTCTGCGACTCGGTGAAGGGTCCGGCGCGGTGGCCGCGGTACCGGTGTTGCGCGGCGCGGTGGCCGCACTGCGCGACACGGCGCTACTGACGGAACTGCTGCCGGGTTGAGCAGCTCACAGCTTCAGGACACGACCGGCGATCACCAGGTGCACTTCATCGCAGACCGCGGCCACGCGCTGGTTGACGGTGCCGAGCAGATCACGGAACAGCCGGCCCGATTGGTGTGCGGGCACCACACCGAGGCCCACCTCGTTGGTCACCACCACCGCCTCGGTCACCGCGCCGAGTGCAGCGCACACCGTGTCGAGATGGGCGCCGATGGCCGCGGACGCCTCCCCGGAAGAGCCCTCCCACAGCTGCTCGGCGTCCATGATCGCCGTCAACCAGGTACCGAGACAGTCGATCAGCACCGGACCCGGCCGGTCGGTGAGCACCTCGGCCAGCGCGCTGCTCTCCACCGTCGACCAGCTCTGCGGACGGCGCTGCCGGTGCAGCGCCACCCGGGCATCCCAGTCCGGGTCGGTGCCGTCGGTGGCGCGCCCGGGTGCCACATACGTCACGCCGGCGACACCGTCCAGCAGCGCCTCGGCGTGACCCGACTTGCCGGAGCGCACGCCACCGGTGACAAGGATCCGCACCCGCCCATCGTAGGTGTAGGCCGATGCTGAACCCAACGACCTGGCAGGCCGCCGGTCTGGTCCTGGGCCACGCCGCTGACCGTCTCCTCGGCGATCCTCGCCGGGGCCATCCCGTGGCCGGATTCGGCCGTGCCGCTTCGGCACTCGAACAGCGGATATACGGTGACAGCCGCGCGCGTGGCGTTGGGTACCAGGTTCTGCTGATCGGGGCCGCGACGGGACTGGCCGTCACCGCCCAGCGCTGCGCCCGCCATCCCGTGGCGCAGGTGCTGGTGACCGCGGTGACCACCTGGGCAGTGCTCGGCGGCCGTTCACTCGAACGGGAGGCGCTGGCCGTGCACCAGTTGCTCGAAGCCGATGATCTCGACGGGGCCCGGCGCCGGTTGCGCAACCTGGTGGGCCGCGACACCTCCGCGCTGACACCCGACGAAGTGGCCCGCGCCGTCGTCGAATCGGTGGCCGAGAACACCAGCGACGCGGTGGTCACATCGTTTTTCTGGGGTGCGGTCGCCGGGGTGCCGGGTCTGGTGGGGCACCGGGCCGCCAACACCCTGGATGCGATGGTGGGCCACCACAACGCGAGATACGAGCGATTCGGTTGGGCCGCCGCCCGATTCGACGATGTCCTGGGCTTCCCCGGCGCCCGCAGCGCCGGTCTGATCACAACGATCCTGGCCCCTGATCCGCGCGGAGCGCTGCGCGCGTGGCGCCGCGACGCCCGTGCTCACCCCAGCCCCAACGCCGGGGTGGTCGAGGCCAGTTTCGCTGGGGCGCTGGGGATCCGGCTCGGCGGCACCAACACCTACTACGGCAACCGCGTCGAGCACCGCGCGCTGATGGGTGACGGCCGCGCCCCGGTGCCGAGCGACATCCCGCGGACCACCCGGCTGGCCCGCCGAGTCGGCCTGGCCGCCGCCCTACTCTCCGCGAGCGCGCGTGTCTGCACGCAACACACCGGGCTTTTTCGTACCAACACGCGCGCTCGCCGAGGGCTTTTTGCACGCTAGTGCGGCTCAGCGCAGCGGCCGGCCGAACCGCACATGCGGACGGCCATCCTCCAGGTGCACCGTTGCCTGCACTCCGTACACCTGCGCGATCACGTCCGCGGTGAGCACTCTGGCCGGTGGACCCGCGGTGTGCACCCGCCCGTGCTGGAGGATCACCAACTCCTCGCAATAGGCCGCGGCCAGGTTGAGGTCGTGCAGCGCCATCAGCGTGGTGGTGTCGGTGGAGGTCACCAATTCGAGCAGTTCCAGTTGGTGCCGGATGTCGAGGTGGTTGGTCGGTTCATCCAACAACAGCTCGGTCGGCTCCTGCGCCAGGGCCCGCGCGATCTGCACACGTTGTCGTTCCCCGCCGGACAGCGTGGAATAGCGCCTGTCCAGCAGCATTTCGATTCCTGTTGTCACCGAGACTGATTCCACGATCTCACGGTCCCGGGCCGACATCGGCGACCAGGGCTGCCGATGCGGCAGGCGACCGAGCTCCACCACGTCACGCACCGTGGGCTCCTGATCAGTGGTGGCCTCCTGGTCGACGACCGCGAGCCGCCGCGCCACCTGGCGCCTGCTCATCGTCGACACGTCGGTGTCGTCGAGGCGAACCACCCCCGACGAGGCGGGGCGAATCCCCGCCAAGAGCCGCAACAGCGACGACTTCCCCGAACCGTTGGGGCCGAGCAACCCGACGGTGCCGCCGGCGGCGACGGTGATGTCCACCCCGTCGACGATCACCCGGCCATGGGTATACCAGGTGACCCGGCTGGCGCACAGGCTCATCCGCTTCTCCTGCGCCGCAACAGAATCACCACGAAGGCAGGTACGCCGACGATCGCGGTGGCCACTCCGACGGGAAGTTCCTGCGGGGCGATCACCACCCGGGCCGCCGTGTCCACCCACACCAGGAAGATCGCCCCGAGGATGGTGGCCGTCGGCACCAACACGCGGTGCCTGGTCCCCACCAACGCCCTCGCCGCGTGCGGCAGCACCAGACCGACGAACCCGATGGCACCCGAGGTCGACACGATCACCGCAGTCACCAGCGCGGTCACCACCAACAGCAGCAGCCGGATCCGTCCGACCGCCACCCCCAGCGCAGCGGCGGCGTCCTGACCGAAGAGGAACGCGTCCAGCGTGCCGGCGCAGGCCCAGCAGATCACCACTCCCAGGATCACCAACACCGCACACACCGCCACATCGCGCCAGGACGCGGTGCTCAGCGACCCCAGCAGCCAGAACAACACTCCCCTGGTCTGCTCGGCATCCGCCGACCTGAACACGATGAACGATGTCAGCGCCGAGAACAGTTGGGTGGCAGCCACTCCGGCGAGGATCATCCGGTCCATCCCGCCCCCGGCGGCGAACGCGAGCACCAGAACCAGGCCGAAAGCGACGACCGCGCCGACGAAGGCGCCCGCCGTCAGTCCGATCGCCCCGGCGCCGATACCGAGGACCACCACCGACACCGCACCGGTCGACGCTCCCGAGGCGACGCCGAGGATGAACGGATCGGCCAGCGGATTGCGCAACAGCGACTGCAGCATCACGCCACACAGCGCGAGCCCCGCTCCGCACGCCGCGGCCAGTAGCGCGCGGGGCAGTCGCAGCTCCCAGATGATGCTCTGCTGCAGCAGCGACAGCTGAGAATCGGGGCCGCCGAACCGTTCGAGGACGGCGGCGAATGCGTCGCGGGGCCCGAGATCCGACGGCCCGATGGTGGTGGCGGCCGCGACCGACACCAACAGCAGTACCAGCCCCGCCGGCCAGACCACAGCCGGGGAGCGCAGCGCGCTGCTCAGCGGGCCAGACCGAACTGCGCCAACCCGCCTGCGACCTTCTCGATGGCGTCCGCCATCCGGATCGACGGGTTGAGCTCGGCGCCGGCCAACGGGATGTAGCGTTTGTTCTTCACCGCCGTCATCTCGCGGGTGACGGGATTCGATTCCAGGAAAGCGATTTTCGCGGCGGCGTTCTCAGCGGTTTGGCTCTTGCGGGTCAGGTCGCCGAGGATCAGCACATCGGGATCGCGCTGCGCCACCGTCTCCCAGTTGATCTGCGGCCAATCCTCCGGAGAATCCTCGAACACGTTCTTCAACCCGAGGGTGCGGTTGATGACACCAGGCCCGCCGCAGCACCCGGCCATGTACGGCGACTCGGAGTTGGCGAACCAGTACAGCACTGTGGTGCCGGCCGTGTCTCTCCTCGAGGCGGCGGCCACCCGGTTCTGCATGTCAGCGACGAGTCCCTCGGCGCGGGCCTGTTCGCCGACCAGGGCACCGAGGTCACGGATCTCGGTGTAGATGGCGTCGATCTCCAGTGTCTCGGTGCGCCGGCCGTCGGAATTGCCGGCCTCTTTGGTGCACTCGACAACCGACATGTACGACGGGACGCCCAGTTTCGCCAGATCCTCCGGAGTGGTGACGCCGCCGGGACCGAGGGTGCCCTGCAGCGATGCGGTGACCAGATCGGGCTCCGTGGCGAGAACCGTCTCGAACGACGGCGCCTGGTCGGCGAGCCGCTCTACCGTGGCGTTGTCGGCCTCCAGCGATGGCAGGATGGGATCGGTCCAGCCCGCGGCACCCACCATGCGATCGGCGGCGCCGAGCGACAGCAACATCTCCGTGCTGCCCTGGTTCAACGAGACGATGCGTTCGGGTGCCTGCTGGATCGTGACCTCACGACCGCAGTTCTCGATCGACACGGGGTAGCCCTGGGCGGGGGCGGCGGAGGGTTGTTCCGCAGAAGAGCTGCACCCTGCCAGCACAAGGGCAAAGACGGCAAACACCAACAACTCTGGTCGCATGGCGATCCTTCACATCAGGGGGTCCAACAGCGAGACCCGATGACCTCACCGCGACGGGTGTCGCGGCTGCCAGCAGGTTTTCGGGCTCGGAGATCGTCCTCGGCGGGCTGCCTTCCCAGGAGCTACGCTCCCAGTGGCTTACACATGCCCGCTTCGTCACTCCACACCGCTGCGCGTCAGCCCCGGAGTCGCACCGGGTTCCCTGCTCCATACGGAGGCGACTGGCAAGTGCCAGGTTACAGTGCCCGCACCCAGGCAGCGGCCTCTTCCACGCTGGACACCGCGATGACGCCGGCGGGCACCTCGGGGCGGCGGACGATCACCACCGGCAGTCCGAGCTCATCGGCGGCCGCCATCTTCGGCCAGGTGTACTCACCGCCGGAGTCCTTGGTCACCAACACATCCGCCCGATGGTCACGCAGCAGCTCCAGTTCACCCGGCAACGCGTACGGACCACGGTCGTGCTGCAGTCGCCACGACGGCGGCACATCCACGTCGGGATCGTCGACCACCCGCGCCAGCACCGCCAGCTCGTGCAAGGCAGGAATGAAGCGCGCGAGTTGCTGTCGTCCGATGGTGAGCACGGGTCGCTGCCCCAGTCGCGCGGTGAGCACCGCCGCCTCGTCATGCGAATCCACCCACTGCCAGGACGGTTTTGCGCGGTCGGACCAGCCGGGTCGCTGCAACCGCAGCAGCGGGCGCTGGGCGGATCCGGTGGTGCAGGCGGTGACGGCGTTCTGGGACATGGTCATCGCGAACGGGTGGGTGGCGTCCACCACGGCGTCGTAATCGGCCAGGGCGCTACGCAATCCGTCCACCCCGCCGAATCCACCGACGCGGACCGGGCCGACGGGCATCCGCGGCCGGGCCACCCGACCGGCCAACGAACTCATCACGTCGATCCCGTCGGCCACCAACTCCGCAGCCAGAGCTCGGGCTTCGGCGGTGCCGCCGAGGAGCAACACCCTCGTCACGGTGCTCCCGGCGGAAGGAACGGAAGTCCCGCGGGTGCACCATTGGTCACCAGCGCCAGCAGCGCATCGACGTCGAGGTGTTGTTCGACCAACTGTCCCAACAGATCCAGCCGACGCTGCCGGGCTGCCGGGAAGCTCACCCCGGACGGCGCCACCCCCAGCGTCTCGCCCAGGAACGCCGAACGCAACGCGTCACCTTCGAGCGAGCCGTGCCACATGGTCCCGAAAACCTGCCCGGCGCGGGCCCCACCGAGGAATTCGTCGACCCCGGCGCCGCGGGTGATGCGGCCGTGGTGGATCTCGTACCCCGAGGCCGGCACCCCCAGCCCGGTACCCTGCGGCAGGCGCAGCACTTTCGCCGCCGCGAACGTCGTCTCCACATCCAGCAGGCCCAGCCCGGAAACCTCCGCGGGCTGCCCCTCGATACCGTCCGGGTCACGGATCACCCCGCCGAGCATCTGGAAGCCACCGCAGATCCCGATCAGGGGCTTGCCTGCAGCCACATGCGCCACGATGGCACGATCCAGTCCTCGTGACCGCAACCAGGCCAGGTCGGCGATGGTGGCGCGAGTTCCCGGGAGCACCACCAGGTCCGCGTCGCCGAGCGCCCGCGGGTCGGAGACGAACACGACATCCAAACCGGGTTCCAGGCCCAGTGCGTCGACGTCGGTGAAGTTGCTGATCCTGGGCAGCCGGATGACGGCCACCCGGCGGGCTGCATCCCCGGAGGAACGTCGGCCCTCGAGGTCCAGGGCGTCCTCGGAGTCCAGCCACAGTTCGGGATGCCAAGGCAGGGTGCCGTAAACGCGCCGTCCGGTCACCCGTTCCAGGTCACGCAGACCCGGGGCCAGCAGGTCGAGGTCACCGCGGAACTTGTTGACGACGAACCCGGCCACCAGTGCCTGATCCTCGGGTGAGAGCAGCGCCACCGAACCGAGGAACGCTGCGAACACCCCGCCGCGGTCGATGTCACCGACCACCACGGTGGGCAGACCCGCGTGCCGGGCCAGTCCCATGTTGACGTAATCGCCTGCGCGCAGGTTGATCTCGGCGGGGCTCCCGGCGCCTTCGGCCACCACCACGTCGAACCGGCCGGCCAGGTCGTCGAAAGCCGCGTGCGCTGCCGTGGCCAGGGCGCGCCGGCCGTCCAGCCAGTCCGCCGAGGACACTTCGCCCCAGGGCTGCCCCATCAGCACCACATGGCTGCGGTGATCACTGCCCGGTTTGAGCAGCACGGGATTCATGGCCGCCTCGGGTTCGGCCTCGGCGGCCAGGGCCTGAACCCATTGCGCCCGGCCGATCTCAGTGCCCGTAGCGCACACCATCGAGTTGTTCGACATGTTCTGCGCCTTGTACGGGGCCACCTTGACACCCCGGCGGGCCAGCGCCCGGCACAGGCCGGTGGTGACCACGCTCTTGCCGGCATCGCTGGTGGTGCCGGCCACGAGGATGCCCGGCATCAGTTCTTCCTCACCAGGAACAGGTCCATCACCCAGCCGGCGTCGGCCTTGGCCGCCTCACGCGCCTCGGCCATGGCGGGATACACCTCACCGAGCCGGCCGTGAACCAGACGTTCGCCGCGCGCGCCGAGATTGGCGCCCCACCACAGCGTCCAGTCGTGTAGGCCGGACAGGTCGAGCCGCTCCGGTGGTGGATTGAGCATGGCGACGATGTTGTCCTGGCCCGCGGCCACCGCCTCCTGCAACCGCCTGCCGGTGGTGATGTGCACCGGACGGCCCACCTCGTGTAGCACGATCCGATGCCGGGCTGCGAGCAGCTGCGGGGCGCTGATCCCCGGCAGCACGTCCAGTTCCACCGGGACGCCGAGCTCACGGACCTTTTCGACGATCCGGATGGTCGAGTCGTACAGCGAGGGGTCCCCCCACACCAGGAACGCCGCCGTCCCGCCGCGCTCCCGCAGTACGGCGGCGTATTCCGCCGCCCGGGCCGAATGCCAATCCGCTACGGCACCTTCGTAACCCGAGGTGCTCAGCCCGGCCGAGCGGTCTCGTTCCGGGTCGCGGACCACCACGATCGGCACCGAATCCGTGTGGGCAGCCAGGATTTCACGCCGCAGCGCCAGCAGCCCGTCGTCATCGTTCTTCTCCGCTGCCAGTACGTAATCCACGTCGCGCAGCGCCGCGGCCACCTCGGCGGTGACGTGCTGGGGGCCCATCCCGACCCCGAGAATCCGGACTTCTGTCACCTACCGGTCCTCCAGATCACCCTCGACCTCGAGATATGCCTGCTGCAACGCGGCCAGTGTTTCCGGTGACGGTTCCGCCCACAGGCCACGGTCGGCCGCTTCCTGCAGCCGCTCGACGATGCCGTGCAGCGCCCACGGATTCGACTTGTCCAGGAATTCCCGGTTCGTCGGGTCGAGCACGTACTCCTGAGCGAGTTTCTCGTACATCCAGTCGTGCACCACCCCGGCGGTGGCATCGAACCCGAACAGGTAGTCGACGGTGGCGGCGAGTTCGAACGCACCCTTGTACCCGTGTTTGCGCATGGCGGAGATCCAGCGTGGGTTCACCACCCGGGACCGGAACACCCGGGCGGTCTCCTCGGCCAGGCTTCGGGTTCGCACCGCATCGGGTGTCGTCGAATCCCCTACGTAGGCCTTGGGATCCGAGCCGGTGAGCGCGCGGATGGTGGCCACCATGCCGCCGTGGTACTGGAAGTAGTCGTCGCTGTCGGCGATATCGTGCTCGCGGGTGTCGATGTTCTTGGCAGCCACCTTGATGCGCGAGTAGTTGGTGCGCATGTCATCGGCGGCGGCCACCCCGTCGAGACCACGGCCGTAGGCGAAGCCGCCCCACGCGGTGTACACCTCGGCCAGGTCCTTGTCGTCACGCCAGGTGCCCGCCTCGATCACCTGCAGGATCCCGGCACCGTAGGAGCCGGGCTTGGATCCGAAAACCCTTGTGGTGGCGCGACGTTCATCACCATGCTCGGCCAAGTCGGCGCGGGCGTGGGCGGCCACGAAGTTCTGCTCGTCGGGTTCGTCGAGGGTGGCGACCATGCGCACGGCGTCGTCCAGCATCGCCACCACATGCGGGAAGGCGTCGCGGAAAAAGCCGGAGATCCGCACCGTCACGTCGATACGGGGTCTGCCCAGTTCCTCGAGGGCGATGATCTCGAGCCGGCTGACCCGGCGGGATGCCTCGTCCCATTCCGGCCGAACCCCCAGCAGCGCAAGCACTTCGGCCACGTCGTCGCCGGAGGTGCGCATGGCGCTGGTGCCCCACACCGACAGACCGACCGACTCCGGGTAGGCGCCGGTGTCGTCCAGGTAGCGCTGCACCAGCGATTCGGCCATCGCCTGACCGGTCTGCCAGGCCAGCCGCGACGGCACCGCCCGCGGGTCGACGGTGTAGAAGTTGCGGCCCGTCGGCAGCACGTTCACCAGCCCGCGCAACGGGGATCCGGATGGGCCGGGGCGCACGAAACCACCTGCCAGTGCGTGGATCACGGCGTCGAGTTCACCAGCGGTACCGGCCAGCCGGGGCACCACCTCGGTGGCGGCGAACCGCAGCACCGTCTGCACCTCGGGGTCGTCGTGCAGAGTGGCCGCCACGGCGGCGTCCCAGCCGGCCGCCTCCATCGCTTCGACGAGTCCGCGGGCCCGGGTCTCGATCTCGTCCACCGCGGCGGTTTCGGCCTCCTCTTTGAGACCGAGCGCGGCGCGCAGCCCGGGCACGGCGTGGTCGCGGCCACCCCACACCTGGGCGGCCCGCAGAATGGCCAGCACCAGGTTCACCCGGGCCTCGCCCTCGGGTGCGCCGCCGAGCACGTGCAGGCCGTCGCGGATTTGGGCGTCCTTGATCTCGCACAGCCAGCCGTCGACGTGCAGCAGGAAGTCGTCGAATTCCTCGTCCTCGGGACGGTCGTCCAAGCCGAGGTCGCGGTGCATCTCCGCGGCGCGCATCAGGTTCCAGATCTCGCCGCGGATGGCCGGCAGCTTGGCCGGGTCCATCGAGGCGATGTTGCCGTACTCGTCGAGGAGCTGTTCCAGTCGCGCGATGTCGCCGTAGGTCTCGGCCCGGGCCATCGGCGGGATCAGGTGATCGACGATGGTGGCGTGTGCGCGGCGTTTGGCCTGCGCGCCCTCACCGGGGTCATTGACCAGGAACGGGTAGATCAGCGGGAGACTGCCGATGGTGGCGTCGGTGGCGCAGTCGGCCGACAGCGCGGCGTTCTTGCCGGGCAGCCATTCCATGGACCCGTGCTTGCCCAGGTGCACCACGGCGTGCGCACCGAAACCGTGCTCCAGCCACCGGTATGCGGCCAGGTAGTGGTGACTGGGCGCCATGTCGGGATCGTGGTAGATCGCCACCGGGTTCTCGCCGAAACCGCGTGGCGGCTGGATCATCAGCACGATGTTTCCGGCCCGCAACGCGGCCAGCACGATCTGCCCCGCGTCGTTGACGAAGAGCTTGCCGGGCGCTGGACCCCAGGCTTGTTGCATCTCTCCGCGCAACCCCTCGGGCACGTCAGCGGTCCAGGCGGTGTACTGCTCGGCACTCACCGTCACGTGCGCATCGGTGAGTTGTGTTGTGGTGAGCCACTCTTCGTCCTGACCGCCGGCGGCGATCAGGGTGTGGATCAACCGGTCGCCGGCCTCGGTCTCGTCTTCGATACCGAGCACACCGAAACCGTCGCCGACGTCGTAGCCGTCGGCGGCCAGTCGGCGCAGCAGGCGCACGGTGGAAGCCGGGGTGTCCAGGCCGACGGCGTTGCCGACGCGGGAATGCTTGGTGGGGTACGCCGAGAGCACCAGCGCAAGCTTCTTCTCGCCGTTGGGAACTCGGCGCAACCGGGCGTGGTTGACGGCGATCCCCGCGACCCGGGCGCACCGTTCGGGGTCGGCCACGTAGTGCGGCAGACCGTCTTCGTCGATCTCCTTGAACGAGAACGGCGCGGTGATGATCCGGCCGTCGAACTCGGGGATGGCGATCTGGTTCGCCGAGTCCAGCGGGGTCACGCCGTCGTCGTTGGCGTCCCAGTCCTCGCGGGACGACGTCAGGCACAGGCCCTGCAGCACCGGGATGTCGAGGGCGGCCAGCCGCTCGATGTCCCAGGAGCCGTCGTCACCGCCGGCGCTCACCCCGGCCGGTTTGGACCCGCCGGCGGCGAGCACGGTGACGATCAGCGCGTCCAACGTGCCGAACGCTTGGTAGAGCTCCTCGGGAGCGCTGCGCAGCGACGACGCGAAGATCGGGACACCCACCGCGTCGCCGGTGGCGTCGATGGCGTCGGCCAGTGCGTGCGCGAACCCGGCGTTACCGCTGATCTCGTGGGCCCGGTAGTACAGGATGCCGATCCGTGCTGCTCCGTCGGTCTGCTCGGGGCGCTGACCATAACCCCACTCGGGGATCACCGCCGGCGGCTCGAAGCCGTCGCCGCTGAGCAGCACGGTGTCGCAGAGGAACGCGTGCAGTTGCCCGAGGTTGGCCGGGCCGCCTTCGGCGAGATAGGCGTGCGCCTGCGCCGCCAGCCCGATCGGCACCGTCGAGTTCTCCATCAACTCGGGGCTGGGCTGACGCTCACCGCCGAGGACCACCATCGGCAGGCCGCTGGCCCGCAGGGTCTCCAGTTCGGTGCGGATCTCGTCGGAGGACCCGAGCACCCGCATCACCACCACGTCGGCGCCGGCCAACACCGGCTCGAGCGGCTGGCGGGCGGGATTGCCCAGGTTGTAGGCCGCGCCGCTGGCGCGGGCCGAGAGCAAGTCGGTGTCCGAGGTGGACAGCAGGGCAATACGGGTCATGTCATCAGGCATGATCGGCCTCCCCGGGGTTCGCGCCCCTCGCCGTGGATCCTCGCGGCCAGTGTCTGGCTGTGACCACCGGCGGCCTCACGGCGCCGTGGCCTTCACAGTGGCGGAACCGCCCCGGATTCGCACCGGGTTCCTGCTCCACGAGGTGTGTCGCGACCAGCCTAGTGCAGAAGCCCGCCCGAGCCGACCACAGGTGTTCGAGACTGCGGCCACGCCCGCAAAACCCGCCCGAACACCGGCGTCACCGCAGTCTCAACGCTGGGAGCGTCGCCGGCGCAACCCCAGCCGGAAACCCTTCGGCATCAGAGTCAGCCGCTCGGCCACCTGCAGCTCGTAATCCGGGTCGGCGATCAGGTCGTAGCGCCTGATCAGCGAGCCGAGCACCAGCACCGCTTCGTGCAGGGCGAACTGCCGCCCGATGCACGAGCGCTCGCCGGTGCCGAACGGTTTGTACAGGTGCGCCGGCCGGGCGCGCAGGTGTTCGGGGGCGAACCGGTCCGGGTCGAACCCGTCCACCGGCTTCAAGCCGGGCGCGGTCCATTGCGGGGCGCGGTGCAGCGTAGTGGTCAACGCCAACACCCACTCGTTCTTCCCGATGGCGTACCGTCCCGCCAGCACCGTGTCCTCCCGGGCCGACCGGTAGTAGGCGGGCACGGTCGGTTGCAGCCGCAGCGATTCGTCGAGCACACGACGCACATAGCGCAGCTTGGCGATCTGCTCGAATTCCGGTGCGTCGTCTCCCCACACCCTGTCCACTTCATCGCGGGCGCAGGAGAACACGTCGGGATGGGTGGACAGGAAGTAGAGTGCGAAAGACAAAGCACCGGAAGTGGTTTCGTGGCCGGCGACCAGGAAGTTGATCAACTGGTAGCGGATGTTGGCCTCATCGAGTGCGGGCCGGCCGTCGTCTGGAGAGTCCGGGCTGGGTGCCAGCATGATCTCGAGGAGATCATCGTGGTGCCCCAGCCCTTCGGCTCTCCGGCCGGCGATGATGTCGTCAGCGATCCGGTGCATGGCGTCGGCATGCCGGCGCACCTCGCGTTCATAACGATTCGCCACGAACTTCGGCAGGTAGGTGGCCCGGAACACCCCCAGCCGGTCAGCTCCCACCAAACCGGCCACCATGTGCTCCACAAAAGGATGCGGTTGCTCGGAGTGGAACGCGCCGAATGAGTAACCCGCCGCGCAGCGCCCGATGGTTTCCAGCGTCACCCGGGTGGTGTCGGCGGAGACGTCGACGGACTCCCCCGAGTCGGCATGCGCATCCCAGGCGGCGGTCAACTCCGCGGCCGCGTCGAGCATCGTGGGGTGGTAACTCCGCATGGCCGCCTGCGAGAACGCCGGCATCAGCAGCATGTGCGCCTTACGCCAGTTGGGTTCGTCGTTGTGGGCGGTGAACAACCCGTCACCACCCATGACCCGTAGCGCCACCATGTCCGGGCCGAGGTGCTTGCAGAACCGGGTCTCGTCGTTCAGTTCGGTGACCACCTCCGGACCGGCGGCGACCACCCACCGGGCACCCAGAAAGCGGAATTCGAACAGCGGGCCCAGCTTTTGGGCGAGGTCGGAGACGGACTGGGCGGGCTCGTCGCCGCGGAAACTCAGGACGTCGCCGAGCAGGGGCACGCGTCGGGGCGGATGCGGAATCCGGCGGTCCTGGATCGCCCGGCCGCTGCGAATGTGAGTCGTCATGAGCTGTGTCCAATCAAAGCCGGCCGGCACCTGTCGTTCCCCGATTACTGCGGACAGGGTAGTTCGACGTGCCACCGATTTTGATGCTCTCGTTGCTCGAGACTCACTCTGTGCGGCTCACTCCGACAAGACGAACACGATGGGCCGTCCGGCCGTCACCGGATCACCGGGTCGACGGGGCCTTCCCGCGGCGCGCGGCAACGTGTGCGGCCATCCGGATCGGCGCATCGGCGAGGGGACGGCCCCGATAATTGCCGCGGCGCTCGATCAGCTCGAAGTAGACCTGTGAGCCGATCACCGTGGTGTAGGCATGGAAATACTCGCCGTCCGCGCTGCGGTCATAGAGAATGTCGAGTCGCCGCAGTACGTCGACGAACTCGTCGCTCAGGTGCAGCCGAGCCTGAAGGTCGACGTAGTAGTTGTCGGGGATGCGCAGGATCGGGGCGTCCGCCGGCAACGCGTTCAGGGTGCCCACGATGTCGTCGGTGGTGAACGCGATGTGCTGGGGCGTCTGAACACCGGGCGTCCACCTACCCCGGCGCAGCACCGGACCATCCAGGGCCATCCCGAAACCGGAGGGGTGGGGTGTCCGAAGCAGATGACTGCGCACCAGCCCGTAGGGGCCTGGATATTCCGCCACCTCGTCGGTTCGCATCCCGAGCACCGAACGGTAGAACAGCACACTCTCGTCGAAGCGGTCGAAGGGCGCCGTGACAGAGATGTGGTCGAGTCCGGTGACACCCGCGCCGACGGCGTCGCCGTACCCGGGCACCGGGTCGAAGTCGCGTCGCCAGTCGAGGCTTCCCCGCCCGGTGGAGACGAAGAACACGGACAGGCCGTCGGGGGCTGCGACGGCCGGCAGATCGGCTTCGCCCGGCCGCACCACACGCGGGAGCGCCGCCACGTTGAGGTGTTCGGCCGCCGCTGCGAACCCCGCGGGGTCCTCGGCGTCGAATGCGACCGCGGCAATGGCCGACGAGTCGTCCTCGGCCGCGTCGGTCGTGACGCTGATGAGAATGGTGGCATCTGCCTGCGTCCACGCCGTGACCTTTTTCGATCGGTGCGTCGACGACCGCTCGAATCCCAATGCCGACAACGCGTGTTCGGCCACGCCGAGGTCGGTCGGGGTGACACTCAGCTCGACAAACGCTACATCGATCGGTCGTGACGGTCGGCTGCCGTCGAGGCCGGCTTCCAGAGCACCCAGGGAGCGCACCGCATCAATGGCGGTACGCACGGGTGAGGACTGACGGAAGACGTCGTTGAACACCTCCAGCGACAGGGGGCCGCGGTACCCGGCCGCGAGTACGGCGCCGGTGAAGGCGACAAGGTCGAACGCCCCCTCGCCTGGGAAAAGGCGGTAGTGCCTACTCCACTGCAGCACATCCATGTCCTTGTGCGGTGCATCGGCCAACTGGAGGAAGAAGATCTTCTCACCGGGAACGTCGGCGAGCTCATCCACCGTGGAGGACCTCGACAGGATGTGGAAACTATCCAGGCAGAGACCCACGGCAGCGTGGTCCGCGCGGCGGACCGCCTCCCAGGACCGGGTCCACAGGTCAACGGTGCGCCCCCAGGCCAGCGCCTCGTAGGCGATCCGCATCCCGCGGCGCTCCGCGAGCTCGCCCGCCGCCCGCAGTTGCGTTGCCAACTGGTCCAAGTCGGCGACCGCGTCGTCCGACGCATTGGAGCACACCAGGATCAGGTCGACCCCGAGTTCGGCCATGACGTCGAATTTGCGGTCGAGTCGGCGCAGGTTGCGTTGAAACTGCTCCGGGTCGGTACTGTCGAGATCCCGGAAAGGTTGGTACAGCACGATTTCCAATCCCAGGTCGTCGCACTGCTCCCGGATCTGCTTCGGGCTCGATGTCGACGCGACGAGGTCGGGCTCGAACAGTTCGATCCCCTCGAAACCGGCGTGGGCCGCGGCGATGAGCTTGTCATCCAGAGTTCCCGACAGGCAGACCGTGGCGATGGTCTTCATGTGATGTTGGTGTGTGAGAGTCATTGCCGCTACCTTTCTTTCGCGACGAGGGCGCGGATGGCCCACTCGTAACCCGCGGCGCCCAGGCCGACGATGATCCCGGTAGCAGCAGGTGACACGTACGAGTGATGCCTGAAGGGTTCCCGCTGATGGACGTTCGAGATGTGCACTTCGACGACGGGGAGGTCCACACCTCTGATCGCATCGTGCAGCGCAAGCGAACTGTGGGCGAGCGCACCGGGATTGAACACGACTCCACGCAGCGTGCCCTCCCGGTACTCGGCTCCCGCGGCATGGATCCGGTCGATCAACACACCCTCGTGATTGGACTGCAGGAACTCCACGCCGACATCGAGAACGTCGCCGACACTTCGGCAGAGTTCCTCGATGTCGCCCAGGGTGGATGTCCCGTAATACGCGGGTTCACGGGCGCCGAGAAGGTTGAGGTTGGGTCCGTTCAACACGAGAACTCTGGACATCGGCTACGCAGCTCCTCCACGTGAATCGAAGTCCGACAGCACGTCCGAGGCGATGCGGAACGCGGTGTTGGCGTCGGGGACACCGCAGTAGATGGCTGTCTGCATGATCAGCTCGGCGATCTCGTCGTTGCTCAGGCCGTTGCGTCGGGCAGCACGCAGGTGCATGGCGAACTCCTCGTGGTGGCCGCGCGCGATGAGGGCGGTCAACGTGATCATCGAGCGGCTGCGGCGGTCCAGGCCTGGACGGGTCCAGATGCCGCCCCAGGCGTACTCGGTGATCATGCGCTGGAAATCCGCGGTCAGCTCCGTGGTGGCGGCCTGGGCGCGATCGACGTGGGCGTCACCGAGAACCTCGCGTCGCACCGCCATTCCCCTCTGGTACACCTCGTCGACGGTTCCGGCTGCGGCCCGCCACGGCAGTCCCACCCGCTGCGCGATCAACGCGGCCACCCTGTCAGGGGCCTCCGCCGGAGCGAGGTGACCGACCGCCTCCAACACCACCAGTTCACCGTTGGTGACCCCAGATGCGATTCGCTGCAGTGACTCCGGCGGGGTTGGAGCGTCATCGCTGCCCGCGACGGCGAGCACGGGGATGGCGATCTCAGGCAGCCGGTCGACGACGTCGAATGCGGCCAGCGCTTCGCACGCCCGCGCATAGGACTCCGGGTCGGTGTGGCTCAGGCCATCGACCAGTGCTGCAGCAACGCCGGGGCGTTGCTGGGCGAACCCGGGCCCGAACCAGCGCCGGGGGGCGTCGGCAACCAACGCGGCCATGCCCTCGGCGCGTACGGTCGCTGCGCGATCCCGCCAGCCGTCCGGGGTGCCGATGGCCGCGCCGGTACACAGCAGGGTCGCCGTCCCCACCCGATGCGGGACGTCGAGCGCCAATTGCAAACCGACACAGCCGCCCAGGGAATCGCCCGCGTAGTGGAACTGCTCGGCGCCGAAGTGATCGGCGATCTCCACCACCGCGGCCGCCAGTTCGGCGATGGTGAAGGAACCGGCGGGGCCGCTTCGTCCATGCCCGGGCAGATCCCACCCGACCACGCGCGCCTCCGCGGTCAGCGCCTGCGCAACCGCACCCCACAGGATCGCCGCCGAGGTGCCGAGCGAAGGGCCCAGCAGGATCACCGGCCCCTTGTCTGGTCCACCGAAGTCGACGACGCCCAAGGCGGGAATGGTCACGACGGCTCCTCGGAGAGACGCCGGGCGCGGCTCACCGCCGCGTCGATCAACCGGTCTGCGATGCCGGTGTATCGGGGAAGGGCTGTGCGACCGGTCAATTCGGTCATCGCACGTTGCTCGGAGAGCAGGCCCTCGGCGGCGGCGAGGTTGTCGGCGGTCCGCGTCTCGTCGACCTTCAGGCCGGTGACGAGTTCGGAGGTGTGTGCGGCGGCGACGACGGTATGCCGGGCCAGCGTTCTCAGCGTCGCCCATTCCGCGTGCCAGGCGCCGTCGGCGCGTTCATCGACACTCGCGGCCGCCGCCGCGTGCAGAACGGCGCCCAGCGGAGCCGCGGTGAGGGCAGCGCGCCGGATCAGCACCGAGCGGACCGGATTGGCTTTGTGCGGCATGGTCGACGAGCCTCCCCCGCTGCCCTCGGCGAATTCGCCGACTTCCGGGCGGCTGCCCGTCGCGACGTCGGCGGCGATGTGGCCCCAGGCGTCACAGCAGGTCACCAGCGCGTCCCCCATGCGGGTGATCGTCGATCGGGTGGTGTGCCAGGGCGGCGCGGGCGCCAGGCGCAGCTTGTGGGCCAGGGCATCGCTGAGGGCGGTGGCACCGTCGACCGATCCCGACAATTCGGTTGCCGCGGCGAGGGTGCCCACCGCCCCCCCGGCCTGGACGGGGAGCGAGGACACCAGTCCCGCCAGCGGTTCGGCGGCGTCCAGCACGCCCGTGAGCCACCGGGCGATTTTCGCGCCGAGCGTACTGGGCAAGGCGGCCTGGGTCAGCGTACGGGCGAGAGCCCTTGTATCTCGGTACCTTTCGGCGAGGGCGGCCAGGGCACTGGCCTGGGTTGCGCACTCGTCGGTGATCCTGACGAGCACGTCACGCATGCACAGGACCAGTGCCGTGTCGATGACGTCCTGGCTGGTTAGCCCGCGGTGCAGCCAGCGCGCCGTCGCCGGTTCGGACCGCTCTCGCAGCAGTGCGACCAGGGCGCTGACCGGGTTGCCGTCCGCGTCGGCGCGTCGAGCGATCATGTCCGCGTCGTCCCTGACGACAACGCTGCTGAGTGCTGCCCGCGCGTCGCGCGGCGCGATACCCGCGTCGACGAGGCCATCGAGCCACGCCTGCTCGACGGCCACCATGGCGGTGAGGAACGCCCCGTCACTCATCAGGTCACCCGCGCGGTGGTCTCCCGGCCAGAACAGGTCGGTCATCGGTGATGCCCCGGGTAGCGCAGGAAAACGGTTTCGGGGGCGCCTGGTGCGTCCTGCAGTTGAATGTCGAAATGCAGGCCGCCGGCGTCCCGTCTGGCGATCAGGGTGTCGCGCCGCTCGGGCGGAAGCGAGGCCAGGAGCGGATCGTTCGAAAGATGGTCGCCCGGCACGTATGCGCGCGTGAACAGCCGGTTGAGCAACCCCCGCGCAAACACGGTCACCAGGATGAACGGCGCCGCCCCGGGCTGACACTCGCCCGGAAGGACGGTCGAGAAGCTGTAGCGCCCGTCGTCGCCGGTGCTCGCCCGACCCCACCCGGTGAAGGTGAAGCCGTCCCGGTGGAGCGAACCGGGCGAGGTCGGCACGTCACCGTCGGCGTCGGCCTGCCAGATCTCGATCAGCGCGTCGGGCACCGGCTTGCCGTTACCGTCGGCGACGACACCCGACAGTTGCACGGCCTCCGGCGAACTCGGCGGTACCAGCTCGTTGCCGCGCTCGAACGGCAGCGCATAGCCGAAGAAGGGCCCGACGGTCTGCCCCGGCGTTGCGGTCAGCAGCGTGCTCATGAGTGCTCGCCTCCGTGATCGGGATTCTCCATCGGGGTGCGCATGGCGCCGGTGAGGACGATGTCCCACCGGTACCCGGTGGCCCATTCATGGGTGGTGATGTCGTGGTCGTAGGTGGCCACCAGCCGGTCACGAGCCTTCTGGTCGGTGATCGACTGGTAGATCGGGTCGAGGCCGAACAACGGGTCACCCGGGAAGTACATCTGGGTGACCATCCGCTGAGTGAATTCCGTTCCGAACAAAGAGAAGTGGATATGCGCCGGTCGCCATGCGTTGCGATGGTTCTTCCACGGGTAGGGCCCCGGCTTGATGGTGGTGAACCGGTAGGTGCCGTCGTCATCGGTCAGGCAGCGGCCGACGCCCGTGAAGTTGGGGTCGATGGCGGCGGGGTGCTGATCACGCTTGTGGACGTAGCGCCCCCCGGCATTGGCCTGCCAGATTTCCACGAGCTGCCGTCGCACGGGTCTGCCGTCGCCGTCGAACACGCGGCCGGTGATCACCATGCGCTCACCGATGGGTTCACCGCCGTGCTGGATGGTGAGGTCGGCTTCGAGCGGGCTGACGTCGCGTTCGGAGAAGCAGGGCGCCCACAGTTCGACACCCTCCGGATCGGCGTGGTGCAGGTCTTTGGTCGGGTGGCGCAGCAGACTGCTGCGATACGGCGTGTAGTCCAGTCGGGGCTGTGACTCGTCGACGCCGCCGCGTTCGTACTCGGACGCGATGGTCAGCATCTCCGCGTTGATGGCCCGTTGACTTGCGGTGGCGCTGTCGGGATCGGAGTCGATGTTCGCCGTCAGGTCTTGCACGTTGACACTCCAAAAATGTTGCTGATGGCCAGGATCGAGGAGATCAGTGGTCGACGAGTTCCCGCGCGGAGCCGGGACTCTTGTTGCCCAGCAGCGCGGTCGGCACGTCCTTGGTCTCCTTGGCCGTCAGTGCGGCGGCAGTGGCGATGAGGCACACCACCGCGGTGAAGATGCTGATGACCACCCAACCGCCTTCCTGCACACCGCCGAGTGCGGTGACGATCGCGGGAGCGAAACCGGCGACCAGGAAGCCCAACTGAGTACCGATGGCCAGCCCGGAGAACCGCACCTGGGTGGAGAACATCTCGCCGTAGAAAGACGGCCATACGGCGTTGGCTGCGGCGTAGCCGAAGGAGAAGGTGGCGATTGCCAGCGCGAACATCAGGACGTCGTTGCCGCCGCTCATGGACAACAGATAGAACGGCATCAGCACCGCCGAGGACAGTGCACCGTAGATGTAAACGGGCTTGCGGCCGATACGGTCGGCGAGCTTGCCGAACAGCGGTTGGGTGAACAGTGCCACGATATTCGCGACCACGACCAGCCACAGCGTCTCGTCCGCGTCGAGGCCCATTTTCTTGCCGTAGGCGATGGCCAGGTTGGCGAACACGGTGGACACGGCGGCGATGAAGGCGCAGAAGATCACCCTGA
This sequence comes from Mycobacterium sp. Soil_C_30, assembly GCF_057656995.1. Taxonomy (NCBI): domain Bacteria; kingdom Bacillati; phylum Actinomycetota; class Actinomycetes; order Mycobacteriales; family Mycobacteriaceae; genus Mycobacterium; species Mycobacterium sp. Soil_C_30. Next base: position 363,033 of record NZ_JBDGJH010000004.1, on the reverse strand, counting down.
GAACGTCGCGCCAATGATTGCGCATCAGTGGCATCAGCGGCATCCGGGCGATGGTGCCCGTGGCCTTGGCTTCCGAGAATTCCGGTGTCTCGTGAAGTCGACGGCGGATGAAGTACGCGACCACCACGACAAAGGCACTGAGCCAGAACGGAACTCGCCACCCCCAGGAGTACAGGTCCTCGTCCGGGAGTGCCACGATGGGGATGACGACGAGCGAGGCCAGGATCAGGCCACCCTGTGTGCCGGTCAGCGTCCACGACGTGAAGAAGGCGCGCTGGTTGTCAGGTGAATGCTCCAACGTCAACGAGCTGGCCCCTGCCTGCTCGCCCGCGGCGGAGAACCCCTGCAGCAGGCGGCAGGTCACCAGGAGCAGGGGCGCGGCCGCGCCGACCGCCGCGTACGTCGGCAGGCATCCGATGGCGAACGTCGAGACGCCCATGAGGACGAGGGTGAACATCAGCACGTTGCGGCGCCCGATCCGGTCGCCGAAGTGACCGATCACGAAGGCGCCGATCGGCCGGGCGATGTACGCGACACCCAGCGTCGCGAAAGACTGTGCCAGCGCTACCGTCTCGTTGCCCTCTGGGAAGAAGACCTTTGGAAAGACAAGAGCGGCAACAAAACCGAACACGAAGAAGTCGTAGTATTCGACGGCACTGCCCATGAAACTGGCCAACGCCGCCTTCTTGGGCGTCCGCGCCGGCGTGCCGGCCGGAACACCGCCTGCCGAATTGCTGTTCGTGACGCTCATTGGGTTCCTCCTGGTTTCCTTCTGATGTGGTTTCCGACGGAGTGCGACTTCACCCGGCGAGAGTGCGGAAGTGGCGTGACATGCGATCGGCGTCAGGAACGATCCCGGTGATCAGTTCGAAGGCGGTTGTCGCCTGGTGCACGGCCATGAAGCCGCCGTCGAGTGTTCGGCAGCCGGCCTTCCGGGCTGCGGTCAGCAGCGCGGTGTCCAAGGGCCGGTAGACGATGTCGGCCACCCACAGCCCGGGATGTAGAAGTGCCGCGTCGAACGGTATGCCCGGGTGGTCGGCCATGCCGGTGGGGGTGCAATGCACGACACCGTCGCTGTGCGGCAACAGGATCGAGAGCTTGTCGAAGGCGGAGGCATCGACGCGCGCGTCGCGATGCCGGCCGGCGAGTTCGCCCGCCAAGGTCGTGGCGCGGTCGACCTCGAGGTCGACGATGGTCAGGTGGCCGGCGCCCAGCTCGAGGAGTGCGTGCCCTACCGCGGCGCCTGCTCCTCCCGCCCCGAGCAGCACCACGTTCGAGACGGCGGCGCCGGGCAGGCCCTCGGCGAAACCGGCGCCGAACCCGGGTGCGTCGGTGTTGTAGCCGATCGTGCGGTGTTCCTCGAAGACCACCGTGTTGACCGCTCCGAGCGCGGCGGCGTCATCGTCGAGGGTGTCGAGATGCGGGATCACCAACTGCTTACACGGGTGGGTCACGTTGAGGGCGTTGTATCCGAGTGCGCGCGCCCAGGTCAGGATCTCACCGATGCGTTCCGGGGTGAGACCGGCCGCCTTGAGGTCGATGGCTCGGTACACGTAATCGAGGCCATGGGCTCGACCCTCGGCCATGTGCAACGCCGGGGTCAGCGACGGGCCGACGCCCTGTCCTACGAGACCGACGAGATACGGGCTGGATGCCACACTCCACCGTCCTACTCAATGTACGAACTAGTACGTACATAAACTAGAACACTGTGGGGTGCCTCTCGTCAAGAGGTCTGTGTGAGCTAGATCGCCGGCGACGCGGCCGTGAGCCAGCCCACGACGACATCGCCGATCATGCGTCGCAGATGAGCCCGTTGCGTCGTCTCGGTGAAGTCGACGTCGAAGAGGAATCCGAAGGTGTAGCGGTTCGCCACCTGGAACACGCAGTAGGAACTGATGAGGATGTGGACATCGAGCGCCTCGACATCGGCACGAAAGACACCCTGCGCACGCCCGCGGGCCAGGATCTCGTCGAGGAGCGAGGTCGCCGGTCGTGCCAAGCTGCGCAGGGAGTCGAGCCGGCTGATGTACTCGCCCCGGTGAATGTTCTCGATGGCGACCAGGCGGATGAAGGCCTGGTGATCCAGGTGGTGATCGAAGGTCAGCTCCGCCAAACTCCGCATGGCGTCCACCGGATCAACGTGGTCGACCTGCAGACGCTGCTCGGCCTCGCGGATGCCGCGGTAGGCATTCTCGAGCACGGCCGTGTACAGGCCCTCTTTGCCGCCGAAGTAGTAGTAGATCATCCGCTTGGTGGTGCGGGTGCGCTCGGCGATCTCATCGACACGCGCGCCTGAGTACCCGGACTCGGCGAACACCTCGGTGGCCACGGCCAGCAGGTCGGCGCGGGTTCGCTCGGCGTCGCGCTGTAGCTCGGGACGTGGCTCGCCATTCACGCCGCGAGCCTACTGGGGCGCCCCTTGGTTTCACCGCGAGGGATTCGGTGCGGAATTTAGCTGGCAGACGTCACGATCACAGCCGTCCGCCGCTGTTATACATGTGTCAGATAATATGCCACCATGTCCGAACAGTCCGGGGCCAGGCCTGCCCGCCGGCGGTTGTCCCCCGACGACCGGCGTTCGGAACTGCTGGCCCTGGGCGCGAAGGTCTTCGGCGAGCGGCCCTATGACGACGTGCGGATCGACGAGATCGCCGAGCGGGCGGGCGTGTCGCGGGCGCTGATGTACCACTACTTCCCGGACAAACGCGCATTCTTCGCCGAGGTGGTCCGCGCGGAAAGCGAGCGCCTGTTCGAGGCCACCAGCACACCTGCCGTGCCAGGTCAGACACTGTTCGAGCGGTTGCGCGCCGGGGTGCTGGCCTATGTCGAGTATCACGAGCAATACCCCCACGGTTCCTGGGCGGCCTATATCGGGCCCGGTCGCACCGATCCTCTGCTGCTCGGTATCGATGACGCCGACAACACCCGGCAGATGCAGCGCATCCTGAACGAGATGAGCGCCATCACCTCGGATCTGGACTCGAAGGTGGAGCGCGACCTGCGGGTCACGGTGTACGGGTGGCTGGCGTTCACCCTTGAGCTGTGCCGGCAGCGGATCATCGACCCGTCGCTGGATGCCGGGCAGATCGCCGACCTCTGCGCGCACGCGCTGTTGGACGCCGCGGCACGGGTACCTGGCATCCCGGCCCAGCTCATCGAGGCCATCAGCAAGCGCTGACATTTTTTGTCAGACCTCGTTGGCACCATGGACACGTGCCCACTCCACCTCGACAGAAGCGGCGGCCTGATCCGCTCTCGCGCTTCACCCCGCTGACGCGCGAGTGGTTCGCGGGTACTTTCGTCGAGCCCACACCGGCGCAGGCCCAGGCGTGGCAGGCCATCGCCGACGGCGACAACACGCTGGTCATCGCACCCACCGGTTCCGGCAAGACGCTGGCCGCGTTCCTATGGGCCATCGACCAGCTCGCGGGGCCCACCGACCTGGACCGTAAACCCGGCACCCGGGTGCTCTATGTCTCTCCACTCAAAGCGCTTGCTGTCGACGTCGAGCGCAACCTGCGCACACCCCTGACCGGTATCAGCCGAGTCGCCGAGCGCAATGGCGCTCCGCCTCCGTCCATCAGTGTCGGCGTGCGTTCCGGTGACACGACGCAAGCGCAGCGGCGGGAGTTGATCACCCGGCCGCCGGACATCCTGATCACCACACCCGAGTCGCTGTTCCTCATGCTCACCTCGGCCGCGCGTGAGACGCTCGCCGGGATCGAAACCGTGATCGTGGACGAGGTGCACGCCGTCGCCAACACCAAACGCGGTGCCCATTTGGCCCTGTCGTTGGAACGGCTCGACGCGATGCTGCCGAAACCCGCGCAGCGAATCGGCCTCTCGGCGACGGTGCGCCCGGCCGAGGAGGTGGCGCGCTTCCTGTCCGGCCCGGCGCCAACCACTATCGTGGCGCCGCCGGCGGCCAAGACCTTCGAGCTCGAGGTCCAGGTGCCCGTGCCGGACATGGCGAACCTGGAGAACAACAGCATCTGGCCGGACGTCGAAGAGCGGATCGTCGACCTGATCGAGGGCCATCGCTCGTCGATCGTGTTCACCAACAGCCGACGCCTGGCCGAGCGACTGACTGCGCGGCTCAACGAGATCCACGCCGAACGCACCGGTGTCGAACTCTCCGGTGACCGCAACCCGGGTGTGCCGGGCGGGCCACCGGCACACATCATGGGCAGCGGCCAGACCTACGGCGCCGAACCGGTGCTGGCCCGGGCGCACCACGGGTCGGTCAGCAAGGAAGCCCGCGCCGACGTCGAGGACGCGCTCAAGAGTGGACGCCTCAAAGCCGTTGTCGCCACGTCCAGCCTGGAACTCGGTATCGACATGGGCTCGGTCGATCTGGTGATCCAGGTCGAGACGCCGCCGTCGGTGGCCAGCGGCCTGCAGCGCATCGGCCGCGCCGGCCACCAGGTCGGTGAGATCTCCCACGGCGTGCTGTTCCCGAAACACCGCACCGACCTGATCGGCTGCGCGGTGTCGGTGCAACGCATGCTGGCCGGGCAGATCGAGACCATGCACGTTCCGGCCAACCCGCTCGACGTGCTGGCCCAGCACACGGTGGCCGCGTGTGCGCTGGAGCCGTTGAACGCCGACGGCTGGTTCGACACCGTACGGCGCAGCGCACCGTTCGCGACACTGCCGCGCAGCGCGTTCGAGGCGACGCTGGACCTGCTGTCGGGCAAGTACCCCTCCACCGATTTCGCCGAACTGCGGCCCCGGGTCGTCTACGACCGCGACACCGGCACCGTCACCGCCCGCCCCGGTGCGCAGCGCCTGGCCGTCACCTCCGGTGGCGCCATCCCCGACCGCGGCCTGTTCACGGTGTACCTGGCCACCAGTGCAGATTCCGAAAAGCCCTCGCGGGTCGGCGAACTCGATGAAGAGATGGTCTACGAATCCCGCCCGGGTGACGTCATCTCCCTGGGCGCCACCAGCTGGCGGATCACCGAGATCACCCATGACCGCGTGCTGGTGGTCCCGGCCCCGGGCGAGCCGGCGCGGCTGCCGTTCTGGCGCGGTGATGCGGTGGGCCGCCCCGCCGAACTCGGCGCCGCCGTCGGCGCATTCACCGGCGAGCTGTCCCGGATGGACCGCACCAAGTTCGAGCAGCGCTGCGCCACGATTGGATTCGATGAATTCGCCACCGACAACCTGTGGCGGCTGCTCGAGGAGCAGAAGGAGGCCACCGGCACCGTCCCCACCGACGCCACCCTGGTGGTGGAACGCTTCCGCGACGAACTCGGCGACTGGCGTGTGGTGCTGCACTCCCCCTACGGCCTCCAGGTGCACGGGCCGCTGGCGCTGGCCATCGGCAAGCGGCTCTACGAGCGGTTCGGGATCGACGAGAAACCCACCGCCTCCGACGACGGCATCATCCTGCGGTTGCCCGACACTGACGAAACTGCACCCGGCGCAGACCTTTTCGTCTTCGATGCCGACGAGATCGAACCGCTGGTCACCGCCGAGGTGGGCGGGTCGGCATTGTTCGCCTCGCGGTTCCGCGAGTGCGCGGCGCGGGCCCTGCTCCTGCCCCGCCGGCACCCCGGCAAGCGGTCGCCGCTGTGGCATCAACGCCAACGCGCCGCTCAACTGCTCGATGTGGCCAAGAAGTACCCCGACTTCCCGATCGTGCTGGAAGCGGTGCGGGAATGCCTGCAGGACGTCTACGACGTACCGATGCTGACCGAACTGATGGGACGCATCGCGCAACGTCGCGTCAAGGTCGTCGAGGTCGAGACGTCCATGCCGTCACCGTTCGCAGCCTCGCTGCTGTTCGGTTACGTCGGCGCGTTCATGTACGAGGGTGACAGCCCGCTGGCCGAACGACGGGCCGCGGCATTGTCTTTGGACTCGACACTGCTCTCCGAACTGCTTGGCCGGGTGGAACTACGTGAGCTACTCGACTCCGATGTCATCGCCTCCACCCACAAACAGCTGCAGCACCTGACCCCGGAGCGCGCCGTCCGCGACGCCGAGGGCCTGGCGGACCTGCTGCGACTGCTGGGTCCGCTCACCGAAGAGGAGGCAGCCCTACGCAGTACCGCCGACGACGTCAGCGGTTGGTTGCACGGGCTGGAGGAAGCCAAGCGTGCGCTGCGGGTGTCGTTCGCCGACCGCACCTGGTGGGTGGCGATCGAAGACATCGGCCGCCTCCGTGACGGTGTGGGAGTCGCTGTGCCGGTCGGGGTGCCGGCCACGTTCACCGAGTCGGTGAAAGACCCTCTCGGCGAGCTCCTCAGCCGCTACGCCCGCACCCGCGGCCCCTTCACCACCGCGGATGCCGCGAGCCGATTCGGGCTGGGCCTGCGGGTGGCGGCCGATGTGCTGGGCCGCCTGGCCGTGGACGGCAAACTGGTCAAGGGCGAGTTCATCGACACCGCTGGATCTTCCACGGCCGTAGGCGGCCTCGAGCAATGGTGCGACGCCGAGGTGCTGCGGATCCTGCGCCGCCGGTCGCTGGCGGCGCTGCGGGCGCAGGTCGAGCCGGTCAGCACCGCCGCCTACGCCCGGTTCCTGCCCGGGTGGCAGCAGTTCGGTAACGCATCGGGCATCGACGGGCTGGCGTCGGTGATCGAGCAGCTCTCCGGGGTGCCGATGCCGGCTTCGGCGGTGGAGCCGCTGATCTTCGGTCAGCGTGTGCGCGGATACACCCCGGCGATGCTCGACGAGCTGCTGGCCTCCGGAGAGGTGCTGTGGTCCGGCGCCGGATCGTTGGCCGGCGGGGACGGCTGGGTGGCGTTCCACACCGCCGACACCGCGCCGCTCACGCTGACCCAGCCCACCGAACTGGAACTCACCGACGTCCACCGCTCGTTGCTCGACACCCTCGGCCGGCCCGGCGACGCTCACGGCGCGTTCTTCTTCCGGCAACTCAGCACCGGCGGTGTCAGCGAAGAAACACTGAAAGAAGCTTTGTGGCAACTCATCTGGGCCGGCTGGGTCACCGGCGACACCTTCGCGCCGGTACGCGCGCTGCTGTCGGGTGGGCGTCGGCCCGGTGCCCGCAAAGCCGCCACCCCCGCACACCGCACCCGGCGGGCGCCCCGGCTGTCCCGCTACAGCGTGGCCCATCCGCAGGCGCGCAGCGTCGACCCGACGGTAGCCGGGCGCTGGTCGGCCCTACCCGCCGCCGAACTCGATACGACGCTGCGGGCCTCCTTCTCCGCCGAACTCTTGCTCGCGCGTTACGGCGTTCTGACCAAGGGAGCGGTGGCCAGCGAGAACCTGCCGGGCGGCTTCGCGATGCTCTACAAGGTGTTGTCGGCCTTCGAGGACACCGGCCGGTGCCAGCGCGGATACTTCGTGGAGTCACTGGGTGGCGCGCAGTTCTCGATGGCGTCCACCGTGGACCGGCTGCGTACGCATGCCGATTCCGTCGACGGCGACCACGGCGATCGGACCGCGGTGGCATTGGCAGCCACCGACCCCGCCAATCCCTATGGCGCGGCGCTGGCTTGGCCCGCCCGTGACACCGATACCGACAGCGCCCATCGACCTGGCCGAAAAGCCGGAGCGCTGGTGGTGCTCGTCGACGGCGAACTGGTGTGGTTTCTCGAACGTGGCGGACGTTCCCTGCTGAACTTCGCCGCAGACCCTGAGACGCTGAACGCGGCAGCCGCAGTGCTGGCCGATCTGGTGACCAACCGCAAAGTGGATGGACTGCTGGTTGAACGGATCAACGGCGCCTCCGTACTGGATCCGGCGGCACCTGCTGACCACGCGGCGGTGGCCTCGGCGCTGACGGCTGCGGGGTTCAGCCGGACGCCGCGGGGTCTGCGGCTGCGCTGATCAAGCCGGGACCATCTGTGCGTGCAGTTCGCGACGATGTTGGGCCACCGCACGTTTCCGTCGCCGGCTCACCAGAGCCGCTGCGCCCAGGCTCAGCAGGATGCCGGCCACCGCCCACGCCGCCAGGACGGCTATCGGTCCGCCGATGCCCTCACTGCCGAAATACACGATCTTGCGCACCGCATCCGTGCCGGCGCCGTTGGGCAGCACCGAGTGCAGGGCACGCCAGAACGGCGGTAGCAGCGCGGGTTGGTAGGCGCCGCCGGCGGACGGGTTGCCGAGGATGACGAAGACGAGGACGGTGAGCGCGATTCCCAAGGTGCCGAACAGCATCTGGAAGGCCATGGTCACGGTTGCCGCGGCAAGGACCACAAGCGTCCCGACCCCGGCCAGCGCCCACAGGTGACCGTTCAGCGCTCCCAGCACCGGACCCGCCACCACGGCACCGCCGATACCCGACGCCAGACTGTAGGGAACGGTGGCGCCCAGTCGCCACACGGCGCGGGGGAACGTGGCCGGGCGGGCACCCTTGGCGACGCCCAACATCGAGGCGAAGAGATAGCCGCCGACGGCCCACCCGATGACGAGGTAGAAGCCACTGAGCCCACGGGCATCGCCGGGTTCGAGCGCCACCACGTCCTCGACCGCGATTGTCCTGTGCTCGGAGGACGCGACACGGTCGAAGATCTGCTCGACGGCCCCGGAGACCGACGTTCCGCCGGCCGAGGCCGTCAGCAGCCGATCACTGGTGCCGGCGGGGTCCACCACGTAGACCGCCGAGGTCGCGGCGGTGCTGAGCGCGTGGCGGGCGCCGGCTTCGTCGACGGCCGCAGAAGCGTCAAGCGGTTGTCCCGCAATGGCGTTGAGGCGATCCACCACGGAATGCACCGCTTCCGCGGGAGCCACCACCGACACCGGGATGTGCTGCGGCATAGGAGCGTGGAAAGCGCCGATGTAGGACAGGATGAACCCGAACTGCAGCAGCAGCACGCCGACACCCAGGAGCACGGTGCGCGGCGACACCGCGTCCCGCAAACCCTCGAGCAACGACTCACTGCGTTCGTGTTTGCTCATTCTTTTCCTCGCTCGTCTTACGCACCGTAAACGGATACACTCCGTATCGGATACACACTGTATCAAGATGAGCGACGACCAGTGCTGCCCCGTAACTACCGTCACACTGAGTGCCGACGGGATTCGGGTGAACACCCGTCACGGCGCGATCGATGTGGCGAAGAAACGAGGGAGAGCGGGGCATGCCCAAATCACCGACAAAACGCAGGCCGGTGACAGTCGCGGCGGTACTCGACGCCGGGCTGACGATGTTCCTCGAACGCGGATTCCACCAGGCCTCGATCCACGACATCACCGCCGCCGCGGGCTTGACCAGGGGCGCGTTCTACTCCAACTTCCCCACCAAGGAAGCCCTCTTCCTCGCGGTTTATGACCGCAAGACCGATGACATGCTCGACGAGCTACACCACGTCCTCGGCCGGACACCGGACGATGTCGATGCGGTGCCGCTGTTGCTCAACTTCGTCGCCAATGGCGGCGCAGGTGGCGACGACTGGTTTCTGACACTCGCCGAGTTCACCGTGCACGCCGCGCGCGACGCCGCGGTGCGCGCCCAGTTCGTGGCGCACCGCCAACGATCGGCGCAGAAGCTGACCGCCTTGATCGCCGAGGTGGTCGCGGCCACCGACCGCCGGCTGGATACCGATGTCAGCGAGCTGGCCGACGCGATCCTGGCCCTCCACGAGGGTGCAGCCCTGCTGCGCGCCTCACGGCCGGCCGGCGGCCCCACCGATGCCCTGTTCGAGCGGATGGCCGCCGTCATCGTCGACGCACTCACCCCGGTGCGGACCCAACGAGACTGACTACTGGGCGTCCAGAACCAGCGTGGTGTGCTGACCTTGCAGCCCCTCGACATGACGATGCTGCACGCCTCCCGTCCACGTCCGGCTCACCGTGAGGGACGACCGCGGCGTCAGCGGGCAACTGTTGGCGCGAAAACTGTTGCCGCCGTTATCGTTAACTGAGACGGTGTACCAGCGCCGGGTGCCGGAACGGTTCCGCACCGTCGAAACCCCTGCGCTTCTTCTCCGGCCGGGTGTCGGCGTACTCGGTCACTTCACGAAGTGGCCGACAGGAATCGAAGCGGGATAGTTGACGGTAACGGTGCGATTCACTCGCTACCCGGTAGAGGTCGCGGTGAGCTCGTCGACCGCGCGGCGATGCCGGCCGGCGGCGGACTCGACCGCCAGGCCTTCGCGCGCCCAGTACTCGTAACCGCCGATGAGCTCGCGCACCTCCTGGAAGCCGAGCCTGACCAGCGTCAGCGCCGCCTTGGTGCTGCCATTGCAGCCGGGCCCCCAGCAATAGACGACGATCGGCGTCCGCGGGTTGGGCGCCAACTCCGCCAGCCTCTCCCCCAGCTCAGGGGCGGGGATGTGCAGCGCGCCGGGAATGTGGCCCTGCTCCCAGGCCGCCGCGCTGCGCACGTCGATCAGGAGTCCGGTGAACGTGCCGGACATACGCGCGGCGGCCAGGTCGGCTGGGTCGGTGTGAAACCGGAGGCGCTGTTCGAAGAATTCGATCGCTGAGTTCACGCGGCCAGTCTGCGCCGGTATCAGGCTCGGCAACACCAGCATCAACGGTGAATTGCGGCCTTTTACCATCGAATCAATGGCAAAGTGGCGGTCATGCCGCTTGATCAACGACTCGAACTCGACCAGACCGACGCGATGCTGCTGTCCGCGTTGCAAGCCGACGGGCGGATGTCGATCGCCGATCTCGCCCGCACGGTCCATCTGTCGCCGAGCTCCACCGCGGATCGTCTGCGCCGGCTCACCGATTTCGGGGCCATCACCGGCTATCGCGCGGTCGTCGATCCCGCTGCCCTGGGTTACACGGTCACCGCGTTCGTCCGGCTGCGCTACCCCTCCGGCAACTACCGGGCCTTCGACGAGATGCTCGCCAGTACCGTCGAAGTTGTTGAGGCGCATCACGTCACCGGTGATGACTGCTTCATCCTCAAGGTGATCGCCCGGTCGATGTCCGATCTGGAACGGATCGCCGGCCGCATCGCCAACCTCGGCTCGATCACCACCAGCGTGGTGTACTCCACCAAACTCGACAACCGGGCCGTCGAGCCAGCATGAGTGGCGAGCACGATGCCCGCCGGCTGGATCAGTAACCGGCGGGCATCGGCGTTACTGCTCGGACTCATAGATCGATGGCGATCCCCAGCCCGACTGCCCCTGCAGGCAGCTGTCGCCATGCAGGACAACACATTCGACGATCTGATCCGACTGTGTAGGATCCGGTGTTGCAGGTGGATCCTCCAGAGACGACGCCATAACCCGGTAACTGCTCGTCAGTTCGACCGCCCCTTGCCTGTAGAACGCTTTCACTTTGTAGGGCCGGGTCAATTCGGGCTTCGTCGGGATGTCCAGTTGCCATTGTTTGTCGTAGACGTTGGCCATCTGCACCCATCGCTGGCCGTCCGACTCTTTCGGGCCGACGATAACCAAGACGCTGCCGACGTCCGGCGTCGCCGACCCGGCCACCATCACTGCGGTGTCGTCTCCGTTGGGCATCACCTGTTCGATGGACCCTGAGAGAGTCGGCGCAAAGGGATTCCACCCACTCGCAATAACCGCTGTTGTGCCAGTGATGAGCGCAGTGGCGATACCGCCCACCGTCGCAATCACCTGATTGTTGAGTCTGAACCCATGTCGGCCGGCTCCCTCCGCCGGTGTTCCGATCGGTTCTGCATGAGCCGTCATGGCCCTGTTCCCTTCATTCCCTTCTTCTACTGTTCGGCCGCCAAGCGGCTCCCCCTCTGGCGCAGCCCTGCGTGGATCGCACGCGACGGTGCTGCACCGCAATCGTCACCGCTTCGCGCCCGTGACGATCACCCCCGCACGGGCCCATGTTCGCGCGTCGCGAAGCGTGGCACCCGCGTAGTCAGGTACTCGCGTCTTCCCGGTGCTCTGAATTGTTTCGCCGGGTTACGTCGCGGTGTGCCGGCCGTAACTCTTTACCCGGCCTGTGTGTCCTGGTCGTGACATCGCACCTGGGGTTTGCCGCATGATTGTTTCCCGGCGTGAACTCCATCCCCATCGGATCGCGGGATAGATTGCCAAAGAACGCATTATTATTGTGCAGCACAGTACTTTTCGGATAATCTGCGATGCACATCGCGGTGAGATCTCGGTAATCATCTGTTGTTCCTGATGAAACCATTCGGAAAAACTCCAGGACGTAAATGTTGCTCACACGCCTTCACCGACAAGGAGCAACGCATGACCGACACCGTTACCGATATCGACGCCACCATCGCGGCCAACATCGAGAAGTCGCTCAACGAGATCCCGCATCCGTCGCTGCCGAAGGGCACCAACATCTACGGCGGCACCAAGATCTTCCCCGACTACCAGGCCACCGCCGGCGAGACCTACTTCACCCTGGTGCACGGGATCGCCCACGAGTCTTCGGTGAGCTTCGTCGCCGTGCTGCAGGCAACGCGCGCACTGCGCAAGGGCTTCGAGTCCGCCATCTACTTCTACGGACCCGGCGCCATCAATTGCCTTGCCACCCGCGGCTTTCCGACCACCGGTGACAGCGGCTTCCCCGGCGAGCAGAACATCAACGACTCCCTGGCCACTTTCATCAAGGAAGGCGGCACGGTGTATTGCTGCCGCTTCGGACTGGCACTGCACGGCGGCCGGGAGGAAGACCTGATTGCCGGCGTGATCCCAGCCCACCCGCTCGATGTGCAGGACGCGATCATCCACTACGCCCGCAAGGGTGCCATCATCAACTCCACCTACATGGTCTAGCAGCATGTCCACCCGTTACGCCGACGCAGAACGAGGCACGACCGACGAGGCGAAGTGGCGGCATGCGTCTCCTGTCCAACTGACCAGCGGCCCGGGGCTGCGTGTGCGCGCAGACCTTGCTGTGCACGGGGCGCGGATGAGCGCACCCGTGACGCGTCGCTCCGGCGCCGGCCCGTCCGATGACGGACATGTCAGCATCGCCGGTTCAGGTGCCACGATTCCGCTGAACCCGTTGAGCGACTATGTGATCGACGGGGACACGGTGTATTTTGACGGCGAGGACACCGGAATCTCGGTCCAGCCGGTGGCACGGCCGAAGTTCTACGACCTGAGCACCGCAGAGGGGGTCGGTTACGAGAAGATCGCCCGCCTACACGGGACCAATGTCCTGGCCACCACGGTGGTTCAAAAGTGCATCCGCTACAGCCAGTCGCAACGCTGCCGATTCTGCACCATCGAAGAATCTCTGTATGCGGGTGACACCGTGGCCGTCAAGACACCGGCGCAGATAGCCGAGGTCGCCAAGGCCGCGGTAACCCTCGACGGCGTGCAACAACTGGTGATGACCACCGGAACCACCAACGGGAAAGACCGGGGTGCAACACATCTGGCGAACTGCGTACGCGCCGTCACCGAAGCCGTCCCCGGCCTGCCCATTCAGGTGCAGATCGAACCGCCCGGCGATCTCGATGTCATCAGCGAACTCAAGGCCGCCGGCGCCACCGCCATCGGCATCCACGTCGAGTCGATGAACGATGACGTGCGCCGGGCGTGGATGCCGGGCAAGTCCACGGTGGCGCTCGATGAATACCGAGCCGCATGGACGGAGGCGGTTCGGGTGTTCGGCCGCAACAAAGTGTCCAGCTACCTGCTGATCGGGCTGGGCGATACCGCCGATCAGATTGTCGATGCGGCAAGCGAATTGATCGACCTGGGCGTGTACCCGTTCGTCGTGCCGTTCCGTCCGCTGGCCGATTCGCTGGCCGCCGGCACCGCCCCACCCAGCCCAGCGCTGGTGGCCGAGGTCAGCGGTCGGGTCGCGTCACTTCTGCGCGGTGCCGCCATGTCCGGAGCCGACCAGCAGGCGGGCTGTGCAGCGTGCGGCGCCTGCAGTCTCCTGCCGGCAGCCGGAGGTTGAGATGAGCGATTACACCCTGATGGCGCTGTTGTCCGGCGAGACCGCTGGTCTCCGACCGGACTACCTGATCACCACGCTCGCCGAGCAGCCAGACCGCGTGGCCGAAGACTACGCGGCACTACGCCACCACGTCTTCGTCGACCGGCAGCACCTGTTCGCGGCCACGGACCGCGACGACGCCGACGCCGATCCTGCCACCACGGTGCTGGTGGCGACCGACCCGCACGGACGCCTACTCGGCGGCGTTCGACTGGCGCCTGCCACCAGCCCCGACCTGGGTTGGTGGACCGGCAGCCGGCTGGTGCTCTCCCCTGAAGCCCGCGGTTCCGGCGTCGGCCGCGCTCTGGTCCGCGCCGCCTGCGCCTGGGTGGATGCCAACCACATCCTGCGGTTCGAGGCGACGGTGCAGCGGCGTTATGAGCCGATGTTCGCCGCCCTCGGGTGGGACTTGTTGGGCCACAACGAGCTCGGCGGGGCACCGCACAGCCGAATGCGCTGGCCCATCGACAGATTCGAGCGGCAGGCCAATTCCACCAAGGCACTTCTCGGCGACGTCCTGCGCCCGATCACCCACCACATGCCCGACCGCTTTCGCGGCGACGACGGTGTACCGGTCGGCGACTCGGGAATGATCGCCGCCTGCGATGCGATCATCCCGTCGATGGTCGCCCGCGATCCCGAGTGGGCCGGCTGGTGCGGAGTGCTGGTCAATCTCAACGACCTGGCCGCGATGGGCGCCACGGCGACCGGCCTGTTGGACGCGGTGGGCGCTCCCACCACCTCCCAGCTCACCCGCATCATCCGGGGGCTTGCCGCGGCCGCGCAGGCCTGGGGTGTGCCGGTACTCGGCGGCCACACCCAGGTCGGGGTTCCAGCGGCGCTGTCGGTCACCGCACTCGGACACACCACCCGCCCGGTGCCCGGCGGCGCTGCCCTACCAGGTGATGCGCTGACCGTCACCGCCGACCTGTCCGGAGGCTGGCGCCCCGGATACACCGGCCAGCAATGGGATTCGACGTCCCGGCGCGACGCGGCCGACCTGCGGCACCTCGCGGGCACCGTCGCCCGCACCCACCCTCATGCCGCCAAAGACGTCAGCATGGCCGGCCTGGTGGGCACCACCGGGATGATGGCCGAGGCCAGCGGCGTCACCGCCGAGATCACCGTCGCCGACATCCCCCGGCCCGGCGCCGCCCCCCTCGGGCAGTGGCTCAGCTGTTTCCCGGGTTTCGCGATGATCACCGCCGACCGACCGGGCCGCGCCGTCGTCGACCCGGGCCCTGCCACGTCGCGCACCTGCGGCAGCTTCTCCGCCCGCTCCACCGGGCCGCTGGTCACCCTCCGGTGGCCCGACGGCGAAACCACCACAGCCATCGCCGGCACCGTCACCGGTCTGGCACCCACCTCGTCACGTCAGGACATCTCATGAACGACACCGTGATCTCGGTTGCCGCCGCTGAATTCGGCCGCGACCTCGAACAATGCTTCGCCACCATCGGCGCACTGATCGACCAGGCCAGGGAACGTGGCTCACATCTGCTGGTGCTCCCCGAAGCGTGCCTGGGCGGATACCTGCCCAGCCTGGGCGGCGGCCAGGAGACCGAGGAAGAACGCGAACGCCGCCGCAAGGCACTGCCGCCCGCGTTCACCCTCGACGCCCCCGAGTTCAGCCGGCTACGTGCGATGGCCGGCGACCTGGTGATCACCCTCGGCTTCTGCGAGGCTGACGGCGAGAGTCGCTACAACGCCGCTGTGACCCTCACCGGCGACGGCATTCTGGGCGCCTACCGCAAAGTGCACCAGCCGCTGGGTGAGAACCTCTGCTACCAGGCCGGTTCCAGCTTCCAGGCGTTCGACACGCCGGTCGGCCGGATGGGCATGCAGATCTGCTACGACAAGGCCTTCCCCGAAGCCGCCCGCGCCCTGGCCCTCGACGGCGCCGAGATCATCACGTCCGTGTCGGCGTGGCCCACCGCACGCACCGCCACCGTCCCCAATCTCGAGGACGACCGCTGGAAGCACCGCTTCGACATCTTCGACGCCGCCCGCGCGCTGGAGAACCAGGTGGTGTGGGTGGCCTCCAACCAGGCCGGCACGTTCGGCTCGCTGCGCTTCGTGTGCAGCGCCAAGATCGTCGGGCCCGGCGGTGACACCCTGGCCACCACCGGGGTGGCACCCGGATTGGCCACGGCCGCAGTGGACATCAGCGAACGGATCGGGCTGGCCCGCGGCGGCGGGATGAATCACCTCGGTGACCGCCGGCCCGATGTGTACCGTTCGGCGACTGTCAGCGAGTGGGTCCATGCCTGAGATGACGTTCCAGATCCGCTGGCCCGACGGGGTGGTCCAGGACTGCTATTCACCGTCACTGGTGATGCACGACTTCTTCACCGAGAACGGCACATACGCGATCGACGACTTCATGTCCCGCGCGGTGACGGCGTTGACGCAGGCGAGCGAACGGGTCAAGGCCCGCTACGGCATGTATTGCACATCGGCGTCGGCGCAGATCGAGGCCCTGCAGCACAGCCGTGGAGGTTACCGCGACGGAAAGGTCACCGTCGTGAAGATGGTCCCCGGACGGGAGGCATTGGTATGAGCCACTATTCGGTGATCGTGATCGGCGCCGGTCAGGCGGGCCTGTCCATGAGTTGGCATCTGACCCGCGACGGTGTGGATCACGTGGTGCTGGAGAAGGATTCGATCGCCAGCGACTGGCGGGACCGCCGCTGGGACAACTTCACCCTGGTCACCCCGAACTGGCAGTGCGACCTGCCCGGGTTCCCCTACGACCGCGGCGATCCGCACGGATTCATGACCCGCGACGAGGTGTACCAGTTCGTTCAGGACTACGCCGCGTCATTCGATCCGCCGGTGCAGACCGGCGCGACGGTCACCGCCTTGACGCAGAACCCCGCGGGCGGCTTCGACGTGACCGTGCGGCGCGGCGCTGCCGTGGAGCTGCTGCACGGTGACCAGGTGGTGGTGGCCACCGGCGGATACCAGAAGCCGCGGCTGCCACGGATGGCCGAGCGGCTCGACCCTGCTCTGTTTCAGTTGCATTCGGCGGATTACCGGGGTTCCCACCAGCTTCCCGAGGGCGCGGTGCTGATCGTCGGCTCCGGGCAGTCCGGTGCCCAGATCGCCGAAGACCTGCACCTCGACGGCAGAGCCGTGCATCTGGTCACCGGGACGGCACCCCGGTGCGCCCGCTTCTACCGGGGCCGCGACTGTGTGGCCTGGCTTTCGGAGATGGGCACTTACGACGTTCCGATCGAGGCGCAGGCCGGCGGTGTGGCCAAGCGGGAGAACACCAATCACTACATGACCGGGCGCGGCGGCGGCCGCGATATCGACCTGCGGGCCTTTGCGCTGGAAGGCATGCGGCTGTACGGACGCCTGGCCTCGGCGACAGGCACGGACATCACCTTCGAACCCACCCTGTCGAGCAATCTCGATCACGCCGACTCCGTCGCCGACGGGATCAAGGACCTGATCGACGCCTACATCGAACGCGAAGGAATCGATGCGCCGACAGAAGAACGTTACGTCCCCGTGTGGCGGCCGGAAGCGGAGCCGAGGTCACTGGACCTGCAACAGGCGGGCATCACCTCGGTGATCTGGTGCGTCGGGTTCGCCACCGACTACTCGTGGCTGCGGGCCGGCGTGTTCGATGGGGAGGGCCACGTCTGCCACGACCGCGGCGTGACCTCGGTTCCCGGGTTGTACTTCCTGGGCCTGCCGTGGCTGCACACCTGGGGCTCGGGCCGGTTCGCCTCCGTGGGCCGCGACGCCGAGCACTTGTACAGCCAGATCGTGAGGGTCGGGCAGAAGTCGCGCGCGGCATGAGAATCGCCGCGATGGCAGCCCATTTCGGGCGTGACATCGAACGGTCGATGGACAAACTCGGCGGCATCATCGAACGACTCCGCGCCGAAGGCATCGACCTGCTGGTGCTACCGGATGCCACGTTGGGCGGCTACATCGGCAGCCTGTCCAATCCGTCGCCCGGCGAACGGCCGCCGGCGCTGTCTCCCGACGGCCCCGAACTGGCGGCGTTGTGCGCGCTGGCGGGCCCGATGACGGTCTGTGTGGGGTACACCGAACGGGGGCCCGGCGAACACGACTCCGTGGTCTACAACGCGGCGGCCTGCCTGTCCGGGGACGGGATACTCGGCAGGCACCGCAAGGTGCACCAGCCCGCCCAGGAGAGCCTGATCTACGCCGCCGGAGACAGCTTCGCGGCGTTCGACACGCCGGTCGGACGGATCGGGATGCTGATCGACTACGACAAGACCTTCCCCGAGTCGGCGCGCACGCTGGCCCTCGACGGCGCACAGGTGATCGCCGCCCTGTCGGCGTGGCCGGCCAGCGTCACCGACCGTGCGGCCCGGATGCCCAACGACCGGCAGGCCCGGCTGTTCGACCTCTACGACATGGCCCGTGCCGCCGAGAACCAGGTGGTCCTGGCGTCCTCGAACCTCACCGGCATCACCGGAACACTGCGGTTCCTCGGTCAAGCCAAGATCGTCGACCCCGGTGGCAACATCGTCGCCAAGACCTGGTCCAAGGGTGGCCTGGCCGTCGCCGACATCGACGTGGCCGCCGAGATCGCCCGGGCCAGAACGGTTCTGAACCACCTCCGGGAACGCCAGGTGGGCTCCTATCATCCGAGCCTGGTGCAGGGCTGATGCGTATCGCCCTGCTGACGTACTCGACCAAACCCCGTGGCGGCGTGGTCCACACGCTGGCACTGGCGGAGGCGCTGGCGCGCGCCGGGCACGACGTCACGGTGTGGACCCTGGGTCGTGGTGGCGACACGACCTTCTACCGCCCGGTGGACCCGGCCGTCGGCGTGGCGGCGGTGCCGTTCCCCACCGTTGACGGTGAGACGGTGGGTGCGCGGATCCTGCGGTCGATCGACGTGCTGCGGGACGCCTTCCACGACTCCGCCGAAGCCGGGTACCACGTCGTTCACGCCCAGGATTGCATCAGCGCCAATGCCGTGCAGCGCTGCGTCCGCACCGTGCATCACCTCGACACCTTCACCACCCCTGAGCTGGTGCGATGCCACGACCGGGCGATCACGCGGCCGTACGCACACATCTGCGTGTCGGCGGCGGTGGCCCGCGAGGTCACCGACGGCTGGGGCCTGCGGCCCACGGTGATCCCCAACGGCGTCGACTGGCGGCGGTTCTCGGCCGCGGACGGCACTCGATGGCGTCAGCGGTTCGGGCGGTACGTGCTGGCCGTCGGCGGCATCGAACCACGCAAGGGCAGCCTCGACCTTCTGGAAGCCTATGCGCTGCTGGGTGACCCGCAGATTCCCCTGGTGTTCGCCGGCGGGGAGACCTTGTTCGATTACCGCGACTACCGGGCCACCTTCGAGGCGCGGGCGCGCGAGTTGGGTGTCACCCCGGTGATGCTGGGCACCGTCGACGACACCGATATGCCGAGCTTGGTGGCGGGCGCGGCGGTCCTGCCGTTCCTGTCAGTCAAGGAAGGATTCGGGCTGGCCGCCATGGAGGCGCTGGCAGCTGGTGTGCCGGTGGTGGCGCGCGACCTGCCGGTACTGCGGGAGGTGTTCGACGACCAGGTCGAGTACGCCTCCGACGTGCCCGCGATGGCCGCCGCCCTGCGTCAGGCCCTCGACGGTTCGTACGCGTACCGAGCACCCTCCGGCAGCGCCCTGGCCCGCTCATACAGTTGGGACGCCGCGGCGGCCGCGCACATCCGGTTCTACGAACAGGTGCTACCGGATTCACAGAAACCTGGCAGGTAGGCCGCAGCTGGCGTCTATCCGCCAAGCTGGAAACTCACTGTGAACCAATTGGTTTGAGGCCTGACCAGCCGCGTCGGAACGCCCCGTTGTCGATTGGGTGCAAGTTGCCTGTGAGCATGTTGGGAACCCTCACTTCGGGACGCTGCCACCGGCGTATCGCCGGTAGCGTCCTGCGTGCGCAGTGTTGAGAACCTCAACAGCTGTCTGACACAAACGCCTGATGGCCGACACAACCGGAGGACCCATGACAAGTGCCAAGAAACTCACCGCTGTGGGGCTTGGTTCGTTCGCCGTCGCGGCCGCGTTCATGGGCCTCGGCAGTGCCGTCGCCAACGCCGACGTCGAAGAGGTGGCTCCCACGCCGCAGGTGACCAGCCGCCAGGCGCTGGTGGTCGATGACAACTCGCTGCGGGCCACCGCCATCGGTGAGGCCCGCGGTCTGGGTGAAAGCCGTAGCTCCGACGTCCAGGAGATCAACGCCCAAGGGGAGGTCAGGGACTCGGTGAAGGCCGTGCCCGGTACCACTGCGGCTCCGTTCAACCTGGAGGCCAACGGGTCGTTCGAGTTCTCCCCGCCCATCGGCGACTGGTGATCGGCTAGCACCCCAGCTTCTACCGGGACGGGCATGGCTTCGAGGTAGCGTCGAAGCCATGCCTGAGGGCGATACCGTCTTCCGTACTGCCGAGAAGTTGCGCGCCGCGCTGGTGGGTAAACCGCTGACCCGCTGCGATGTGCGGGTGCCACGTTTTGCTGCGGCCGACCTCACCGGTCAGGTGGTCGACGAGGTGCTGGCCCGGGGCAAGCACCTGTTCATCCGGGTCGGGACGGCCAGCATCCACTCCCACCTCAAGATGGATGGCAGCTGGCAGATCGGCAGGTTCCGCGGCCCCGCCTACAAGATCCGCATCATCCTCGGCACCGCCGACAGCGTCGCCTACGGCATCGATCTGGGCGTGCTGGAGATCCTCGACCGTGCTGAGGACATGGCGGCCGTCGCCCACCTGGGCCCCGACCTGTTGGGCGAGGATTGGTCCGCCGACACGGCCGCGGGCAATCTGCTTGCCGACCCGGACCGCCCACTGGCCGAAGCGCTGTTGGACCAGCGCAACCTCGCCGGCGTCGGCAACGTATACGCCAACGAGCTGTCGTTCCTGTTCGGCGTGCGCCCGTCCGCACCGGTGCGCGACGTCGCCGATCCGCTCCGTCTGGTGACCCGGGCCCAGAAGATGCTCTGGGCCAACAGATCCCGTGTCAACCGCACCACCACCGGCAATACCCGCCGCAACGAAGACCTCTGGGTGTACGGCCGCGGCGGCGAGCCGTGCCGGCGATGCGGCACGCCCATCTCCAGGGACGCCGACGGCGACCGGGTCACCTACTGGTGTCCCAGTTGCCAGCGCTGACTCAGGGTTGGCGCAGGAACGCCGCCGAACTGTCGTCGAGTTCATCCCACCACGGCGTATGGTGCACCGGCGCGACGGTGCCGGTGCACGGTGACGAGAACGCCTTGTCCCGGTAGCCGGTGATGCTCTCGTCCTTGTCGTGCTCCCAGGTGACGAAGTGCTGCCGCACCAAGTCGAGATCGAACGCCGCGTAGTCGGTGTGGGTGATCAGCTCACGGACGTAGTCGGTCTGGAAGTCGATTTGTTCGGTCGGATTGGTCAGGGTGGCCAATCGGGCCAACCACCCGGCGATGTCGGCGGCCATCACCTCTGCGGCCGGGATCTCCACCCGTCCCAGCACCACGTCGCGGGCGAAGAGCGCTTGCGGGTCGAACATGTTGAACGTGTAGAACTGGTCTTGCATCCCGAGATACAGGAGCTTCGGGTTGGCCGTCCACACCACGCCCTTGTAGAGACCGCCGGGGTACAGGTTGTTCGGAGTGGTCAGCGTGAGATCCGGCGCCAGGAACGGGAAGTGGTGCTGGTAGCCCGTACACAGCACGATCGCGTCGACATCGCGGGACGTGCCGTCGGCGAAGTGCGCGGTGCGGCCCTCGACGTGCTGCAGCGCGGGCACCTCGTCGATGCCCTCGGGCCATCCGAAGCCCATCGGGTTGTGGCGGTAGGCGATGGTCACCGACTTCGCACCGTACTTGCGTGACTGCAGCGCGATGTCCTCGGCCGAGTAGCTGCTGCCGAGCACCAGCAGGTCCTTACCGGTGAACTCGCAGGCGTCACGGAAGTCGTGGGAGTGCAGGATGCGCCCCGGGAATGTCTGGAAGCCAGGGTATTCGGGGACATGCGGGGTGGAGAAGTGTCCCGAGGCCACGATGACGAAGTCGAATTGCTCGGTGCGCAGCGCGCGGTCCTCGAAGGACTCGACGGTGACGCTGAACAGTCCGGTGTCCTCGGCGAAGCTCACCTGCCGGACCGCGGTGTCGAACCGGATGAACTGTCGCACATTGCTTTTCTTGGCCCGACCGGTGATGTAGTCGAACAGCACCTCACGAGGAGGGAACGACGGGATGGGGGCGCCGAAATGCTCGTCGAAGGTGTAGTCGGCAAGTTCCAGGCACTCCTTGGGGCCGTTGGACCACAGGTAGCGGTACATGCTCCCGTGGGCGGGGTCGCCGTGCTCATCGAGCCCGGTACGCCAGGAGTAATTCCACAGCCCGCCCCAGTCGCTCTGCTTCTCGAAGCACACCACCTCACCCACATCGACCCCGTCGGCGCGGGCGAGTTCGAAAGCGTGTAGCTGCGCCAGCCCACAGGGGCCGGCTCCGATGATGGCGGTACGGGTCATGGGCACTCTCCTAGGATCGGGGCCGGGTCTTGTCGGGGTCGTAGAACGGGAACCGGACAACGGTGGCCGGGAGACGTTTGCGGAAGCCGTCGAGCTTGCCGACCTCGACGGCTGTGCCTGGTTCGGCGTACTGAACAGCGATGCGGCACAGCGCGATACTGGCGCCCAGGACAGGTGAGCGGACTCCGCTGGTGACCACCCCGACCTGGCTGCGGCCCACGTGGACGCAGTCACCGTGCCCGGCGGTCTCGTTGCCGTCGAGCAGCAGACCCACCAGAACCCGTTGCGGATGAGCCTTGCGTTCCACGAGGGCGGCCCGGCCCAGGAAGTCATCGGTCTTGGATTTCAACGGGACGGTGAACCCGATTCCGGCTTCGAAAGGGTCTGTCTGGTCATCGAACTCGGTGCCCTTGGCGACCAGGCCGGCTTCCACCCGCAGCATCTCCAACGCGTCGAGACCCAGCGGTGCCAGTCCGTACGGCTGCCCCGCCGTCCACACCGCGTCCCACGCCGCCATGGCGTCGTGCGGGTGTGCCCACACTTCGTAACCGAGTTCGCCGGTGTATCCGGTGCGCGACACCAGCACCGGCGCACCGTCCGGGCCGCCGAGGCGCCCGATCAGGAACCGGAACCAGCCGAGCTCGCGCAGCGTGGGCTGGGTCGGCGGGGTCCAGATGACATCGGCGAGCAGCTCACGGCTCACCGGACCCTGTACCGCGATGTTGTGCAGCTGATCACTGGAGTCTTTGATCCAGACCCGGTCGAGGCCGCGGCGGCTCGCCTGCTCGCGCAACCACTCGCCGTCGTAGGGGTCACCACCGACGAATCGGAAGTTGTTGTCGCCCAGCCGGAAGACCGTGCAGTCGTCGACCATACCGCCAGCTTCATTGCACATCGCGGAGTAGACCACCTGCCCGCGGGACAGCCTGCGGACATCCCGGGTCAGGGTGGCCTGCAGCAGTGTCTCCGCGTCGGGTCCGAGCACTTCGTACTTACGCAACGCCGACAGGTCCATCACCGCGGCGCGTTCCCGGCACGCCCAGTACTCCTGCTGAGCGCCGACGTTGTCGAAGCTGCTCGGCAACCAGTATCCGACGTACTCGGTGAACTGCCGGGTCAGCGCCTCGGTACGAGGCGCGAAGGCGGTCCTCTTGGTGAGGACGGTCTCGGCATCCGGGGTGACACGGTGGCCGATGGCCACGGAGAACCTCCTGGTCGAATCGTAAACCCGCACATGAACATCGGTGGGTAGCCAGCCATTGGCGGGGTCTATGTCGTCGGGGCAGGCCGACGAGGCGCACACCAGATCCGAGCTTGCTCGCAGCAACACGTAGTCGCCGGGACGCGACCACGGCTCGTCCATCACCAGCTGATGCGCGGCGTCGAAAGCAGTGTTGTAGAACAGGTTCAGCGCCGGCCAGCCGGTGCGGCGGGCCACCCCGTAGCCCGCCAGTGCCGCGTTGAAGTTGTCGGTGCAGTTGACATGGCCCGGATAGCCCATGTCGGCGTAGTACTTTGCGTTGCACGCCAATCCGAAGGTGTCGTGGCGGCCCACCGTGTCGCGCACCACCTCGACCAGTGCCCGCCCACGGGCATCGAAGAACTTGCCGTGCAGACCCGGTTGTGGATAGGCGCCGCCGATCAGTGTTCGGGTGGTGGTGGCGTCCAGGCCGTATTCGGCGCCGTCCTGCAATGCCCGGGCATCGAAGGCCAGAAAGTCCGAACACTGCCGGCCCTCGACGTCGATGATCTGGATGAACTGCCCTTCCCGCACCTGGTAGTCGCACGCGGTGGAGGCATCGATACGCAGGTCCAGCAGCGGTTCGGCCAGTGGCGGTGGCAACTCCACCGCGGGCGGCCGGTTCGGCTCGGCGCGGCGCACCTCGACCCACAGTTCCGAGGGCGGGTTGGGTTCGGCGCTGTCGAGGCGCATCGGTGTGGCGGGCGCCGCCAGCAGCAGTACCGCGGTGTCCTCGACGGGGAGATGCACCCGGGCGCCGGGAGCGGTGTGCCCGCCGAACATCCGGGTGGCTGCAGCCTCGCCCGGGAGGACCCCGTGCTGGGCCAACATCCGCAGAATGCGTTGCGCGGCGAAGCCTTCCTCGTCGTCGCCGGCGGCGAGTTCCCGCAGCACACTCGCGGGTGCGTCGGGCCGGGCATCCGGTACCGCGCGCGGATTCACCGACAGCACCGTCAGCTCGGCCGGCTGACGGCCGAACCGGTCGATGACATCGATCGCATCGCCGGGAAACACTCGCAGGGCGGTGACCGACCCGGGCTGTACCCGGTAGGTCTCCACGACGGGCGCGGACAGCGTCACGGCGCTAGGGCGCAAACGAACGGTATCCGACGTAGAACGCCAGCGCTCGATCCGGTGTCGAGAACAGGATCCTCGAGCCCTTGGGGAAGAAGATGGCGTCCTTGGCTTTGGCGGTCTGCACCTGGCCGGTATCGACGTTCTCGAGCCGGAACTCGCCCTCGAGAACCACCTTCATCTCGTCGTAATCGTAGAAGTAGTCCAGCGGTGCGTCGGTGTTCCGGAGTTCGAAGTAGCCGGAGCACATCGGTACGCCGTCGGGATTGACGTAGACGTCGTCGATGAATCCTTCAGTGCCCGGGTATTTCTCGAGCGACATCTGCGGCAGCTCGCGCCAGAAATCGGACGTCACCCTGAACTCGGGACCTGCGTCGGTGGTCGTTGGAACGGTGTCGGTCATGCCGTCTCCCCTCATCCTCTGTGGTGAAACAGAGGGTAATCGGAGGAAACGCGAACCTGGTTACCGCGAGATTAACGCAGGTAACCATGCGCGACGACACGCCGGCACCGCACAGGGGTTCGCCGCTCGACGACAACGCGGCTCAGATACAGCCACTCACGCTGATCCGCCGCCCCACGTTCGCGCAGACGTTCACATTCGGCGCCGGTGGGACATACACCGGCGGCGGCGGTGGGGGTGGTGGGGGCGGCGGCGCACCGGGTGGAGGAGGTGGCGGCGGAGGCGGGGGCGGCGGCGTCACGTAATTCCATTCGGACAGTGGGTCCGAGCAACCGCTCACGTCCACGAAACGGCCACCGATCGACCCGCAGATCGCCTGCGCCGATGGGGCTGTCACAACAGCGGTACCGACGCTCACCCCGATCACCATCACCGCAGCAGCGGAGTGAACCAGCCTGGGCAACATGCCCCCATGGTCGGACAAACGGGCGTGTCTTGGCGCCCGTTTGTCCAAAATGGGTCAGACCGTGCAGGTGGTGCCGGCGACCTGGGTGGCGATCACACAGGCGGACGGGTTGCTCAGCTTCCAGGCGCCGTCCTGGTTGACCCAGTAGATCTGGTGGGTCTTGGTACCGAAGATCGGAATGGTGACGGCCAGCTGCGCGTCCACCTGGTCACCGTTGAGCGCCGCGTTCTCGACCCGCCACGACATCATCGAGCTGTACTGGTCGATGACGCCGGCAATGTTGTTGGCGGTGGGCACGGCAGCCAGCCCGCCCTGCAACTCGCCGGCCCGTTCCTGGTCGCTGAGGCCCCGGTTGAGCACCTTCTGCAGCTGCGACTGCAGCTGATCACTCGATGGCGTCGGTGGCAACGGCTCAGCGCTGGCGGCACCGGCGCCCATAAACGCACCGGCCATCAGAACTGTCATCGCACTCAACGCCGTCCGCATGTTCACAACCTTCTCTCAGCAATTAGGGCCCCTAACCAGACCACTTCCCGAGATCCCGCACAAGAGCTACGGTCGGCGCCGCGAGTGTCAACCCAGCGTGCGGTCGCTGACGAACCGGCGCGGCGCTCCGGTGAGCGGGTCGTCGAACTCCAAGGCCTGAGCCAGCAGCTGTAGCGGTGTGCTGAAGTCGTCGGCGGCGACGTCGATGATGTTCGGGTACAGAGGATCACCGGCGATGGGGACACCGATGGACGTCATGTGCACCCGGAGCTGATGCGTGCGCCCGGTATGCGGTGTCAGCCGATATCGTTGCCCGCCAAGATGTTCCACCAAAGTCTCGGCGTTCGGCTCCCCTGGCTCTTGCACCGCCTGCAGGCGGCCACGGTATTTCGTGATCCTGCTGCGCAGCACGGTCGGCAGGGCGACAGTCGGAACACCTTGCGCCACAGCGTGATACGTCTTGGACACCTGACCGCGGGCGAACATGGTCTGGTAGGGCCCCCGCAACTCACGCCGACACGTGAACAACAGCACCCCCGCGGTCAACCGGTCCAGCCGATGGGCCGGACTGAGCTCCGGCAACCCCAGCGAGCGGCGCAGCCGCACCACCGCGGTCTGCGCCACGTGACGGCCCCGCGGCATGGTCGCCAAGAAGTGCGGCTTGTCGATCACCACCAGATCGTCGTCGCGGTAGAGCACCGGAATGTCGAACGGCACCTCGACCTCGTCGGGCAGATCCCGGTACAGGTAGACGGACGCGCCCGGCGGCAGCACCGTGCCTACAGTCACCACAGTGCCGTCGGCGTCGACCACCTCGCCGGCGAGCACCTTGTGCGCCGCCGCCTCACCGAACCGAGAGGCCAACTCCACCAGCACCGCTCCCCCACGCAACGTGATCCGCGTCGGCCCCAGGCCGTCACGATCGGGAAGCGGTGCCTGCCTTGTCAATACCGACTCAATTGAGTGGCACGGGCTCGAGGATCTCGGCTCGCGCCTCGGGTGCTGCGGCCCGCAGCGCGTCCGCGGAAGCGTCGTCCGGCTGGGTCTGCGACAACACCTCGGCCTCCACCCGCGCGATGTAGGTGGCCACCTCGCGGTCGACGTCCTCGGCACTCCACCCCAGGATCGGGGCCACCACCTCGGCCACCTCGCGGGCGCAGTCCACCCCCCGGTGCGGGTACTCGATCGAGATCCGCATCCGCCGCGCCAGGATGTCCTCCAGGTGCAGCGCCCCCTCGGCCGCGGCGCCGTACGCCGCCTCCACCTTCAGGTACACCGGCGCCTCGGTGATCGGCTCCAACAGCTCCGGGCGGTCCACCGCCAGGGCCAGCACCTCGTCGATCAATGAGCCGTAGCGGTCCAGCAGGTGGCGCACCCGGTAGGGATGCAGGCCGAACCGGGCACCGACGTGCTCGGTCTGATTGATCAGCGCGAAGTACCCGTCGGCGCCCACCAGCGGCACCTTCTCGGTGATCGAGGTCGCCACCCGCGCCGGAATGTATTCTGCGGCAGCATCGATGGCGTCATCGGCCATCACCCGGTAGGTGGTGTACTTGCCGCCGGCGATCGCCACCAGACCCGGGGCGGGTGAGGCAACGGCGTGCTCGCGCGACAGCTTGGAGGTCTCCTCGCTCTCCCCCGCCAGCAGCGGACGCAGACCCGCGTACACCCCGTCGATGTCGTCGTGGGTCAGCGGCGTGGCCAGCACACCGTTGACGGTGCCCAGGATGTAGTCGATATCGGCTTTGGTGGCCGCCGGATGGGCGAGGTCGAGGTTCCAGTCGGTGTCGGTGGTCCCGATGATCCAGTGCGTCCCCCACGGGATGACGAACAACACCGACTTCTCGGTGCGCAGGATGATCGCCACCTCGCTGACGATCCGGTCGCGCGGCACCACGATGTGCACACCCTTGGAGGCGCGCACCCGGAACCGGCCGCGTTGTTTGGACAGCGCCTGGATCTCGTCGGTCCACACCCCGGTCGCGTTGACCACGACGTGCCCACGCACCTCGGTGACCGCGCCGTCCTCGGAATCGCGGATGCGCACGCCGACCACCCGGTCGCCCTCGCGCAGCAGCGAGATCACCTGGGTGGAGGTGCGCACCACAGCGCCGTAATGGGCGGCGGTGCGGGCCACGGTCATGGTGTGGCGGGCGTCGTCGACGACGGTGTCGTAGTACCGGATGCCGCCGATCAGCGAACTGCGCTTCAACCCCGGCGCCAGCCGCAGCGCACCCGACTTGGTGAGGTGTTTCTGCGCGGGCACCGACTTGGCGCCACCGAGCTGGTCGTAGAGGAAGATGCCCGCCGCGATGTAGGGCCGCTCCCACACCCGGTTGGTCAGGGGGAACAGGAACGGCAGCGGCTTGACCAGGTGCGGCGCCAATGTCGTCAACGACAGCTCGCGTTCGTGCAGTGCCTCACGCACCAGGCCGAACTCCAGCTGCTCGAGGTAGCGCAATCCGCCGTGGAACATCTTCGAGGACCGGCTCGAGGTACCCGAGGCGAAGTCGCGGGCCTCGACCAGCGCCACCCTCAAGCCCCGGGTCGCGGCGTCCAGGGCGCTGCCGGCACCGACCACGCCGCCACCGATCACCACGACGTCGAACTGTTCGCTGCCCAGGCGGTCCCACGCACGCGCCCGTTGCCGGGGGTTCAGGAAGGAGTCTGACTGGTCGTCGCTCACCCAGCCCACCCTAGCGATCTCGGCGCGCTGATAACCGCTCAGCGGTTGTGAGCGCGCCGAAACCCCTACTTCAGTCGAGGTCGTCGTGGGCCATCAGGCGGCGAGCTGCCTCCACGATCGACCCGGACAGCGACGGGTACACCGAGAGCGTCTGCGCCAGATCCGTGACCGAGATCCGGTTCTGCACGGCCAGCGCGATGGGCAGGATCAGCTCGGAGGCGATGGGCGCCACCACCACACCGCCGATCACCACGCCGGTGGCCGGCCGGCAGAAGATCTTGACGAAACCGTGCCGCAGCAGGCTCATCTTCGCGCGCGCGTTGGTGTTCAGCGGCAGCATGATGGTGCGCGCGGGCACACTGCCGTCGTCGATCGCGGTCTGCGGGATCCCGACGGCGGCGATCTCCGGGCGGGTGAACGTCGCCGAGGCGACGGTGCGCAACCGGATCGGCGCCACCCCCTCACCGAGCGCGTGGTACATCGCGATGCGGCCCTGCATGGCCGCCACCGATGCCAGCGGCAGCAGACCGGTGCAGTCGCCGGCGGCGTAGATGCCCGACGCCGGGGTGCGCGACACCCGGTCCACCGGGATGTAGCCGCCGGGTTTGAGCTCCACGCCGACGCGCTCGAGACCGAGGCCTTGGGTGTTGGGGACGGAGCCGACCGTCATCAACGCGTGGCTGCCGTCGACGACGCGGCCGTCGGCCATCGCCACGCGCACCCCGGTCTCGGTGCGGGTCACCGCCTGCGCGCGGGCGTTCTTGACCAACGTCACACCACGTTCGTTGAACACCTCCTCGAGCGCGGCGGCGGCGTCACTGTCCTCGTGCGGCAGGATCTGGTCACGGCTGGCGACGACGGTGACGTTGACGCCCAGTTCGGTGTAGGCGTTGCAGAACTCAGCACCGGTGACACCCGAACCCACGATGATCAGGTGCTGCGGCAACTCGGTGAGCTCATAGAGCTGACGCCAGGTCAGGATCCGCTCGCCGTCGGGGACCGCGTTGGGCAGCACGCGCGGGCTGGCACCTGTGGCGATGAGGACGATATCGGCCTTCAACACCCCGGTCTTGCCGTCGGGGGTGGTGACCTTTACCCGGTGGTGCGCCATCCCGGCCACGTCGTCCACCAACTCGCCGCGGCCACCGATGATGGTGACGCCCTGGTTGAGCAACTGCGAGCCGATATCGGCCGACTGCGACCGGGCCAGCGTCTTCACCCGGTTGTTGATCTGGCTGAGTTCGATCTTGGCGGCGTCGATGCCGATGTCGTAGCCGAGGCCCTCGGCGCGGCGCAGTTCGGTGCGCACACCGGTCGAGGCGATGAACGTCTTCGACGGCACACAGTCGAAGAGCACACACGCACCACCGAGTCCGTCGGAGTCGACGACGGTGACCTGCACTTCCGGACCACGGGCTGCGGCGACCAGGGCCGCTTCATATCCGGCGGGGCCCCCGCCGATGATCACGATGCGCGTTGGCACGGCTCAAACCTAGTCGCGCGACGCCACGCGCACCGTTTCGGGTCGACTCCTCGGCGGGTGTGTGGGCTTTCTGACTAAGCTTTTCTGGTGCCGATCTACGCCGCCTACGGGTCGAACATGCATCCCGAGCAGATGTTGGAGCGGGCTCCGCACTCGCCGATGGCGGGCACCGGGTGGCTACATGGCTGGCGGCTGACGTTCGGCGGCGAGGACATCGGCTGGGAAGGCGCACTGGCGACCCTCGTCGAGGATCCGACGTCGAAGGTGTTCGTGGTGCTCTACGACATGACCAAGGAGGACGAGGAGACCCTCGACCGCTGGGAAGGGTCGGAGTTCGGTGTGCACAAGAAGATCCGTTGCCGCGTGCACCGCGAAACCTCGGACACCACAACCGATCCCGTGCTGGCATGGCTATACGTGCTGGACGCCTACGAGGGCGGCGTACCTTCGGCCCGCTACCTGGGCGTCATGGCCGACGCCGCCGAGATCGCCGGCGCGCCCGCCGACTATGTGCACGACCTGCGCACCCGTCCCGCCCGCAACATCGGGCCGGGCACCAGCGGCTGACCGGAGCCCGGCCCTCTCTCCCCCTCGTACCTCGGGCTCGTCGACCGGGCTGACCACTTGAGCCCGGCCCTCTCTCGCCCTCGTACCTCGGGCTCGTCGACCGGGCTGTCAGAACGCAGCGCTTTGCTCCACCAGGTTCACCATCGTCCGCACCCCGACGCCCAGCGCGCGCTCGTCGAGATCGAACGTGGGCTGGTGCAGATCGAGCTGAGGCCCCTCGCCGCTCCACACGCCTAGTCGCGCCATCGCGCCGGGCACCTCCTCGAGGTACCAGGAGAAGTCCTCGCCGCCGCCGGACTGTTGTGTGTCGGCCAGCACGTCGGGCCCGACGGCCTCGATGGCGTGCATCATGATCCGCGTCGAGACCTCTTCGTTGACCACCGGTGGCACACCGCGGTTGTACTGCAGCGAATGGGCAATGCCCAGCGGCGCCAGGAGTGACGAAACCGCTTCGGAGACAAGCCCTTCCAGGTCCAGCCAGGTCTTCCTGCTGGCGGTGCGCACGGTGCCCGACAACGTGCCGGACTGGGGAATCGCATTGGCCGCCACCCCGGCGTTCACCGCACCCCACACCATCACCGTGTTGTGTCTCGGGTCGACCCGCCGGGACAGGATTCCCGGCACACCGGTGATGAGCATGCCCAGCCCGTAGACCAAATCGTGGGTCAGGTGCGGGCGCGAGGTGTGCCCGCCGGGTGAGTGCAGGGTGATCTCGAGTGAATCGGCGGCCGAGGTGATGGGCCCGGGCGTGGTGGCCACGCGGCCGACTGCCAGCCGCGGATCACAGTGCAGCGCGAAGATGCGCGACACCGACGACAAGACCCCGGCCGAGATGGCGTCGATGGCGCCGCCCGGCATCAATTCCTCGGCAGCCTGGAACACCAACCGCACCGACACCGGCAGTTCCGGCACCGTGTTCAGCGCCAGCGCAGTTCCCAACAGAATCGCCGTGTGCGCGTCATGACCGCAGGCGTGGGCCACCCCGGGCACCGTCGACGAATACTCCGCGCCGGTGCGCTCGGCCATCGGCAGCGCGTCCATGTCGGCCCGCAAGGCGATCCGCTGGCGGTGCTCGGGACCGATATCGCACGTCAGCCCAGTACCGCCGGGCAGGATCTTCGGGTTCAGGCCGGCGTCGGCCAGCCGTTCCGCCACGAACTGGGTGGTGGCGAACTCCTGGCGGCCCAGCTCCGGGTGGCGGTGCAGGTGCCTGCGCCACCCGACCAGATCGTCGTAGTGCGACGCCAGCCAGGACTCGGTGTAGTCGGCCAAGCTCATGCGCGATCCGCTCCCGTGCTCGTCCCTCGCACACTCGCCACTCGCTGGAGACTCATGCGGACCGCCGCTCCTGCAGTTCCAGGACCCGGTCACGTTCGGTGCCGGACTCGGCCAACGCCACCACCGTGCGGGCGAGCATGATGGCCCCCTCGACGACGGCGGTGTCACCGCTGGGGCTCGCCGCGGCGGCGGTGAACCCCGGTTGGTGCACGCTGGCACCGCCGGCGTCCACCCCCACGACCGGGTGGATCCCGGGCATGACCTTGGTGACATTGCCCATATCGGTGCTGCCGAGAGGCAGCGATGCCTCCATCTCGGCCGGCAACGGTGTGCGACCCATCCGCAGCATCTCGGCGCGGAACGTCTCGGCCAGGAAATGGTCGGGCGTCAGCTCCTGATACATGGGTGAGGCTTCCTGCACGTCGTATTCACATCCTGTTGCTACCGCGCCGGCCTGGAAACAGCCGGCCACCTTGGCTTCGAGGGCTTGCAGCGCCGAGGTCTCGGTGGCGCGCAAGGTGTACCGCAACGCCGCCCGAGCCGGAATGACATTGGGCACCTTGCCGCCTTCGGTGACGATGCCGTGCATCATCTGCCCCGGCGTCAGATGCTGGCGCAGCAGGCCGATGGCCACCTGCGTCACCGTCACCGCATCGGCGGCATTCACACCCAGATACGGCGCGACCGCCGCGTGGGACTCGCGCCCCCGGTACGTCACGAACACCTCCGAGAGCGCCAGCGACCGCGCGGCGGCGATGTCGATGGGGCCGGGGTGCAACATGACCGTCGCGGCGATGTCGTCGAACACACCCTCTTTGAGCAGCAGCACCTTGCCGCCCCCGGCCTCCTCGGCCGGGGTGCCGACCAGCACCACGGTCAGGCCCATGTCGTCTGCGACCTCGGCCAGCGCCAACGCCGTGCCCACGGCCGACGCGGCGATGATGTTGTGCCCGCACGCATGCCCGATCTCGGGCAGCGCGTCGTACTCGGCGCACACGCCGACCACCAGCGGGCCACTGCCGAACGAGGCGCGGAAGGCGGTGTCGATACCGCCGACGGCCGGGCTGATCTCGAAACCGCGCTCGGCAACCAGAGCCTGGGTCTTGGCGCAGCTGCGGTGTTCCTGGAACGCCAGCTCCGGCTCGGCGTGGATCGAGTGGGACAGCGCCACCAGGTCGTCGCGGCGACGACGAATGACGTCGTCCACAGTCGAGGACGCGGCAACACCGGGCATCACAGCAGTATCGCACCGACGCGGGTGTGAGCTCTCCCGGCGTTGGTGGTCACTAGGCTCATGCGACGTGACCGATCCCAGCCTGCGCGCCCATGAAGCCGCCCGCGCCATCGCCGAGCGCACCGGCGTCGGCCGTCACGACGTCGCCGTCGTCCTGGGATCGGGGTGGGCGCCGGCGGTCAAGGTGCTGGGTGAACCGACGGCCGTGCTGCCGATGGACGAACTACCCGGCTTCACCACACCGACGGCGGCCGGCCACGGCGGTCAGGTGCTCTCGGTTCCGCTGGGACAGCACCGGGTGCTGGTCCTGGTGGGGCGCATCCACGCCTATGAGGGCCACGACCTCTCCGACGTGGTGCACCCGGTGCGCACGGCGTGTGCGGCCGGCGCCGACACCGTGGTGCTGACCAATGCGGCCGGCGGGCTACGCGAGGACTTCGCCGTGGGCCAGCCGGTGCTGATCAGCGACCACCTGAACTTGACGGCGCGCTCGCCGCTGGTCGGCGCGCAGTTCGTCGATCTGGTGGATGCCTACTCCCCGGCGCTGCGCGCGCTGGCCCGCGAGATCGACCCGTCACTGACCGAAGGTGTCTACGCGGGGCTACCCGGCCCGCACTACGAGACACCGGCCGAGATCCGGATGCTGCGCACGCTGGGTGCCGACCTGGTGGGGATGTCCACTGTCCACGAGACCATCGCCGCACGGGCGGCGGGCGCCCGGGTGCTGGCGGTGTCGCTGGTGACCAATCTGGCGGCGGGTATGACCGGTGAACCGCTGAGTCACGCCGAGGTGCTCGAGGCGGGCCGTCAGTCCGCGACCGCGATGGGTTCCCTGCTGTCCTCGGTGATCTCCCGGCTCTGACGCCGGCCGCCGATGCGCTCGGTGAGCTTGACCAGCCCGCGCGCCATCAGCGGCGCGGCGAAGAGCATGACCAGCACCCGCAGCACCTGGGCCGCGACGATGAAGGTGACGTCGGATCCGGTTTCCACGGCGGTGGCCAGCACGGCGTAGATACCGCCGGGGCTCGTCGCCAGGTAACCCTCCAGTGGCGTCATCCCGGTGACGTGTGACAGCAGCACACCCAGGCCGGCGGTGGCGACGGTCAGCGCGGCGATCAAGCCCAGCGCCAACGGCATCGCGCGGCCCACGGCGCGCAGCGAGTCCCGGGTGAAGGCGACCCCGGCCTGCCAGCCGATCAGTACGTAACCGACCTGCACCAGCATCTGTGGCACCGACAGCCCGAAGCTGAAACCGGTGACCTCCAGGACCACGGTGACGGCCATGGGGCCCAGCAGGCCGGCGCCGGGCAGATGAACCAGCTTGCCGAGCACCACCCCCACCACGGAGATGGCGATGATCAGTCCGAGGCTGAGATACCACGGCGCTGAAGCGGTTTCGGTCACCACGGTGGGGTGGGAGAAGTCGGGATGGAAGATGAACAGCACCACGACCGGCATGGTGGCGGTCACCAGGCCGACCCGGAGGTACTGCACCACGGCGACCACGCGGTCGTCGCCGCCGAGTTCACGGGCGATCGCCACCAGACCGGACGCGCCGCCGGCCACCAGGGCCAGTGCACCGGTGAGTGGGGTGATGTCGCGCCGCAACCCCAGCAGCGCGCCGGCGATGACGCTGATCGCCAGCGTGGCGACCACCACGGTGATCACGATCGGCCAGTGCGGCCCGAGGGCGCCCAGCGAATCCTGGTTCACCATGGTGCCGATGTAGACGCCGAGGACGGCCTGGGCGGCGTGGCCGGCGCGGCGTGGCACGGCCTTGGGGGCCAGCGAGCACAGCGCTAGCACGATGCCGACGACCAGAGCGGCGAACAGGGCGGCCGAGGGGACGCCCGCGAAGGTCAGTGCGACGGTGACGGCGACGGTGACAGCTGCCAGAAGTGCCCACTTGCCGACCGTCTTCACCATTCGCTGCTGCCTCCTCACCGATTATTGACAAGTATGCGCTTGCTTTTATTTCGAATCAATCCAGTGTGTTGCACTTCTCTTCCCATTATTGCCAAGGTATACCTTGGTAATGCCTCGAAACACCGCCTCAGCCACCGAACTTCGCGAGTCGGTGATGGCCCTCGCCCGTCAGATGCGCCGGCACCGCCCGGACAACGGGCTCACGCTGAGCCAGCTCGAGATCCTGGGCGACACCAGCCGGTCAGGGGTGACTACCCCCGCAGAGATCGCCGCACGCCTTCAGGTGCGGGTGCAATCGCTGACCGACAGCATCAACGAACTCGAGTCCCGCGCCCTGGTGTCACGCCGTCCCGATCCGGCCGACCGCCGCCGCCAGCTCATCGAGATCACTCCCCAGGGGACGCAGCTGCTGCAGGACGACCGCGCGCAGCGCGACACCTGGCTGCAGACCGCCATGCGCGACAGCCTCACCGAGCTCGAGTTCGATCTGCTGATGATCGTGGCCCCGGTGCTGCGCAAGCTGGCCGACGGCGAGACGGCACAATCGGCATCATGATCACCTTCGGCACGGCCGGGCTGCGCGGACCCATGGGCGACGGTCCCGACGGCATGAACGTCGAGAACGTCACCCGGGCCACATGGGCGGTGGCCAAGGTGCTCACCGACCGGTGCCTGGGCGGCTCGACGGTGGTCGTCGGACGTGACGCGCGGCACCAGTCCGACGACTTCGCTCTGGCCACCGCGGAAGTGTTTGCCGCAGCCGGGTTTTCGGTGGTGCTGCTCCCGGACGCGCTGCCCACCCCGGTGGTGGCGTTCGCGGTGCGCCGGCTGGGCGCCGCGGCAGGCGTCCAGATCACCGCATCGCACAACCCGGCCGGCGACAACGGTTACAAGGTGTACTTCGACGGTGGGGTGCAGATCGTCTCCCCCACAGACCGCGAGATCGAGGCCGCGATGCGGGCGGCTCCCGACCTCATCCGCCGCGAAGCGGTGCAGCCCAGCGACACCGACCTGGTGGAGCACTACCTCGACCGGGCGGCGAGCGTGCGTCGCGGCGACGCCTCGGTGCGGGTGGCGCTGACCCCGTTGCACGGGGTGGGCGGCACCGTGGCGCTGGAGGCGCTGCGCCGGGCCGGCTTCACCGACGTCCACACCGTGGAAGCACAGTTCTGGCCGGATCCCGATTTCCCGACGGTCACGTTCCCCAACCCGGAGGAGCCGGGAGCCACCGACGCGCTGTTGGAGCTGGCCGTCGAGGTCGACGCCGACGTTGCGATCGCGTTGGATCCCGACGCCGACCGGTGCGCGGTGGGTATCCCCACCGACTCCGGGTGGCGAATGCTCTCGGGTGACGAAACCGGTTGGCTGTTGGGCGATTACATTCTGTCCGAACCGTCCGAGGGTGCGCTGGTGGCCAGCACGGTGGTGTCCTCACGCCTGTTGGCCCGGATCGCCGAGGCCCACGGCGCCCGCCATGTGGAGACGCTCACCGGGTTCAAGTGGTTGGGACGCGCCGATGCCGACCTGCCCGGCCACACCCTGGTGTACGCGTACGAGGAGGCCATCGGACACTGCGTCGACCCGGCCGCGGTGCGCGACAAAGACGGTGTGAGTGCGGCCGTACTGGTCTGCGATCTGGTGGCGGCAGTCAAATCGCAGGGCCGCTCACTCACCGAGTCCCTGGACGCTCTTGCCCTCCGGCACGGCGTGCACCTGACCGCGGCGGTCACCGAACGCGTCCCCGACACCGCGGCGCTGATGCAGCGCGTACGCGCCGAACCGCCCACCCGCGTGGCCGGGATCGACGTCACCGTGGCAGACCTGCTGGACCGCCGCGGCCCGCAGCGCACCGATGCCCTGCTGCTGACCGGTGAAGCGGTGCGGGTGGCGATCCGCCCGTCGGGAACCGAACCCAAGATCAAGGGCTACATCGAGATCGCCTTGCCGCCCACCGACGACCTCGCGGCAGCGCGTGGCCGGGCGCAGGAGCTGATGGCCGCCGTCGTCGCCGACATCAGCGCCCTGCTCGGCTGAGTACGCGAACCGGGCCTCAGCAGCCCAGGACCGTCGCCTTGACCATCGCGGCGTACTGGTAGGCGTAGGTATGGGCCCAGCCGATGACATTCAGGTCGTAGGTCCGCGGGACGGGCCGCATGGTCAGCTCACCGTCGAAACACTTCTCGAAGATGTAGCGGGCCCGCACCATGTGGTAGTTCCACGACACCACGATCACGTGCTTCCAGCCGTGTTCGCGCGCAAGTTTTGCGGTGAACATCGCTTCGCCGCGGGTGGTCCACGGGTGGGGGACGAAGCAGACCACCGTGATGGTGGCGGTCCCGGATGCGCACGCCCGTTGGATCATCGGGTCGTTCTCGCCGTAGTCGTTGGACACCACCACCGTGTCGGCGTAACCCTGGCGGGCCAGTTCGAAGCCGTAGTCGATGCGACCGTCCTTGTCACCGCCGAGCACCACGATCGCGTCGGCCTTGCTCAGCTGGTCCACCTGGGGTCGGGTGAACAGCATGTAGCCACCCACTCCGGCGGCCGCGACAACGACCAGCGCGGTGGCCGTCAGCCAGATCAGGAGCCGCCGCACTCAGCGTGGACCGAATTGGCGGTCACCGGCATCACCGAGTCCCGGCACGATGTAGGCGACGTCGTTGAGCCCGTCGTCGATGGTGGCGGTGAACAGCCGCGCCTCCGGTGCGGCGGCTTCCACCGCGGCGATGCCCTCCGGCGCCACCACCACGCAGATCATGGTGATGTCGACCGCGCCGCGCGCCTTCAGCAGGCCCAGCGTGTGGGCCATGGAGCCGCCGGTGGCCAGCATCGGATCCAGCACGATCACCGGTTGTGTGCTCAGATCGTCGGGCAGTGACTCCAGGTAGGGCGTCGGGCGGTGGGTCTCCTCGTTGCGCGCCACGCCCACGAAGCCGACCTTCGCCTCGGGAATGAGCGCGTGTGCCTGGTCCACCATGCCGAGGCCCGCGCGCAGCACCGGAACCAGCAGCGGCGGCACGGCCAGCCGGTGACCGGTGGTGTCCACCAGCGGGGTGCGCACGTTGATCTCGACCCGGGCAGCGTCTCGGGTCGCTTCGTAAACGAGCATCAGCGTCAGGTCGCGCAACGCGGCCCGGAATCCGGCGTTGTCGGTGCGCTCATCCCGCAGCGTGGTCAGCCGGGCAGCGGCCAAGGGGTGATCGACAACGCAGACATCCATACGCAGACCCTAGAACCCCTCGGCCGAGCGTGCGCGCCCCCGGCCGACACGCCGCGCCCGGAGGTGGTTTGCGCACGCGCGTGGTGGGGCGCTCAGGGCACGTCGTTATCCTGTGCCGCATGGCTGCTGAGCTTGTGCCGATCAGACTCACTTTGACCAAGGGCGACTTCTACACCGTGTGGGCGCCGCGCTGGCGCGACGCCGGCGACGAGTGGGAGGCGCTGCTGGGTAAAGACGAAGATCTGTACGGGTTCGCCAGCGCCGCCGACCTGGTGGCGTTCGTGCGCGGCGGCGACGAGAACGACCTGTCCGACCACCCGGCGTGGGGGCAATTGCTCGAGGCCTCGGCGCACAAGCTGGATCCCAGCGAGGACCGGCAGTTCGATCTGATCGCCGTCGAAGAGTTGCTGGCCGACAAGCCCACCGAGGAGTCGGTGGCCACCCTGGCCCGCACGCTGGCCATCGTCTCGTCCATCGGATCGGTGTGCGAGCTGCCGGCGGTGACAAAGTTCTTCAACGGCAACCCGACGCTGAGCACTGTCAACGGCGGTGTCGACGAGTTCAGCGGCAAAGCCGGACTCAAGCGCTGGAACAACATCGCCGCGATCGTCGGGCGCAACTGGGACGGCATCATCGCCGCGATCGACGACATCATCACCACCCCTGCGGTGGACGAGAAGCTGTCGGCGAAGGCCGCTGAGGAATTGGCCGAACCCGCCCCCGAGGAGCCGGAGGACGATGTTGTCGCCGTTGAGGACGACGACGACCTGATCGAGGACGACGGCGTCGCCGACGACGATGAGGACGAGGCGCTGGCCGACCAAGCCGAGAGCGCCGGTGGTGTGCTGGGCGGCACCGACGACTTCTGGGCCAGGGTCGGGATCGACCCGGTGCAGATGATGACCAGCTCGGGCACCTTCTACACGCTGCGCTGCTACTTCGACGACCGGCCGCTGTTCCTCGGCCGCAACGGCCGCATCAGCGTGTTCTCGTCCGAGCGTGCGCTGGCCCGCTACCTGGCCGACGAGCACGACCACGACCTGTCGGATCTGAGCACCTACGACGACATCCGCACCGCCGCCACCGATGGCTCGCTCGACGTCGACGTCACCGATGAGAACGTCTATGTGCTCGCGGGTCTGGCCGAGGAATTGGCCGAAGGCCCCGACGGGATCGACCGGGATCAGCTCGCGCTGGCCGTTGAACTGCTGCAGGACGTGGGCGACTACTCCGAAGACGACACCGTCGACCGGACCTTGACCGCCGATTCTGCGCTGGGCAAGTTCGTCGCCTACGTCAGCGATCCCGACGCCAACGACCGCCCCGCCGCCCCCCACGCCAAGGCGGTCGCGGAGTTCGAGAAGCTGGAGCGGTTCCTGGAGTCGCGCCTGCGCCGCGAGTGATCCCCGCGCAGCGCCCGTGCGATCTCCCGCGAGCGCGCGTGTCTGTACGTCGCACAGGGGCGTGTCGCGTACAAATACGCGCGCTGGCGCGTACCTGAAACCTGGCTTCGGGTAGTGCTTTACGCTGTTGTGCCCCCTGGTCGCGGGACGAGCATTCCGAGTGTCCGACAAACACACTCATCCAAGGAGTGCGATCATGAGCGATCCGATCATCAAGCTGGGTTCCACCGGCGAGGCCGTCAAGAAGGCCCAGCGTGAACTCATCTACCGGTATTACCTTCCCGACGGCACCGATGACGGCATCTTCGGCCCCGTCACGCGGAACCGAGTACTGCGCTACCAACTCGACCGAAGCGTCGGTGAGTACAGCGCCTACTCGTTCCCGCTGGAGGTCGACGGCATCGTCGGTCCCCAGACGTGGGCGCGGCTGGCACCGCCGACCGTCAAGGAAGGCTCGACCGGCAACGCGGTCTATCTGGCGCAGGAGATTCTGAAGAACTTCAAGTACCCGCCGTACGACCCGGGTCCCATCGATGGTGTCTTCGGCCCGCTGACCAAGGCCGCTGTCGAGAAGTTCCAGACCGACTTCCTCGACTACTACGGCAACCAGCTCAAAGTCGACGGAATCATCGGGCCGGTCACCTGGCGCGCCCTGTGGAGCTGATGTCAGCGGTTTCGGCGCGTTCGTAACCGCTCAGCGGTTACGAACGCGCCGAAATCACCCGATGAGGACGGCGAAGCGCGGCTTGATGATCTCGTCGATGATGGCCAGCCGCTGGTCGAACGGGATGAACGCCGACTTCATCGCATTGATGGTGAACCGCTCCAGGTCACTCCAGCCGTAGCCGAACGCCTCCACCAGGCGCAGCATCTCCTGGCTCATGGTGGTGTCGCTCATCAGCCGGTTGTCGGTGTTGACGGTGACCCGGAACCGCAGCCGGGCCAGCTTGTCGAACGGATGCTCGGCGATGCTGTCGACGGCCCCCGTCTGCACGTTCGAACTCGGGCACAGTTCCAGCGGGATGCGCTTGTCACGCACGATCCCCGCGACGCGGCCCAGCCGGGCGGCACCGTCGGGTGAAAGCTCGATGTCGTCGACGATCCGCACCCCGTGCCCGAGCCGGTCGGCGCCGCAGAACGCGATGGCCTCGTGGATCGACGGCAGACCGAACGCCTCGCCGGCGTGAATGGTGAAGCGTCCGTTGTTGTTCCGCATGTATTCGAACGCATCCAGATGCCGGGTGGGAGGGTAGCCGGCTTCGGCGCCGGCGATGTCGAAGCCCACCACGCCCTTGTCGCGGAACCGGATCGCCAACTCCGCGATCTCCCGTGAGCGCGCGGCGTGGCGCATGGCCGTCACCAGGCAGCGCACCGTGATGGTCTTGCCGTCGGCTCCGGCGGCCTTCTCCCCGTCGGCGAACCCGGCCAGCACCGCGTCGACCACGGCGTCCAGCGACAGCCCCTCGTCGATGTGCAGTTCCGGGGCGAAGCGGACCTCGGCGTACACCACCGAATCGGCAGCCAGATCCTCCACACACTCGTAGGCCACCCGGTGCAGCGACTCAGGAGTCTGCATGACGGCCACGGTGTGCGCGAACGGCTCCAGGTAGCGCACCAGCGACCCGGAATGGGCTGCGGTGCGGAAGAACTCCGCCAACCCGTCGATGTCGGTGGCGGGCAGCTCGTCGTAACCGATCTCGGAGGCGATCTCCAGCACGGTCGACGGCCGCAGGCCACCGTCGAGGTGATCGTGCAGCAGCGCCTTCGGCGCCTGCCTGATGTTGTCGAGCGTCAGTGGAGTCATGACTCAATCCGATCGATGAGGAGGGGACGTGACGCCGGCGCCTGGTCCTGCACACTCCAGGCGCCGTCGAGTTCAGCCAGCGACGCGCTGAACCGTTCGGGAGTGTCGGTGAACAAGGTGAACAACGGGTCACCCGGGGCGACGGGCTCGCCGGGACGGCGGTGAATCTGCAGCCCGGCGCCGGCTTGCACCTGCTCACCCGGGGCCGCGCGGCCCGCTCCGAGCCGCCACACCGCCATACCCACCGCCAATGCATCGATGTCCCCCATTGTGCCGCCTCGGGGTGCGGTGACGGTCTCGGAATGCGCGGCTTGCGGCAACGGCGCGGTCGCGTCGCCGCCCTGGGCGGCGACGATTGCGCGGAAGCTGTCCATGGCGGTTCCGTCGCGCAGGGTGTCGGCCGGATCGCGGCCGTCGAGACCGACGGCGGCGAGCATCTCCCGCGCCAACGCCAGCGTCAGCTCCACCACGTCCGCGGGCCCGCCGCCGGCCAGCACCTCCACGGACTCGGCGACCTCCACCGCGTTGCCCACCGCGCGGCCCAACGGGCAGGCCATGTCGGTCAGCAGCGCCCGGGTCGGGACGCCGTGCGCGGCGCCCAGCGCGACCATGGTGCGCGCCAACTCCCAGGACTCCTCGCGCTTCTTCAGGAACGCCCCCGAGCCCACTTTGACATCGAGCACCAGCGCGTCGGCTCCCTCGGCGAGCTTCTTGCTCATGATCGAGCTCGCGATCAGCGGCAGCGACTCGGTGGTGGCGGTGACATCGCGCAGCGCGTAGATCTTGCGGTCGGCCGGCGCCAGATCGCCGGCGGCGAAGATCGCCGCACCGACCTCACACAGCTGTTGGCGCACTTGGCCTTTGCTGATCTCGGCGGTGAAACCGGGGATGGCCTCCAGCTTGTCCAGGGTGCCGCCGGTGTGGCCGAGCCCGCGGCCGGCGGCCTGCGGGACCGCGGCGCCACATGCGGCGACGATCGGCACCAGCGGGATGGTGATCTTGTCGCCGACTCCGCCGGTGGAGTGTTTGTCGACGAGCCGCAGACCCAGATCGGAGAAGTCGAGCCGCTCCCCCGAGGCGATCATCGCCGCTGTCCACCGTGCGATCTCCTCGCGATCCATTCCGCGCAGGAAGATCGCCATCAGCAGCGCCGCCATCTGCTCGTCGCCGACGCGGGAGTGGGTGTAGGCGTCGATCACCCAGTCGATGGCGTCGCCGGAGAGCCGGCCGCCGTCGCGCTTGGTGCGGATGACGGTCGGAGCGTCGAATGTGAACTGGGTCACTGCCTTTGGCCTCCGCGGGTGAGATCGTCGGGCCCGAATGCGTCGGGCAGCAGTTCGGCCAGCCGCTTCGGGCCGGCCGGGTGGCCGATCAACAGCTCGGCCCCGCCGTGTTCGAACAGCACCTGCCGGCACCGTCCGCAGGGCATCAGGAGTTCGCCGTCGGCGGCCACACAGGCCAGCGCGATCAGCCGTCCGCCACCGCTGGAATGCAGGGCGCAGGCCACAGAACACTCCGCGCAGAGACCCAGGCCATATGAGACATTCTCCACATTGCATCCGGAGACAATTCGCCCATCGTCGACTAGCGCGGCCGCCCCGACCGGAAAACCCGAGTACGGCGCATAAGCCCGCTTCGATGCCTCAATTGCCTTGTCCTGCAGGACATTCCAGTCAATTTCAGTGCTCATCGAGCCCGCCGGCGATTCTCTCTGAATGCATTCACCACACCCCTGTCCTGACCAGGCTATTTAGCAAGGCCACCCTAACTTTGGCGTCACATGCATACCCGGCATCGATTCGGCAATTAGTTGGTTACTACAAATGGGATTAGAGTCCACCCGACGGTTGCCCGAAGCAACAATTGGGAATCGAACACCGCCACGTTGGGGCGCGACGCGCGGCCCCGGCGTCCACCGATGGCGTTGGAGGCGCTGATGAGTACAGCGGCACCGGCACAGCCTGCCAAGCAGGAGAAGCCACGCCGGCGCACCCTGTATCGGGGCGATCCAGGAATGTGGTCCTGGGTCTTGCACCGCATCACGGGTGCAACCATTTTCTTCTTTCTTTTCGTGCACGTGCTCGACACCGCACTGGTCCGGGTCAGCCCCGAGGCCTACAACGCCGTCATCGAGACCTACAAGACGCCGATCATCGGCCTCATGGAGGTCGGCCTGGTGGCCGCGGTGCTGTTCCACGCACTCAACGGCATCCGGGTGATCCTGGTGGACTTCTGGTCGGAGGGACCCCGGCATCAGAAGAAGATGCTGCTGGGCGTCGCGGTGATCTGGTTGTTGGTAATGGTGCCCGCCCTCGTGGTGCTGGGCATGCACATGGCGGAGCGATTCCTATGAGCGCACCTGAACAGTCCCGTGAACGGCCGATCGCGCCGATCCTGGAGAAGAGCTTCGATCGTCCGGCCGGGCTGGACAACCCCCGCGCGCCCCGGCGCCGCGGCGGCATGCCGAACTTCGAGAAGTACGCGTGGTTGTTCATGCGGTTCTCGGGGATCGTGCTGGTGTTCCTGGCGCTGGGCCACCTGTTCATCATGCTGATCTGGGATAACGGCGTCTACCGCATCGACTTCAACTACGTCGCGCAGCGCTGGGCATCGCCGTTCTGGCAGACCTGGGACCTGCTGCTGCTGTGGCTCGCGCAGCTGCACGGCGGCAACGGGATGCGCACCATCATCGCCGACTACAGCCGCAAGGACTCGACGCGTTTCTGGCTGAACACCCTGCTGGCGCTGTCGATGATCTTCACGCTGGTACTCGGCACCTACGTGCTGCTGACGTTCGACGCGAACATCGGGGGTTGAGAGCAATGATCCAAGAACATCGCTACGACGTCGTGATCGTCGGCGCCGGTGGCGCCGGTATGCGCGCCGCCGTCGAGGCGGGCCCCCGGGCCCGCACCGCGGTGCTGACCAAGCTGTACCCCACCCGGTCGCACACCGGCGCGGCCCAGGGCGGTATGTGCGCCGCCCTGGCCAATGTCGAAGAGGACAACTGGGAGTGGCACACCTTCGACACCGTCAAGGGTGGCGACTACCTGGCTGACCAGGATGCCGTCGAGATCATGGCCAAAGAGGCCATCGACGCGGTGCTCGACCTGGAGAAGATGGGGATGCCGTTCAACCGCACCCCGGAAGGCCGCATCGACCAGCGTCGCTTCGGCGGTCACACCCGTGATCACGGCAAGGCCCCGGTGCGCCGGGCCTGTTACGCCGCCGACCGCACCGGCCACATGATCCTGCAGACGCTGTACCAAAACTGCGTCAAACACGACGTCGAGTTCTTCAACGAGTTCTACGCCCTCGACATCACCCTGACCGACACGCCCAACGGTCCGGTGGCCACCGGTGTCGTCGCCTACGAACTCGCGACGGGCGACATC
This sequence comes from Mycobacterium sp. Soil_C_30, assembly GCF_057656995.1. Lineage (NCBI taxonomy): Bacteria > Bacillati > Actinomycetota > Actinomycetes > Mycobacteriales > Mycobacteriaceae > Mycobacterium > Mycobacterium sp. Soil_C_30. The sequence continues at coordinate 318,053 of NZ_JBDGJH010000004.1, read as the reverse complement.
CACGTCTTCCACGCCAAGGCCATCGTCTTCGCCACCGGCGGCTCGGGCCGGATGTACAAGACCACCTCCAACGCGCACACCCTTACCGGCGACGGCCTGGGCATCATCTTCCGCAAGGGGCTTCCCCTGGAGGACATGGAGTTCCACCAGTTCCACCCGACCGGCCTGGCCGGTCTCGGCATCCTGATCTCCGAGGCCGTGCGCGGTGAGGGTGGACGTCTGCTCAACGCCGACGGTGAGCGCTTCATGGAGCGCTACGCCCCGACGATCGTCGACCTGGCACCGCGCGACATCGTGGCGCGGTCGATGGTGCTCGAGGTACTCGAAGGCCGCGGCGCGGGCCCCAACAAGGATTACGTCTACATCGACGTGCGCCACCTGGGTGCCGACGTGCTCGAGGCCAAGCTGCCCGACATCACCGAGTTCGCCCGCACGTACCTCGGCGTGGACCCGGTCACCGAACTGGTGCCCGTCTACCCCACCTGCCACTACGTGATGGGCGGCATTCCGACCACGATCACCGGCCAGGTGCTGCGCGACAACGACAACATCATCCCGGGCCTGTTCGCCGCCGGCGAGTGCGCGTGTGTCTCGGTACACGGCGCCAACCGGCTGGGCACCAACTCGCTGCTGGACATCAACGTGTTCGGCCGCCGTGCGGGTATCGCCGCTGCCGAGTACGCCGCCAAGCACGATTTCGTGGAACTGCCGCCGGCCCCCGCGTCGATGGTCGTCGACTGGGTGGGTGACATCCTCTCGGAGCACGGCCACGAGCGCGTCGCCGACATCCGCGGCGAGCTGCAGCAGTCGATGGACAACAACGCCGCGGTGTTCCGCACCGAGGAGACGCTCAAGCAGGCGCTGACCGACATCCATGCCCTCAAGGAGCGCTACTCCCGAATCACCGTGCACGACAAGGGGAAGCGCTACAACAGCGATCTCCTGGAGGCCATCGAGCTGGGCTTCCTGCTCGAGCTGGCCGAGGTCACCGTCGTGGGCGCGCTGAACCGCAAGGAATCTCGTGGCGGACACGCGCGCGAGGATTACCCGAACCGTGACGACACCAACTACATGCGCCACACGATGGCCTACAAAGAGGGTTCTGACCTGTTGAGTGACATCCGGTTGGACTACAAGCCCGTGGTCCAGACCCGGTACGAGCCGATGGAACGGAAGTACTGATGACTGCTGTTCTGGACAAGCCCGAAGCCGGCGATTCGCCTCTGCCCCCCATCCCCGACGAAGCGGTGATGGTGACATTGAAGATCGCCCGTTTCAACCCCGAAAACCCGGACGCCGCAGGCTTTCAGAGCTTCCGGGTGCCCTGCCTGCCCACCGACCGGCTGCTGAACCTGCTGACCTACGTGAAGAGCTACCTCGACGGCACCTTCACGTTCCGCCGGTCCTGTGCCCACGGTGTGTGCGGCTCGGATGCCATGCGCATCAACGGTGTGAACCGGTTGGCGTGCAAGGTGCTGATGCGCGACATGCTGCCGAAGAAGGCCGGCAAGCAGCTGACCATCACCATCGAGCCGATCCGCGGCCTGCCCGTGGAGAAGGACCTCGTGGTGAACATGGAGCCGTTCTTCGACGCCTACCGCGCGGTGAAGCCGTTCCTGATCACCTCCGGCAACCCGCCCACCCGTGAGCGGATCCAGAGCCAGACCGACCGCGCCCGCTACGACGACACCACCAAGTGCATCCTGTGCGCCTGCTGCACCACCAGCTGCCCGGTGTTCTGGACCGAGGGTTCGTACTTCGGCCCGGCGGCGATCGTCAACGCGCACCGGTTCATCTTCGACTCGCGTGACGAGGCCGCCGCGGAGCGGCTCGACATCCTCAACGAGGTGGACGGGGTGTGGCGCTGCCGGACCACGTTCAACTGCACCGAGTCCTGCCCGCGTGGTATCGAGGTCACCAAGGCGATCCAGGAAGTCAAGCGCGCGTTGATGTTCGCCCGCTGAGTTCTTTCGCGCGAGCGCGCGTGTTTGTACGGGAACACTCCGTGTTCCGTGTACAAACCCGCGCGCTCGTTGCTCTATCCACAGGGTGACTTTCCGAGTTTCGGGTATCGCCCGACGATCCCGAGGTGCTCAGCGACCTCTTCGACGCCCAGGGCGGCGTAGCGACCTCGGGGCAGATTTTGCGCGTGCTCAGCCGTCGCGCCATGCAGTCAGCGCTGGACAGCGGCGAGCTGTGGAAGGTCTGGCCCGGCGTCTACAGCCCGGATGAACCGGACCCCCTCATCAGGCTGAGCGGTCTGGACTTGCGGGCCGGCGAGCCGGTGGCCATATGTCTCGGAACCGCCGCGGCAGCATACGGTTTCGACACCCAGGACGTGATGGATCTCCACGTGCTCAATCCGGCGGGCCAGCTGCTGCGCGACAGTGACGGCCTGGTGGTGCACCGCCGCGAGGGCGCACCGCTGACTGTTGTCGACGGCCGGCCGGCCACCACCGCCGCATGGACCGCCGTCGAAGTGGCCCGTAGTCTGCACCGACCCCGCGCTCTCGCCACACTCGATGCCGCATTGCGCAGCGGCACCTGCACTCCGACGGCGCTGACTCTGGCCGCCGCGCGCCAGAAGGGCAGGCGCGGGATAGTTCAGGTGCGCGAACTGATACCGCTGGCCCGACCCGAAGCGGAGTCTCCGATGGAAAGCGAAGCGCGTCTGGCGATGCGCGACTGCGGCGTACCTGATCCCGAGCTGCAGTACCAGATCGTCGACCGGGACGGACGGCTCTGGCGGGTGGACTTCGCCTGGCCGGAGTTCGCGGTGGCAGTCGAGTACGACGGGTACGACTGGCACTCCGAGCCCGACGACTTCGCAAGAGATCGCCAGAAGCGGGCCGCGTTGATCGAAGTCGGATGGTCGGTCTTGTCGATCGTGGCCGATGACGTCCGCCAGGCCAAGTGGGCGATGGCCCGCCGCATCAAAGGCCAGTTGGTCCGCGCTGCTGCGTGAGCGCGCGCGTTGGTACGCCGGGCACGGAGTGTCGGCGGACAAACACGCGCGTTCGCCCTAGGAGAGGCGGCGGGTCAGGAAGTCGCGGATCAAGGCGACGACCTCAGCCAGATGGCTCTCGAGCAGGAAGTGGCCACCGTCGACCAAGTGGATCTCGGGGTCGACGGCGTCCTCGGCGAATGCCCGGGCACCGTCCGGACCGAAGAACGGGTCCTTGTCACCCCACACCGCGAGCACGGGAACTCTGCTGTCGCGCAGGTATTCGTGCAGCGACGGGTAGAGCTTGGGATTGGTGGCGTAGTCGAGGAACAGCTTGAGCTGGATCTCGGTGTTGCCGGGGCGCGACAGCAGTGCGAAGTCGTGATGCCAGGTGTCGGGGCTGATCAGGCTCTCGTCGGGAACACCCGCGGTGTACTGGAACTTGGTGGCGTCGAAACTGAGGAACTCGGTGAGCGCCTTGGTGGTCTCGGGGGTCTGCTCGCGTTGGTAATCCCACACCGTCTGCCAACCGTCCGTGACGAACCCGGCGTCGTAGCCGTTGCCGTTCTGCGTGATGATCGCCGTGACGGCCTGCGGGTCGCGCAGCGCCAGGCGCCATCCCACGGGCGCACCGTAGTCCTGCACATACATCGAATACCGACTGATCCCAAGGCTTTTCAGTAGATCGGCCGTCAGGTCGGCCAGCGCGTCGAAGGTGTAGTCGAATTCGTCGACCGAGGGCGCATCCGAATACCCGAACCCCAGGTAGTCGGGTGCGATCACGTGATACCGGTCGGACAACTCCGGGATCAAGTGGCGGAACATGAACGAGCTGGTGGGGAAACCGTGCAACAGGACGATGACCGGCGCGTCGGGGTCACCGGCCTCACGGTAGAAGAGCTGACGTCCGGCGACGGTGGCGTAGCGATGATGGACGGACATATCTAACTCCTAAAATTATTTTTGGCGGTTACCCCATGGAACACTAGATCAGGTAACCTGTCAACAGGACTTTGGAGGTTAGACATGGATGTGGTTGCCGCCGGCGCCGACGACGAGGTGCTGCTGCTGGATCTGCTCAATACGACGCCGGTCATCGATGGCACCCCCACCGACGGACTGGCCGTTTTCGACACTGCCGCGCACTGGATGACCGACCACGCCATCTCAGCCACCGAGCAGGAGTGGACCGCGCTGCTCCAGGCCCGGGCAGTCCTTCAGGCGATCGTCCGGGGCGACCAGCCGCCGTCGGCCCTGCAGCCCATTGTGGCTGCAGCTCAGTTGGTTCCGACGGCCTCCGAACGCGGCATCGACTGGCAGCTGACCTCGCCGACGGGCGCCGTGCGCGCGGCGCTGGCGTGGGACCGCCTGCGAATCACCAGTCCCGGGCGGATCCGGCCCTGCGCCAACACCGAGTGCCGCCTGTTCCTGATCGACCGCAGCAAGCCGAACACCGCGCGCTGGTGCTCGATGGCAGTGTGCGGCAACCGCATGAAAGCGCGCCGGCATCACAGCCGCAAGTCTTGACGAGCGCACGCTTTTGTACGGAAATGGCCGCGTGTTGACGTACAGACACGCGCGGTCGGCCGAGAGGGATTGTCACACTATCGGGGGCTGGCTCGTCTTGAGTGCATGACCACTTCACGCATCGCACCGGTGCCACCCGACAACGCTCCGCTGCTGACCCGCCTGCTCTACCGCTACGCAAAACGCCGCTTCGGCGCCGTCCCCGAACCCTTCGCCGTCTACGCTCACCATCGCAAGCTCCTGCTCGCGGGCGGGATGCACGAGGGCATGCTCGAGCGCGCCTCCACCACCCTGCCCGCCAACATCCGCGAGCTTGCCGTGTTCTGGACCGCCCGCACGGTCGGCTGCTCGTGGTGTGTGGACTTCGGCTCCATGCTGATGCGACTCGACGGTCTGGACATGGACCGACTGACGCACATCGACGAGTACCGCACCTCGGAGCTGTTCACCGATGACGAGCGCGCGGCCATCGCCTACGCCGACGCCATGACCACCGACGTGCACACCGTCACCGACGAGCAGGTCGCCGATCTCCGGCGACGGTTCGGCGACGCCGGCGTGATCGAGCTGACCTACCAGATCGGCGTGGAGAACATGCGGGCGCGCATGAACAGCGCACTGGGCATCACCGAGCAGGGGTTCAGTTCGGGCGACGCGTGCCGGGTGCCATGGGAGACCCGGTGAACTTGTCCGGATTGGCGACGTCCCAGACCGCGCTGACCTTTCCGTCCACCACCGTGAGCGCGATGATGTGCGGCTGCATGGCCGGGAACCCATCCCCCTCCGGTTTGCCTGGTGTGTAGACGCCCAGGTCTCCGTTGACGGCCGCCAAGCGGCTGGACGTCACGAAGCCCGGACCGTACCGGTGCGCCAACCCGAACAGGAAACGAGCCACCTTGTCCGGCCCGCGGATCACCTGAACAGCGGTGGGTGCACGGCGGTTGGAGTCGCCGGTGAACGTCACCTCGGGATGCAGGAGTGCGACGACGGCAGCCAGGTCACCGCGGGCCATCGCAGCCAGGAGAAGCCCGACCACCTCGTCGTGCTCGTCGGCGCGTGGCGGCGCCGGGGCGTCCGCCACGAGACGCCGCGCGCGTGACGCGAGTTGACGCGCGGCGGCCGCGCTAGCACCGAGCACTTCGGCGATCTCCGAGAACGGCATCCCGAACCCGTCGTGCAGGACGAACGCCACCCGCTGATCGGCGCTGAGCCGTTCGAGCACCACCATCGCGGCGAAGCGGGCGTCCTCGTCGGCCACCACCGCCTCCAACGGATCCGACCCTGCCGCCGTCACCACTGGTTCCGGGAGCCAGTGACCCGCATAGGTTTCGCGCCGGTGCGCCGCAGACCGCAGCCGGTCCAGGCTGAGCCGGCTGACCACCGTCGTCAACCACGCCCGTGGATCGGCGACGTGCTCGTCGGAACGGTCCCAGCGCAGCCACGCATCCTGCACCGCATCCTCAGCGTCGGCAAACGTTCCGGTGAGCCGATACGCGACCGCGAGCAGGTGTGGTCGCAGCGCCTGAAACAGGTCTGCCCGAGCGGCTGCCGACGTCACGAAACCGAGCGTAACCTCGCACCCGAAGGTCGTGGGCGGGCACAGAACACGGGCGGATCGGCCGGGGTCCACCCACACGCACAGGTAGCCAGCCAGCAACGAAATCAGTTGCTGTGTTACTCACAGGAAAACTATTCCGTCGTAAAGTGCCGCAGCAACCACTCGAACCGTATATTTTGCGACCATGGCAATCGCTGAACCGCCGGCCCCCGCCACCACCGGCAAGGGCCTGCAAGCCGGTGCCCTCGGGCTCGTCGGAAACATCGTCATCGGGCTGGCGGCCGTGGCTCCCGCCTACAGTCTGGCGGCCACCCTCGGCTACGTCGTGTTGGCGGTCGGGGACAAAGCGCCGTCGATGTTCGTCCTCGCGTTCATCCCGATGCTGCTGGTGGCCTTCGCATACAAGGAACTCAGCCAGGACACCCCGGACTGCGGCACCACCTTCACGTGGGGGGTGAAGGCCTTCGGCCCATGGATCGGCTGGATCGGCGGCTGGGGTCTGGCGGTGTCGGCAATCATCGTGCTGGCCAACGTCTCCGAGGTCGCTGCGATCTATCTGTTCAAGTTCCTGGGTCTGGATTCCCTGGCCGACAACCTGACGGCCAAGGTGCTGCTCGGGTCGTTCTTCATCTTCGCGATGACCCTGCTGAGCGCCCGCGGCATCGTGGTGTCCGAACGTGTGCAGAACGTCCTGATCGCCATCCAGTTCGGCGTCCTGATCGTCGTCAGCGTGTGGGCACTGGTACGCGTCTTCTCCGGTACCGCAGGTGAGCAGGCCATTTCCCCGTCGCTGTCGTGGTTGCTGCCCACCGGCCTGGACTCCTCTTCGATCGCCGCGGCCATCATCTTGTGCATCTTCATCTACTGGGGCTGGGACGCCTGTCTGGCCGTCGGCGAGGAGACCAAGAACCCGGGCAAAACACCCGGGATCGCCGCCGTCATCACCACCCTGATCCTGGTCTGCACCTACGTGCTGGTGGCCTATGCGGTGCAGTCCTTCGCCGGCTTCGGCGACACCGGGATCGGGTTGAACAACGAGGAGAACGCCGACGATGTGCTGACCATCCTCGGCGAGCCGGTGGCCGGCAGCATCGCCGCCTCCCTGCTGCTGCTGACCGTCTCGATCTCGGGTTTGTCCTCGACGCAGACCACCATCCTGCCCACCGCGCGCGGCACCTTGTCGATGGCGGTCTACGAGGCCATCCCGAAGCGGTTCGCCAGCGTCCACCCGCGGTACATGACACCGGCTTTCGGCACCATCGTGATGGGTATCGCGGCGCTGTTCTTCTACCTGGTGTTGAGCTTCCTGTCGGAGAACGCGCTCGCCGACTCGGTGGCCTCGCTGGGCTTGGCCGTCGCCTTCTACTACGGCATCACCGCCTACGCCTGCGTCTGGTACTTCCGCCGCACACTGTTCCAGTCAGCCCGTAACCTGTTCTTCCGCGGCATCTTCCCGCTGCTGGGTGCGCTCGCCATGACCTGGGCGTTCGTCCAGAGCGCCAAGGACATGATCCAGCCCGACTACGGCTATACCGCGTTCGGATCCATCGGCGGGGTGTTCGTGCTCGGCGTCGGCATGCTGGTGCTCGGCATTCCGCTGATGCTGGCATGCTTCGCGTTCGGCACCAAGCGGTTCTTCCGCGGCGAAACCCTCAACGCCACCACCGAAGTCAAGGTCCCGGACACCTTCTAAAGAGAGAGTCCTGCAATGCATCTGACAGTCGGGTATCTGGCGACCCCCACCGGCAACGACGGCATCGCCCTGGCCGCGGACCTTGCGCTGACGTTCGACGCGAGCGTCGATGTGGTGCTGATCGTGCGGGAAGAACTGCCCGACGGGCATCCCGGCCGCGCTGAATACCAGCAGCTGCTGGTCAGCAAGGGCGAGGCCTGGGTCGCCGAGGCGGTGGCGAAACTGGCCGGCTGGGGCGTCACCGCCGGCTCGGCGGTGCTGGTGGGCGAATCGTTCGCCCAGTCACTCATCGACTTCGCCGAAAGCAAGTCCTCGGACATGATCGTGGTGGGCGGCGCCAAGGACGGATTCTTCGGCGGGCACACCATCGGCCCGGTGGCCGGGGCGCTGCTGCACTGCTCCCCCATTCCGGTGGCGCTGGCGCCGCGCGGCTGGGGTGACGAACCACCGGTCAAGATCTCCGAGATCACCGTCGCCGTCCCCACCACCGATCGCACCGACAACCCATTGCCGATCGCGTTCGCTCTTGCCAGTGCGGCGGCGCTGCCGCTCCGCATGGTCTCGTTGGTCACCCTCGAATACGCCACCGACGACAGCTCCAAGGCGGTGACCCGGCGCCTGCAGGTCGAAGCTGCCGAACAGAACCTGCTCACCGCCGCCCGCACCGTTCCGGAGGCGCCGGACATCCAGTCTCTGGTGGCCGACGGCAGCACCCTGGAATCGGCACTGCGCAAGTTGAAATGGGCCGACGGCGACCTGCTGGTGATCGGCTCCAGCCGCTTCGCGGCACCACGCCGGATCTTCCTGGGGTCGACGGCAGCGCGCATCCTGGCCGGTGTCGACGTGCCGGTGCTCGTGGTGCCCCGCGTGGAATGAGGTTCTCAGTGCCTACCGAGCACGTTCGGTCCGGACCGCGCGGGTAGCCCCGCGGCGAACCGGGCCGACGACAACGCCGCGATATCCGCATCCGGGGTCGCCCCCTCGGCGAGGTCCGCCAGGACCTCACCCATCAGCGCGGAGAACTTGAAACCCTCGCCCGAATCGCCACACGCCACCACCACGCCGCCGTCGAGCACGTCGATGATGAACTTGCCGTCCGGTGAATCCGTCCACGAACACACCTGAGCGTCGAGCACCTCAGATGTGACCGTCGCCAGATCAGCCTCGACCCGGCTTCGAATCACACTGGTGCGCGCCGGATCCGGGGTCCGGTCGACGTCGTCCTCGCGGTAATCCCTGAGCGGCCCGTCCAGACCCACCTTGTAACCGACCCCGGGCGTGGGCATGGCGTAGATACCCGGTTGTGTATCGGTGGGGCCGTCGAACAGGCAGGGGAAATCGTCGTAGTGGTGCGGGCGGGCGCGATCGCCGAAGTGGACCACCTGTTCCAGGTACGGGTGCAGCGGAACGTCGATGCCGAACGCTTCGTTGAACGGCGACGCTGCGGGGCCCGCAGCCACCACCACGACGTCGGCGTCCAACACCTCACCGTCCCGCAGCGACACCCGCACCCCGGACGGCGTGGTTTCGACGCCGGACACCGAGTGCCCGAACAACGCTGTGCCTGATGCCGTTTCGAACAACTCCAGCTGTGCGCGCAGTAACGCCGCCGCCAGCACAATGCCGGCTTCCGGCTGCCAGATCGCCTCGCGACCGTCCGGCCGCAGCCCCGGCCACCAGCGCCCCACGTCGCCCGGGCTCACCGGGGTGTGGGCGATGTCAAAGGCGGTGAGGGTGTCGGTGAGAGCGGGCAGGGACTCGTCGTCGCGCCACAGCAGCCCGCGCCGCTCGAAGACCGTGACACCACTTCGGTGCTGCAGCCGTGCCATGGCTTCCACACCCCGCATCGACAACCGCACCCGAGCGCGGTCCGGGTCGGCCAGCCGCCACAACCGGGTCGGCCCGGTGGACGACGACTGCGGGTTCTGCACTCCGAAGCGGTCCACCAGCGTCACCGCATGGCCGCGCTGGGCCAGTTGCGCGGCGGCCGGCAGCCCCCAGGCACCCGCACCGATCACGACGGCCTTCACTGAACGAGCCTCAATTACTCACGCTGACAAACGTTTTGCGGATGGTCTCCCGGACCACCCACGTGCCGCGCCAGCCCTTGGGGAGCACCAGGAGGGAACCCGGCGCGATGTCGGCGCTCACCCCGTCCTCACCGACCACGGTGCCCGAGCCGGTGAGGATGTAGCAGACCTCGGTGTCGTTCGACCGGTCGGCGGTGAATTCGCCTGGGCCGCACTCCCAGATCCCGGCGAGTGCGGACGGACCCGACCACACCTCGGCGATGGCTTCGAGTTGATTGTCCCGGCTCGTCGGTTTCGGCGCCGGGTCAGGCAGCGCGGCGCCGGCCGCGTTGACGTGCTGCAGCGGCGTGTGCTGCACCCCGGTCGGGTTGGCGCTCATGTGGTCTCCCTCGTGCTGCGCCGGATCAACGTCCGGCGATCTTGTTGGCGATCTGGGCGAGCTTGCTGGTGCGAGAGGTCTCCTCGCTGAACTCCCGCCGGTCCGCGGTGCGGTACATGGCATACATGCCCTGCACACCCAGCCAGCGCAGCGGCTCGGGCTCCCAGCGGCGGACGCGCCGGCCCACCCAGGGCAGCCGGGTCAGTTCGGTGTCACGCGTGAGCACCAGATCCGCCAGAGTGTGGCCGGCGAGATTGGTGGTGGTCAGTCCGCTGCCCACGTACCCACCCGCCGTGCCGAGCCCGGTCCGGGCGTCGAAGTCCACGGTGGCCGTCCAGTCGCGCGGCACACCGAGAACACCGCACCAGGCGTGCGCGATCGGAACGTCCTGCGTGGCGGGGAACATGTCGTGGGTCAGCGAGGTCAGTGCATCGATGGTCCACTGCTGAGTGGCACCGCGGTCGTCGGTGCGCGAACCGTACCGGTACGGAATTCCCCTGCCGCCGAGTGCGATCCGATTGTCCGCGGTGCGCTGCGCATACATGTAGCCGTGTGCGTAGTCGCCCAGCAGTTCGGCACGGCGCCAACCGATCTGGTCCAGTACAGGCTCGGGCAGTGGTTCGGTGACGATCATCGACGAGTTCATGGGGAGCCACTCCCGGCGCTGCCCGGGGATGCTGGCGGTGAAACCCTCCAGGCACCGCAGGATCGACGGCGCGCGTACCGTCCCACGATCCGTCACCGCGCGGCCCTGCTCGATGGCCGTGACGGCGGTGTGCTCGAAGATGGTGACCCCCATGCCCTCGACCACGCGAGCCAGGCCCTGCACCAGTTTCGCAGGCTGCACCCGGGCGCAGTGCGGGCTGAACAGACCGCCCAGGGCGCCGTTGATCCGGATGCGGGCATCCAGTTCGTCGCGGCTCAGCAAGACAAAATCCTCGGGTGCGGCACCCCAACTCTGTTCGTACGGGATGGTTTCGAGCAGCCGGCCGTACTGCGCCTGGTTCCGCGCAACATGGAGTACACCGTCTTTGGCGATGTCGGCGTCGATGCCTTCTGCGTCCGCAACCGAGATCACTTCATCGACGGCACCCCGCATGGCACGCATCAGGGTGGCCACCCCGTCGCGGCCGTGAGTGGACGCGTAGGCGTCCCGGGACCCCGCCAGCTCTGCCGACAGCCAGCCACCGTTGCGCCCGGACGCGCCGAACCCGGCGAACTCCTTCTCCAGGATGACGATTCGCAGATCCGGTTGTTCGCGTTTGAGGTAGTAGGCAGCCCACAGCCCGGTCAGTCCGGCCCCGACGATGCACACATCGGCTTCCTGGGATCCCGGCAGGGCCGGCCGCGACTCCGGGAAGCCCGAGGCGCGGTACCAGAACGACACACCCCCGTTGATGAAGTCGTTGGACAGTGTGCCGGTAGCGGATCGGGATGACGACATCATTGTGCTCCGTTCGTCGTGAGTTCAGTTGATTGCGAGAAGGGTGATCTAGACCGTGTCGGCGGGCAGCACCGTCGCGTTCTCCGGGGCGAACGTCAACCAGATCTGTTGTCCCGGCTCCACCCGAGTGATGTTCCCGGCGCTCTCTCGCACCAAGACAGTGGTTCCGTCGTCGACCCGCACCTCCACTTTGCGGGAACTTCCGAAGTAGATGTCCTGGATCACGGTGCCCGGCACGGCATTCACGCCGTTGGGGCGGTCGCCGTCGGGCGTGATGGTGATCCGCTCGGGGCGAACCACCACGGCGACGGCTGCTCCGCGAGCGGCTTGGCCCCGGGTGGCAACAATGCGGTTGCCGAAGCTGTTGACCTCTCCGGCATTCTCGGCGGAACCGTAGAACAGCGATGACTCACCGAGGAACCGCGCCACGAAGACACTCGCCGGGTGCTCGTAGAGCTCATGGGGAGTCCCGATCTGCTCGATCCGGGCGTTGTTGAACACCGCGATGCGGTCCGACAACACCAGCGCCTCGTCCTGGTCGTGGGTCACGTAGACGAAGGTGGTGCCGAGTTCACCGTGGATTCGCTTGATCTCGAGCTGCAGTGAGTCGCGTAGCTTCTTGTCCAACGCCCCCAGGGGTTCATCCATCAGCAGCACCCGGGGGTCATAGACCATGGCCCTGGCCAGCGCCACCCGCTGCTGCTGACCGCCCGAGAGCTCCTTGGGCGTGCGCTTGCCGAACTTCTCCAGGCCCACGGTCTCGAGGGCGTCGGCGACCTTCTTGCGCCTTTGCGCCTTCGGTACTTTCCGTTGCCGCAGCGGGTATTCGACGTTGTCGGAGACCGACATGTGCGGGAAGAGGGCGTAATGCTGGAACACCATGCCGATGTTGCGCCGGGACGGCGGAAGGTCGGCCACCGGGCGGCCGTCGACCAGCAGCTCCCCCGCGGTGACGTCGACGAAGCCGGCGATCATGTTCAGCGTCGTCGTCTTCCCCGAGCCGCTCGGACCCAGCAGGGTGAGGAACTCACCAGGCTGCGCATCGAGATCGATGGAGTCGACGGCGGTCACCGAGCCGTACTTCTTGGTGAGTCCGCGCATGGCGATCGAGGCGCCGTGCGGCGCCTTGTCAGTGGGCACGATTTCTCCAACTGGTGTAGATGCCCGCGATGACGGTCAGGCCCGTCGTCAGGGCAAGGATCAGGGTGGCCGCGGCGGCGATCGTGGGGTCGGTGTCCCGGGTGACCGACGCGTACATCTTGACCGGCAGGGTCTGCAGGTAGGGGCTCTGGATGAACAGTGACAACACCACTTCGTCGAAACTCGTCGCGAAGGCGAACAACGCGCCGGACAGCACACCCGGCGCCACCAGGGGCAAGGTGACCGTCCGGAACGTAGACCACCGACTTGCCCCGCAGATCGCCGCGGCATCCTCCAGGCGCCGGTCGAACCCCTGCAGGCTGGCCATCACCGGGATGATGACGAACGGCAGTGCCAGCACGCTGTGCGCTGCGACGAATCCGAAGGTCGTCCCGAGCAGGTTCAGCCGCAGGAACACCGCGTAGAGCCCGATGGCGACCACGATCACGGGAACGATCATGGGAGCCAGCAGGATTGCCCTGATGCCCTGTACGCCGGGAATCACGTTGCGGCTCAACGCCACCGCCGCTGCCGTCCCGGCGACCGTGGCGACGATGGTGACCAGAACCCCGACGCGAAGGCTGGCCTGCAGGGCCGCCATCCAGGTCGGGTCGCTGAAGAACGTGGAGTACCACCTGCCGGACCAACCGGTCGGCGGGAAGGCGAAGGACGGCTTGTCGGTGAAACTCAACGGGATGACGATCAGCGACGGGGCGATCAGCCAGAGGGACACTGCCGCGCAGAACAGCATCAGCAATGCGCGCCACAGCGCGTTGACTCTGCGGGTCATGCTGTCCGCTCCTTTCGACTGCGCCGCAACAGGTACATCAACACCACCAGCACCAGGAGCGTGATGAGCAGCAGGACCACCCCCATGGCGCCGGCCCGGCCCCACGCCAGCAGGCTGGTGACCTGCGCGTAGATCTGCTGACTGATGAGCGCGTTGTCAGGTGCACCCAGCAGGGCCGGTGTCACATAGAAGCCGAGGCTGCTGATGAAAGCCATGAGGCAGCCCGCACCGATTCCCGGCAGGGACAAGGGAAGCCAGATCCGGAAGAATGACACAGCCGGTCGCGCGCCCAGGCTGGAGGAGGCCAGGATCAGTCTCCGGTCGATGCCGGCCATCACCGCATACAGCGGCAACACCATGAACGGCAACAGGATCTGGCTCATACCGATCACCACGCCGAGATTGGTTCGGATCAACTGGACATCACCCAGGCCGACGAGCGACAGCAGTTGCTGGATGGGCCCGCCGTCCTGCAGCAGGATCACCCACGCGAAGGTGCGCACCATGAGGCTGGTCCAAAACGGCACCAGGACAATCAATGTGAGCAGGATGCGTACCTTCGGCCCGAACGCCACCATCGCGTAGGCGTAGGGATAACCGAGCAACAGGCAGATGACCGTCACCTCGATGCCGGTGGTGAAAGTCCGCAGCAGAACCTCCCGCTGCACGGCATCTCCGAGGTACCACTGGAAGTTCTCGAACCCGAGTACCGGATCGCTGAAGGCTCGCCACACCATCACCACGAGCGGGAGCGCGAACACCCCGACCACCAGAATGATCGCCGGCAGGAGCAACGCCATGGCCCCGCGACGCCCGGACGGGCCGCCGCCGGCGACCGTCGCTCGGCTCGCGGGCGCCGCACCCCCGGAGAGAACCTCCACCATCGACATGACGGATCAGCCTCAGCCGGCCAGCCAGTCGGTGTACGCCGTGATCATGGCGTCCTGGTTCTCCGACCACCACGGCAGATCGATCGGGAAGCGGTCCGCGAGCCGTTCCGGCGAGGTGGTCAGATACGACTGGGCGAGCTCGTCGAGTTGCGGCTTGGCATCGACGTTGATCGGGCTGTAGGAGGTCAACTCGGTCAGCTTCGCCTGCTGTTGTGCGCCGAGGTAGTAGTTGATCAGTGCCATGGAGGCTTTGGGGTTCTTCGCGCCCTTGGGAACCGCAATGGTGTCCGCCTCCGGCATCCACTGGTCCCACATCGGGGCGAACGGCGCGCCGTTCTTCACCGCCGAGTACGCACGCCCGCTCCAGACCAGTGCCATGTCGACCTGGCCGGCTTCGATGAGCTGTTGTGCCTGTGCGCCGGTGGTCCAGAACACGAAGTCATCGCGGATGCTGGACATCTTGTTGAGCGCGCGTTCCGCGTCGATCGGGTACACCGCGTCGGGGGCGACCCCGTCTGCCAGCAGTGCGCCCTCGAACACCCCGGGATCCAGCTCACCGGAGATGCCCTGCATGCCGCGCTTGCCGGGGAACTTGGTGGTGTCGTAAAAATCAGCCCACGTCTTGGGCGGGTTGGCGCCGTATTTTTCGGTGTTGTAGACGACGATCAGGCCGTAACCCATTGCCGGAACCGAGCATTCATCCGTTTGCGCACCCTCGGGGATCTTGCTGGTGTCGACGATGCTGGTATCGATCGGCAGGAACAGCTCGCCACAGTTCTTGGCGGAGAACACGTTCGTGGTGTCGACGACGTCCCAGGTGACCGCGCCGGAGTCCACCTGCGCCTTGATCTTGGAGTTCTCCGTCGGACCGTCTTGCAGGATGGTCGCGCCGGATTCCTTGGCGAACGGTTCCAGGGCAGCCTTGGTCTGCCCCTCCTGGAAGATCCCGCCGTAGGAGACGAAGGTGAGCGTAACGCCCTCCAGTGCACCGGCTTTGACTGTTCCGGCCTGCGGCGGCCCGCTTCCGAGATCGACATCGGCGGCCGGCGCGGGCCCGGAGGAGGAGCACGCCGCCGTCAGGGCGGTGATGGCGGCGGCCGCGGCCAGCGCGACCGGTACGCGGCGGGAACGCGTTGAGGGGGTCATGGGGTCTCCTTCGGGGCGGATGGACGAAAACTCAGTTGGTGGGTGGGCTGACGATCCAGAGCAACTCGACCGGGGAGTCGCTGAGATTGTGGACGGTGTGCGGGATGGACGTGCGGTACTCGGCGCTGTCACCGGCGTGCAGTTGGTAGGTGGAGCCGTCGAGTTCCAGCGTGGGGCTGCCCACGACGGCGATCAGGATCTCCTGGACGTCGCCGTGCACGTAGGCCTCCCCCGCGGTTGCGCCGGGTGCGAACTCCGCCGCATACACCTCGAGGTTGCGAAGGGGCTTCTGCGACAACAGATATTTGGCGCTGAAGTCCGACACCTCGATGACGGGCCGCGCAGCCTTGCGCAGGATCCGCACGTCGTTGGCCTGTTGATCGGTGAACAGATCGGGCAGGGTGATCCCGAGCTCTTCGGCGAGTTTGCGCAGGGTGCCCACACTCGGGTTGGCCTGCCCGCGCTCGACCTGGCTGAGGAATCCCGGTGAGATGCCCGCGCGTCCGGCGAGCTCACGCAACCGCATCTTCCGGGCCTGACGGAATTCGCGAATCCGCGCGCCGGTATCTGCGTCGGAAGACTCCGTGGCCGTCCCGAGACTCCGCGTCCCCGCATCCATCCGAATGATCCGTTCGGCAGAAGTGATCTGGAATTTACATCTCAGCGAACATTTTGTTCGCTCTGGACGCAATACTAGGACGAACACGCCCGCTGGGCAAGACCTGGATCACAATCGGCCCCCGATGTGCTCCCGGTCACAGCCATGCGCCCATCCGGACCGGCCTGCTGCAACCGGGACGCGCGAACAGCTCGCCCGTTCCGGCACGAAACGGGCGAGTGTGACCGCTCCCGGAACGGGGTGGTACTACCGCTTGGCGAAAATGGTTCGGTGCCATGCCTTGTCGGCCACCGCGGTGATGTCGCTCATCACGTGCTTGATGGTCAGGTACTCCTCGAAGGAGTAATCGCTCATGTCCTTGCCGAAGCCGGAAGCGCCCACCCCGCCGTGCGGCATCTCGCTGATGATCGGGATGTGGTCGTTGATCCACACACACCCGGCATTGATCTCCCGGCTGGCGCGCTGCGCCCGGTACACGTCGCGGGTCCACGCCGAGGCAGCCAAACCGTATTCGGTGTCGTTGGCCTGACGCAGTGCGTCATCGTCGTCGGTGAACGACCGCACGGTCAGCACCGGCCCGAACACCTCGTCCCGATAGATCTCGGAGTTCTCGTCGACGTCGGCAACAAGCGTGGGCCGGTAGAACGCACCCGGCAGGTCCGGCGCCACCCCACCGCTGACGATCCGGCCACCCTGTCCGGGGGCACGTTCCACCATCCCGGCCACCTTCGCCCGGTGGGCGGTGGAGATCAGCGGGCCCAGATCGGTGTCGGGATCCTGCGGGTCCCCGACCACCAACTTGTCCATGACCTCACCCACCCCGGCCACGAAGTCGTCGTAGAGGTCACGAGCCACGATGGCCCGGGTGGCCGCGGTGCAGTCCTGACCGGAATTGATCAGCGATGCCGCCACCGCCCCTTGGATGGCGGCGTCGAGGTCGGCGTCGTCGAACACCACGAACGGCGCCTTGCCACCGAGTTCGAGCTGCGTGCGGTGCCCGTGCACCGCCGCCGCGGCCATCACCTTCCGACCCACCGCGGTGGACCCGGTGAACGTCACCACGTCGACGTCGCGATGCCCCGCCAAGGCGGTGCCCACGTCGTGGCCGGCACCGGTGACGACGTTGAGCACCCCGTCAGGCAGACCCGCCTCGGTGGCGATGCGAGCCAGCGTCAATGTGGTCAACGGCGTGAGCTCGGCAGGCTTGATCACCACGCTGCACCCGGCGGCCAGAGCCGGAATGACCTTCCAGACGGCCATCTGCAGGGGGTAGTTCCACGGCGTGATGGTCGCGACCACGCCGACGGCCTCCCGGCGGATGCTCGAGGTGTGATCGCCGGAGTATTCGGCAGTCGCCTTGCCCTCCAAATGCCTTGCCGCACCGGCAAAGAACGCGATGTTGTCGATGCTGCCCGGCACGTCGAACTCGCGGGCCAGGCGGACGGGCTTGCCGGTCTGGCTGACCTCCTCGGCAATGAAGACCTCGGCATTGGCCTCCACCAGTTCGGCCAGCTTGGCCAGCACCGCCGACCGTTCCGCGGGGGTGACCGACTTCCATCCCTTCAAGGCCCGGCGCGCGCAGGACACTGCGGCATCGACGTCTGCGGTGGTGGCCAGCGCCAACTCGGCCACGCTTTCGCCGTCGGCCGGATTGATCACCCGGTGCAGCGGCCCGCTGGTGCTGACCGCAGCACCGTCGATCCAGCTGGAAGCCACTTTCTGCGAGACGCTTGTCATGGGTGCCACGGTAACCGAACGCCCGTGCTCAAACCAGCGTCTGTCTACGTATTCCTGCGGCCGTCGGCAATCAGACTGAGGATATTCTCCGTATTAGTTGCTTCGGGCAACTGAATCCGTGCACAATCAGGGACATGCGCGAAGCGGGAGGAGCCGGCCCCGGGCATGTTCGCGCGGGCGCCCCCATACCGGCCATGCAACTGGACGAACTGTCCAAGGCCATCATCGAGAACCTTCAACAGGATGGCCGTCGATCCTATGCCGGAATCGGCAAGGCTGTCGGATTGTCCGAGGCAGCCGTCCGGCAACGGGTGCAGCGACTGGTCGATGCCGGCGTGATGCAGATCGTGGCCGTCACCGACCCGATGCAGCTCGGATTCGCCCGCCAAGCGATGATCGGCATCAAATGCACCGGGGACACCCTCAAGGTGGCCGACGAGCTGTCCAGGATCCCCTCCGTCGACTACGTCGTTCTGACCGCGGGCTCGTTCGACGCCATCGTCGAAGTGGTCTGCGAAGACGACGACGACCTGCTGGCCCTGCTCAACACACAAATCCGCGCCGTCCCAGGGGTGATATCCACCGAAACGTTGGTCTATCTGAAACTCGTTAAACAGCAATACAATTGGGGTACGCGATGACAATCATCTCTGATACTGATCAAGCCCAGGCGGGTGATCTGTCGGCCAAGGCCGACCGCCACCTCTGGGGACACTTCGCCCGCCACGGCAAGGGGATCACCCCGCCGATCATCACCCGCGGCGAAGGTGTACACATCTACGACGACAAGGGCAAGCAGTACATCGACGGCCTGAGCGGGCTGTTCGTGGTGCAAGCCGGCCACGGCCGCGCCGAGCTGGCCGAAGCCGCCGCCAAGCAGGCCGAACAGCTGGCCTTCTTCCCGCTCTGGTCCTACGCCACGCCGACGGCCGTCGAACTGGCTGCCCGTATCGCCGGCTACGCGCCAGGTGATCTGAACCGGGTGTTCTTCACCACCGGCGGCGGCGAGGCCGTCGAGAGTGCCTGGAAACTGGCCAAGCAGTTCTTCAAGCTGACCGGCAAACCCGGCAAGCACAAGGTGGTTTCGCGTTCGATCGCCTACCACGGCACGCCGCAGGGCGCACTCGCCATCACCGGCATCCCGGCGTTCAAGGCTCCGTTCGAGCCGCTGACCCCGGGTGGCTTCCGCGCACCGAACACCAACTTCTACCGCGCGCCGGCCCAATTCGCCCACGACGAAAAGGCGTTCGGCCAGTACTGCGCCGACCGCATCGCCGAGGCCATCGAGTTCGAGGGCCCCGACACCGTGGCCGCGGTGTTCCTCGAGCCGGTGCAGAACGCCGGTGGCTGCTTCCCGCCGCCGCCGGGATACTTCGAGCGGGTCCGCGAGATCTGCGACGAGTACGACGTGCTGCTGGTCTCCGACGAGGTCATCTGCGCCTACGGCCGCATCGGGTCGATGTTCGCGTGCAGCGACTTCGACTACGTACCGGACATCATCACCTGCGCCAAGGGGCTCACCTCGGGCTACTCGCCCATCGGCGCGATGATTGCCAGCGACCGGCTGTTCGAACCGTTCAACGACGGCTCAACGGTTTTCGGCCACGGCTACACCTTCGGCGGGCATCCGGTCTCAGCGGCGGTGGCGCTGGCCAACCTCGACATCTTCGAGCGCGAGGGCCTCAACGACCGGGTGAAGCAGAACGCCCCGGCGTTCAAGGCCACTCTCGAACAGCTCTACGACCTGCCGATCGTGGGTGACGTCCGCGGCGAGGGCTACTTCTACGGAATCGAGCTCGTCAAGGACAAGGCCACCAAGGAGACGTTCAACGACGAGGAGAGCGAGCGGCTGCTGCGCGGGTTCCTGACGCCGGCGCTGTGGGAGGCCGGCTTGTACTGCCGCGCCGACGATCGTGGCGACCCAGTGGTGCAGCTCGCGCCGCCGCTGATCTCCGGGCAGAAAGAGTTCGACGCGATCTACGACATCCTGCGCAACGTGCTGACGGAGGCCTCGGCGCGCATGTAGATCGTCACAGCAGAAGCACTCGAGGGCGGGAATTCCACGGAGTTCCCGCCCTCGGGTGTCTGCGGATCAAAACAAGCCCCAGAAACAACATCGATCACACCAGTCACAGCGCGCCATCGCTCAAACCCGCCGCCCGTCGCCTAATCTCCAACTCGATGGGCACCACACGACCTCTGATCCGGCACGCCGCCGCATTGGCGGCGGCCCTGCTGATGCTGAGCAGCCCCGCACTCGCGCACGCCGAGCCGGCGCCGGACGCCTGCCCTTACCGCGTCACCACTCCCCCTGCGGTGGACGCCTCCGAAGTACCCAAGCCCGGCGACCCCACCCCGGCACCACTGGCGGTCCCCGCGAAGCCGGTGGGCGGCGACGCCCTCGGCGGCTGCGGCATCGTCGCCGCCCCCGACACTCCCCCGGTTCCCGGGGATGTCTCCGCGGAGGCCTGGCTGGTCGCCGACATGGACACCGGCGACGTGATCGCCGCGCGCGACCCGCACGGCCGCCACCGCCCCGCCAGCGTCATCAAAGTGTTGACCGCGCTGGCGTCGCTCCAGGAACTCAACCTCAACAAGCAGGTGCCCGGCACCCAGGACGACGCCAATGCCGAAGGCACCAAGGTGGGTGTGGGCCCCGGCGGCTTCTACACCGTCAACGACCTGCTGCACGGCCTGATGATGCACTCCGGCAACGACGCTGCGCACGCGCTGGCCATGCAGCTCGGCGGCTGGGACACCGCGCTGGGCAAGCTCAACACCCTGGCCAGCAAGCTCGGCGGCCGCGACACCCGGGCGGCCACCCCGTCGGGGCTGGACGGTCCCGGCATGAGCACCTCGGCCTACGACCTCGCGCTGTTCTACCGCTACGCCTGGCAGAACCAGACATTCACCGACATCGTGCGGACGCAGTCCTTCGATTTCCCGGGCCGGGACGGCAATCCGCCGTACGAGGTGGTCAACGACGTGAAGCTGCTCTACAACTACCCCGGCGCTCTGGGCGGCAAGACCGGCTACACCGATGACGCCGGGCAGACCTTCGTCGGCGGCGCCGAACGCGACGGCCGCCGCCTGATCGCGGTGCTGTTGAAGGGCACCCGCCAGCCGATCGCTCCGTGGGAACAGGCCGCCCGCCTGCTCGACTACGGCTTCAGCCTGCCGCAGGGCACCAAGGTGGGCGAGCTGGTGGATCCGGACCCGTCGCTGCTGCCCAAGGACAAGCCGACCGACGACATCGCCGCCGCGGCGGCCGCACAAGCTGCCACCATCATCCCGGCGGCCGACGCCGTACCGGTGCGGGTGGGCGTCGGCGTGGTCGGCACCGTCGTGGTCTTCGCTCTGATCATGGCGGCACGCGCCGTCAATCGCCGTTCTGGCCCCGCCTGAACCTCGAAAGCCCCAGCACGCCAACGGCTCCCGCCGCTACCGCGGCAACCGTCTGCAGCGGCCCGATACCGGGCCGCGTGATCACCCTGGTGTTGATGACGGCCGGCTCCGGTGGCGCCACGATGTCTTCCCGCAGGTTGTCTTTCGACGTGGCCGCCCATGCCGTGGCGAACAGCAGCAGCCTCGCGGTGATGTAGGCGAACACCATCAGACCGAGCACCGGACCGAACGTCGCGCCGGCGGGTCCGGTGACCACGGACGCCAGATAGATCGACGCCACCTGCTTGAAGACCTCGAACCCCACAGCGGCGATCAGCCCGGCCCGGATACTGCTGCGAAAACTGATGGACTCCCGCGGCAACCGGGCGATCATCGAGGTGAACAACAGCCAGGACACCACCACCGACATCACCAGCGACGCTGCCTGCAGCGCCACCCCGAGCCCCGGCACGTCACGGATGCCGAAGAAGCCGAGGACGGTTCGCATCGTGCCGCCGCTGCTCAGCGCGGAGAGTGCGAAGGTCAGCAGGATCGCCGCGAACACCGACACCAACGCCAGCAGGTCGGAGATCTTGGTGCGGACGAAGCCGTCGGGCTCGTCGCGGAACCGCCCCCACATCTGGCTCAGGGCCTCGCGCAGATTGCCGATCCAGCTCAGCCCCGCCCACGCCGCGGTGGCCAGACCGATGACACCGACGGTGGTGCGCGACTCGATCGCGGAGTCCATCAGCGTGACGACCTGTTCGCCCATGTCGCCGGTGATCGTCGACCGGATCCAGGCCTCCACTTCGGCCATCAGGTCGGGCCGGCTGGCCAGGATGAAGCCGGTGATAGCAAAGCCGACCATCAGCAGCGGGAACAGGGCGAAGATGGTGAAGTAGGTGATGCCGGCGGCGTAGAAGTCACCCTTGGAGTTGGTGTAACGCTCCTGCGCCAGCATGACGTGGTCGAACCAGTGCCACCGCGCCCGATACCGGTCCAGGATCCCGGGTTTCTGGTCCTCGTCGGAGGCTTCTTTGTCGTCGGTCGGCGCCGTCATCTCTGCCTCCTGGGTAGACCACGGTCGTCGTCAGGGTCGTCGCGGAAGAAAACCTAGCTGGTCGTATACCCGTTGCAACGTCGTCGCAGACACTTCACGAGCGCGGTCGGCGCCGGCGGCCAGGATCGACTCCAGCTCGGATTGGTCGGCGAGTAGTTCGTCGACGCGCGTCTTGATGGGCGTGACGAACTCCACCACCGCTTCGGCGGTGTCTTTCTTCAGGTCGCCGTAGCCGCGGCCGTCGTAACCGGCCACCAACGCGTCGATGTCGGCCCCGGTGACCGCCGACTGGATGGTCAGCAGGTTCGACACCCCCGCCTTGGCCTCCCGATCGAACCGGATCTCGCGCTCACTGTCGGTGACCGCCGAACGAATCTTCTTGGCGGTCTTGGCCGGGTCGTCGAGCAGGCTGATCAGACCTGCGTCGGTGGCCGCCGACTTGCTCATCTTGGCGGTCGGGTCCTGCAGGTCGTAGATCTTGGCGGTCGCCTTGGGGATCATGGCCTCGGGCACCACGAAGGTGTCGGGGAATCGCGCATTGAACCGCTGCGCCACGTCCCGGGACAACTCGAGGTGCTGACGCTGATCCTCGCCCACCGGCACCAGATTGGTGTCGTACAGGAGGATGTCGGCGGCCATCAGCACCGGATAGGTGAACAACCCCACCGTGGTGGCGTCGGCCCCCTCCTTCTGGGACTTGTCCTTGAACTGCGTCATTCGCGAGGCTTGCCCGAAACCGGTGAAACATCCGAGCGCCCAAGCCAATTCGGTGTGCGCCGGTACATGGCTCTGCACGAAGACGGTGGCGCGCGCAGGGTCGACACCCAGTGCCAGGTACTGCGCGGCGGTGGCCAGCGTGCGCTTGCGCAGCACCGCGGGATCCTGGGCGATGGTGATGGCATGCAGGTCGACGACGCAGAAGTAGGCGTCGTAACCCTCCTGCAGCGCCACCCATTGCTTGACCGCGCCCAGCGCGTTGCCGAGGTGCAGCGAATCGGATGTGGGTTGCGCGCCGGAGAACACGACCTGGCGCGCACTGCTGGAGTCACTCATGATGGGTCGATCTTGTCACGGCCGTGATCAGGAGTATTCGACGGTCACCGGGCAATGGTCAGACCAGCGCAGCGCGTAGGCCTCCGGCCGTTCCGTGGTGACGGTGGCGACGCGCGCGGCCAGCTTCTGGGTGGCCAACTGATAGTCGATGCGCCACCCCGCATCGTTGTCGAACGCCTTACCGCGCCACGACCACCACGCGTACGGCCCCGCAACGCCGGGATGCGCCTGACGCACGACGTCCACCCAGCCGCTGTCGAGCAGTTCGGACAGCCACTGCCGCTCACTCGGCAGGAACCCGGATTTCTTGACGTTTGCCTTCCAGGCCTTGATGTCGTTCTCGGTGTGGGCGATGTTCCAGTCGCCGCAGATCACGGCGTCGCGGCCGGTGCCGCTGAGCTCGGCCATGCGCTTGGCCAACGCCACCATGAATCGTTCCTTCTCCAGCTGCCGCGGCGTCTCGGCTTCACCGGTCTGGACGTAGACACTGGCGACGGTCAGGTCGTCGATGTCGACTTCCAGGTAGCGGCCGTGCTCGGCGAACTCGTCGACCCCGACGCCGATCCGCACGGCCTGGAACGGGTGGCGGCTCAGCACCGCCACGCCGTTACGGCCCTTCAGATGAGGTTCGGCAGACGCCAGGTGCCAGCAGTCGTCGAGCGCGGGCGCCAGGGCCTGGGCCAGCTGTTCGTCGTCAGCGCGGGTCTCCTGCAGGCACACCACATCGGCGGGGGTCTGGGCCAGCCAGGGCAGCAGGCCGAGGTTGTCGGCGGAGCGGTGCTTGACCGCGGCGCGGATGCCATTGACGTTGATGGTGCTGACGATCACGGAGTGCGACCTTAGCCGGAGGACGAAGCGGGGCGAGGCACGAGCCCCGCTGAGGAGCCCGGCGCAACCCACACGAGCCGGAGGACGAAGCGGGGCGAGGCACGAGCCCCGCTGAGGAGCCCGGCGCAACCCACACGAGCCGGAGGACGAAGCGGGGCGAGGCACGAGCCCCGCTGAGGAGCCCGGCACAACCCACACGAGCCGGAGGCGATACCGCCGGTATTGCGGTACCGCCGGTATCACCTTAATGTCGAACGACATGAATTCCCCCACCGTTGGGCGCCCCCCGATCCATCAGGGCACGGGCGAACCGATCCTGCTCCTGCACCCGTTCCTGTGCTCGCAGAATGTCTGGCGCACCGTCGCCGACCAGCTCTCCGATACCGGACGCTTCGAGGTGTTCGCCCCCACCATGGCGGGTCACCACGGCGGACCCACCGTGGGTTCGTGGATCATGGACACCGCGCTGCTGGTGGACCACGTGGAACAGCAGCTCGACGAACTCGGCTGGGACACAGCACATGTGGTGGGCAACTCGCTGGGCGGGTGGGTGGCTTTCGAACTCGAGCGACGGGGCCGCGCCCGCAGCCTCACCGCCATCGCCCCAGCCGGCGGCTGGACCCGCTACTCACCCACCAAGTTCGAGACCATCCTCAAGTTCCTGGCCGGCGGCCCCGCACTGCTGGCGGCCCGGCTGATCGGGCCACGGATCCTGAAGCTGCCTTTCACCCGCAGACTGGCGACCCTGCCGGTCAGCGGGCCGGCCGACGGGCCCAGCGAACCGGACCTGCTCGCCCTCGTCGAAGACGCCACCCATTGCCACGCCTACATCGCCTTGCTCATCAAGACGCTGACCGCGCCCGGACTGCTGGAACTGTCCGATATCCGCACCCCGGTGCAGCTGGTGCTGTGCGAGAAGGACCGGGTGTTTCCCACCCCACGCGGCAATCGCCACTTCACCGAGAACCTGCCGGCCGGGTCGACGATCCACCGGCTCGATGGCCTGGGGCACATCCCGATGCTGGAGGCACCGGGTGTGATCACCGAGCTGATCACCGAGTTCGTCGACGCCAACACCACGTCGCTGCGGGAGGCGCCCCCGGCGGGCTGACCCGCGCTTTTCCGCCCACATATATGTGCCAGCCGACGCCTCCCCGGCGTGTCGCAGGGTTCGGCACATATATGTCCGGCGGGGTGGGCGTTTTGAACGCCAGGACGTTGCGTTGGCAACGCCGAGCACTCACCCGCTGGCACCCGGCGACACCCGTGCGATACGCTGCCTACCGGTCATGAGCGCCAGCGACAAGCCCCGGCTTGCTGGCCGGCAACCCTCCAACCGCGGTGGGGTGCCCCGGGAGACGACCAGGTTGAGTAGCCGCTCGCGGCTACACGGCAAGCGCGGGTCCGGCATGGACGGGCCCCCAGAACTGATGGAGGCTCGACAGTCGTGACTGAACCCACCGATCCCGCCCTGAACTGGTCGTTCGAGACCAAGCAGGTACACGCCGGGCAGAGCCCGGACGCCGCGACCAACGCGCGGGCCCTGCCGATCTACCAGACCACCTCGTACACCTTCCGCGACACCGACCACGCGGCGGCGCTGTTCGGCCTCGCCGAGCCGGGCAACATCTACACCCGGATCATGAATCCGACCACCGATGTGGTGGAGCAGCGCATCGCCGCACTCGAAGGCGGGGTCGCGGCCCTGTTCCTGTCCTCGGGCCAGGCCGCGGAGACGTTCGCGATTCTCAACCTCGCCAACGCCGGTGATCACATCGTGTCCAGCCCGCGCCTCTACGGCGGCACGTACAACCTGTTCCACTACACATTGCCCAAGTTGGGTATCGACGTCACCTTCGTGGAGGACCCTGACGATCTCGACTCGTGGCGCAAAGCCGTCGCACCGAACACCAAGGCATTCTTCGCCGAGACGATCTCCAATCCCCAGATCGACATCCTCGACACCCCCGGCGTCTCGGGAGTGGCTCACGAGCACGGCATCCCGCTGATCGTCGACAACACCATTGCCACCCCCTATCTGATCCAGCCGATCAGCCAGGGCGCCGACATCGTGGTGCACTCGGCCACGAAGTACCTCGGTGGGCACGGTTCGGCCATCGCCGGGGTGATCGTCGACGGCGGCAGATTCGATTGGACGCAGGGCCGCCATCCCGGCTTCACCACCCCCGACCCCAGCTACCACGGCGTGGTGTTCGCCGACCTCGGGGCGCCGGCGTTCGCGCTCAAGGCCCGGGTTCAGCTGCTGCGTGATCTCGGCTCGTCCGCGTCGCCGTTCAACGCGTTTCTGATCGCCCAGGGACTCGAGACGTTGAGCCTGCGCATCGAACGGCACGTCGCCAACGCCCAACGGGTCGCCGAGTTCCTCGAAGCCCGCGACGACGTGCTGAGCGTGAACTACGCCGGCCTGCCGTCCTCACCATGGCATGAACGGGCAAAGTCGTTGGCGCCGAAGGGAACCGGTGCGGTGTTGGCGTTTGAACTGGCCGGCGGCATCGAGGCCGGCAAGGCGTTCGTCAACGCACTGACGCTGCACAGCCACGTCGCCAACATCGGCGACGTCCGGTCACTGGTGATCCACCCGGCCTCGACCACCCACGCCCAGCTGACCCCCGAGGAGCAGCTGACCACCGGTGTCACGCCGGGCCTGGTTCGGCTGGCGGTCGGCATCGAAGGGATCGACGACATCCTGGCCGATCTCGAGCAGGGTTTCGCCGCGGCGAAGGCGGTCGGCGACGGGCAGGTCGCCGATCCGAATGCCGTGGCGGCCTTTTGAGCGAGGAGTGTCCTGTGACGATCTCTCCTGAGTTGACCGCCACGCTTCCCGCCGAGGGAGAAGTCGGTGTCATCGACATCGGCCCACTCACGCTCGAAAGCGGCGCGGTACTCGACGATGTCAGCATTGCCGTCCAGCGCTGGGGCGAATTGTCCCCCGCCCGCGACAACGTGGTGATGGTGCTGCACGCGTTGACCGGCGACTCCCATGTCACCGGCCCGGCCGGCCCCGGCCATCCCACCCCGGGCTGGTGGGACGGTGTCGCCGGTCCCGGCGCCCCGATCGACACCGACCGCTGGTGCGCGATTTCCACCAACGTGCTCGGCGGGTGCCGCGGCTCGACCGGACCCAGTTCACTGGCTCGTGACGGCAAACCGTGGGGTTCCCGATTCCCGGTGATCTCGGTGCGCGACCAGGTCAACGCCGACGTCGCTGCGCTGGCCGCGCTCGGCATCACCGAGGTGGCGGCCGTGGTGGGCGGGTCGATGGGCGGCGCACGGGCGTTGGAATGGGCTGTCAGCCAACCGGATTCGGTGCGTGCCGCGTTGATCCTGGCCGTCGGCGCGCGGGCCACCGCCGACCAGATCGGCACCCAGTGCACCCAGGTGGCCGCCATCAAGGCCGACCCCCACTGGCAGGGCGGCGACTATCACGGCACCGGCCGCGCACCCGAGGCCGGACTGCAGATCGCGCGCCGCTTCGCGCACCTGACCTACCGCGGCGAAGTCGAGCTCGACACCCGGTTCGCCAACGATGCCCAGGGCGACGAGAACCCGCTCGACGGCGGCCGGTACGCGGTGCAGAGCTACCTGGAACACCAGGGCGGGAAGCTTTTGGCGCGATTCGATGCTGGAAGCTATGTGGTGTTGAGCGATGCGCTGTCCAACCATGACGTCGGCCGCGGCCGCGGTGGCGTGACCGCCGCGCTGCAGGCGTGCCCGGTGCCAACCGTGGTCGGGGGCATCACCTCCGACCGGCTGTATCCGCTGCGGTTGCAACAGGAGATCGCTGATCTGCTGCCGGGCTGCGACAAGCTGGAGGTGGTCGACTCCATCTACGGCCACGACGGTTTCCTGGTGGAGACCGAAGCGGTAGGCCAGTTGGTGCGACGGACGCTGGAGCTGGCCGCGCGGTGAGCAGGTCATCGAGCTCCTGGCAAGAGCTGTCGCTGTCGTTCGGCTCGGCGGCGGCCGCCTACGAGCGCGGCCGCCCGTCGTATCCACCCGAGGCCATCGACTGGCTGCTGCCGCCCGGCGCGCAGAAGGTCCTCGACCTGGGTGCCGGCACGGGCAAGCTCACCACCCGGCTGGTGGAGCGCGGGTTGGATGTCGTTGCTGTCGATCCACTGGCCGAGATGCTCGAAGTCCTCAGTGCCGCACTGCCGGACACCCCGGCGCTTCTCGGTACCGCCGAGGAGATCCCGCTGGCCGACAACAGCGTCGACGCGGTGCTGGTGGCCCAGGCCTGGCACTGGGTGGACCCCGAGCGCGCCATCCCCGAGGTGGCCCGCGTGCTGCGGCCCGGCGGACGGCTGGGGCTGGTGTGGAACACCCGCGATGAACGGCTGGGCTGGGTCAAGGACCTGGGCCGGATCATCGGCCACGAACGCGACCCGTTCAGCCAGGAAGTGACCCTGCCCGCGCCGTTCGCCGACATCGAGCGCCACCACGTGGAGTGGACGAATTACCTGACCCCGCAAGCGCTGATCGATCTGGTGGCCTCGCGCAGTTACTGCATCACCTCCCCCGACGAGGTGCGTACCCGCACGTTGGGTCAGGTGCGCGAACTGCTTGCCACACATCCCGCACTGGCCAGCTCCACCGGACTGGCGCTGCCGTATGTGACCGTCGGGATCAGGGCTTCACTGTCTGGCTGAGCAGCCTCTCGCCGCGTCGAGTTCGTTGAGCAGCAGCCCGAATCCGTTGGCGCGGATACTGAGTCGAAGCGGTGGGCTGGGCTCGTGATCGTCGAGCCAGTGCCTGACCTCGGGTGCAGCCGGTGCGCCGAGTGCATTTCGATGTGCAGGCCCGGCAAGGTGTCCGGGAAGTTCTGACCCCCGGATGTCGCGCGTTCCAGTAATGCCCCATGACGGCACTTTACGGACGCGGCGACACCGCGGCGTCGGGTCTGGCGCCGAAATGTCAGCTGGTGCCGAGCCGGTCGATGGTCCAGGCGATGTAGATGACGGCCGCCCCCACCGACGCGGTGGTGAGGAAATCGATGCCTTTGGTGCGGACAGCCAGCAGACCTGCACGGTCGTCGGGCAGCGCCAGTCGCAGCACCGCGGCGACGCCGACGGCGATGCCTAGCAGCAGCGCACCCCGGCGCCAGTAACCCGCGGCCACCAGGATGAACGCGGCCACGAAGATCAGCCCGACCGTCACGATCGGCCACTGGGTCCGCAGCCGCATCCGGAGGTTCACGCGAACTTCTCGGCTCTTTCCACCACGTTGGTGAGCAGGAACGCGCGGGTCAGTGGGCCCACCCCACCGGGATTCGGCGAGACATGGCCGGCGACCTCCCAGACGTCGGGGTGCACGTCCCCGGTGAGCTTGCCGTCCACCCGGCTCACCCCGACGTCGACGACGGCGGCGCCCGGCTTGACCATCTCGGCGGTCACCATGTGGGGCACCCCGACCGCGGCGATGATGATGTCGGCTTCGGCGGCCAGCTCCGGCAGATGACGAGTCGCGGTGTGGCACAACGTGACTGTGGCGTTCTCCGAACGGCGGGTGAGCAGCAGCCCCAGCGGCCGGCCCACGGTCACCCCGCGGCCGATGACCACCACCTGGGCGCCGGCGATCTCCACCTCGTAGCGGCGCAGCAGGTGCACGATGCCCCGCGGGGTGCACGGCAGCGGGGCGGGCTCGTTGAGCACCAGCCGGCCCAGGTTGGTGGGGTGCAGGCCGTCGGCGTCCTTGTCGGGGTCGACGCGCTCCAACGCAGCGTTCTCGTCCAGGTGCTTGGGCAGCGGCAACTGCACGATGTACCCGGTGCAGTCGGGATTGGCGTTGAGCTCGTCGATGGTCTCCTCGAGCGCCGCCTGGCTGATATCGGCGGGCAGGTCACGCCGGATCGAGGTGATGCCCACCTTGGCGCAGTCGGCATGTTTGCCGCGGACATACGCCTGGGATCCGGGATCGTCTCCCACCAGGATCGTCCCGAGTCCGGGGGTCCGCCCCTGAGCGGTCAGCGCCGAAACCCGTTCTTTGAGGTCGACGAAGATCTCGTCGCGCGTGGCCTTACCGTCCAGAACTTTTGCACCCACGCTGGACATTGTTCCATCCGCCGTTTCGTTGACACCGTCGGCAACGGCGTGTTGAGGTTCGAAGTATGAACACCAGCCCAGATGTGTTCAGTCCCGCGAAGCTGGGGCCGTTGACGCTGCGCAACCGCATCATCAAGGCCGCCACCTTCGAGGCGTCCACCCCCAACGCCCTGGTGACTGACGACCTGATCAACTACCACCGCAGACCCGCGGCCGGTGGTGTCGGCATGACCACCGTGGCGTACTGCGCCGTCGCCCCGGGCGGACGCACCGACGGCTGGCAGATCTGGATGCGTCCCGAAGCGGTGCCCGGTCTGCGGCGACTCACCGACGCCGTCCACGCCGAGGGCGCCTTGATCAGCGCGCAGATCGGCCACGCCGGACCGGTGGCAAATGCCCGCACCAACAAGGCGCAGGCCCTGGCCCCGGTGCGGTTCTTCAACCCGATGTCGATGCGCTTCGCCAAGAAAGCCACCCGAGATGACATCCGGGAGGTGACCGAAGCCCACGCCAACGCGGCCCGGCTGGCCATCGACTCCGGTTTCGACGCCGTCGAGATCCACCTGGGCCACAACTATCTGGCGAGCTCGTTTCTGAGTCCGTTGATCAACCGCCGTGACGACGAGTTCGGCGGGTCGCTGGAGAACCGCGCGAAAGTGGCGCGCGGCACCGTGCAGGCGGTGCGCCGCGCCGTCGGCGACCAGATCGCGGTGACCGCCAAGCTGAACATGGCCGACGGGGTGCGCGGCGGCATCAACACCGAAGAGTCACTGCAGACCGCGAAATGGCTGCAGGACGACGGCGGGCTCGACGCGATCGAGCTGACGGGAGGCAGCTCGCTGGTGAACCCGATGTACCTGTTCCGCGGCGACGCGCCGGTCAAGGAGTTCTCCCGGGCGTTCAAACCGCCGATGCGCTGGGGTGTGCGGATGATGGGCAAGAACTTCCTGCGCGAATACCCCTACCGCGAGGCCTATCTGTTGCGCGAGGCTCGGTTGTTCCGCGCCGAGCTGACCCTGCCGCTGATCCTGCTCGGCGGCATCACCAACCGGGAGACCATGGATCTGGCCATGGCGGAGGGCTTCGAGTTCGTCGCGATGGGCCGTGCGCTGCTGGCCGAACCGGACCTGATCAACCGTATTCAGGCCGACAGGGATGTGCGCTCGGCCTGCACGCACTGCAACCAGTGCATGCCGACCATCTACAGCCACACCCACTGCGTGCTGACCGGCGCCCCGGATCGCTGAGACCGCTCTCCCGGTGACTGTTTCGGCCAGTTCAGACCGGGTAGCTCAGCTGAGATGTCGTCCACTGAACACCCCACTTTGTCGGGAGCGCGGGCACTGGCCGCGCTGGCCGACTTGGCGTTGCCGTCGGTGGCCGCAGGCGCGGTCCTGCGCCGCAAACCGGTGGTGAAACTCCTCGAACGCACCCAGGCCGACCGGCGGGCGATCAAACGGCTACGTCAGCTGCGGCACCAATTCCATGGCGCGCCAGTTCTTTTGGACCTCAAACTACGCAAGATGCTGGTGGTCACCCACCCCGAGGACGTCGCCTTCGTCCTGAACCAGTCGCCGACGCCGTTCCACCCGGCCAACGTCGAAAAACGTAAGGCGCTGAGCCAGTTCCAGCCCCACGGAGTGCTCATCTCGCCGCGACGGTTGAGGATCGAACGTCGGGCCGTCAACGAGGCCGCCCTCGACACCGCCGAACCCCTGCACCGGTTGGCGGCCGAGTTCGCGCGTGTCATCGACGAGGAAGCGCGCGACCTCACCGACCGCGCGCAGGCATCCGGCACGTTGAGCGCGGCGGACTTCGAGATCACGTGGTGGCGGATGGTGCGCCGGCTCACCCTGGGTGATCGCGCCCGCGATGACGAGGCCATCACCGACGATCTGCGTCGACTCCGCTCGGCGGCCAACTGGTCCTTCGCCGCGCGCCCGCACCGGCGCGTGCGCGAGCGGTTCTTCGCCGGGCTGCGTCACTACGCTGTCCACCCCGATCCGCGCAGCCTGATGGGTGCTCTGCTCGAGATCCCGGCCGACCCCGCTGTCGATGCTCTGGGGCAGGTGCCGCAGTGGCTGTTCGCCTTCGACGCCGCCAACATGGCCACCATCCGGGCGTTGGCGGCCTTGGCCACCCATCCGCGACAGCTCGGGCACGCACGGGCCGACTCGGGGCACCCGCACCTGCCGAAGCTGCGGCCCTACCTGCGGGGCTGCGTGTTGGAGTCGGTTCGGCTGTGGCCCACCACCCCGGTGCTGCTGCGTGACATCGCCGGCGACGCGCATTCCGAGGACATCGAATGGGGCGCGGCGTCAGGCCTCGTCCGCGTGCCGCGCGGCACCGGGGTGTTGATCGCCGTTCCGGCCTTTCACCGCGACCGTGAGCTGCTGGCATTCGCCGACGACTTCGAACCCACCCTCTGGGTCGACGGCCGCGCTCAACAATATCCGCAATTGGTGCCGTTCAGCGCCGGACCCGTGGAGTGCCCGGGGCGCAATCTGGTGCTGTTCAGCACCAGCACGATGCTCGCGCAACTGTTGTCCCGGCTGGAGCTGCGGCTGCTGGCCGACCACGGCTTGAACCCCGAGGCTCCCCTCCCGGCGACGCTCGATCAGTACGGCCTGCGCTTCGCCGTCCGGGCCCGGATCGCGATGGAGCCGGCGCCGACGCGCTGACCGTGCCGCCGCGCGGCCACCCGCGTGGAATGAATCCCTACGGTTAGAGTTGACGCGATGTCTCGACCAGCCGCACCTGCACTGACCGTTCGGCATGACGGGTCTTCGCGCACTTTCGCCGCGGGCAATGATGTTGTTGTCGGCCGGGACTTGCGTGCGGACGTACGGATCGCCCACCCGTTGATCTCACGTGCGCACCTCGTGCTGCGCTTCGATCACGGTCGCTGGCTGGCGATCGACAACGGGTCGCTCAACGGCATGTTCGTCAACAACCGCCGCGTCGCCAACGTGGACCTGCGCGACGGGCTGGCGGTCAACATCGGCAACCCCGACGGACCCCGGCTGGAGTTCGAGGTGGGCCGGCACACCGGGTCGGTCGGCACCCCGCCGCAGACCGCAGCCGTGCCGGTGGCCCCCCGCCCAGGCACCGGAACCCATCCGTCGCCGCCGCAGTACCCGACCGGTGGCGGTTCCTGGGGAACCGCGGGCTCGCCGTCGGCGCCGATGTCGCGTCCGCACACCGGCTATCAGACACCGCCGCCGCACTACCCGACCGGGGCGCGTCCGCAGGCCCCCTACTCCCCGCCGAGTCAGTCCCAGCCGGCATCGCGTCCGCCCGCCTCGGGTGCGATGCCGACACAGATGGGGCCGACGGCCATTCCGCCGAAGTCCTCCGACGGCTCCAACCTGGCCACCAGCATGCTCAAGATCCTGCGGCCGGGCCGGGCTCCCGAGGTGCCCGCCGGCGGGATCAAGATCGGTCGCGCTACCGACAACGACATCGTCATCCCCGATGTACTGGCCTCGCGCCACCACGCCACCCTCGTCCCGGCCGCTAGTGGGCCGGGGACCGCGGAAATCCAAGACAACCGCAGCATCAACGGCACGTTCGTCAACGGCCAGCGGGTCGACGCGGCCGTCCTGCGCGAGGGCGATGTGGTCACCATCGGCAACGTCGACCTGGTGTTCACCGGCGGCACCCTGGCGCGGCGGTCGGAGACCCAAGCCGCCACCCGCACGGGCGGGCTCGAGGTCCGCGGCCTGACGTGGACCATCGAGGGCAACAAGACCCTGCTGAACAACATCTCCATCGACGCCCGCCCGGGCACGCTGACCGCGGTGATCGGACCGTCGGGTGCCGGTAAGTCGACGTTCGCCAAACAGGTCGCCGGCCTCACCCACCCGACCGACGGCCGGGTGACCTTCGAAGGCCACGACATCCACGCCGAGTACGCCTCCCTGCGCTCCCGGATCGGCATGGTGCCCCAGGACGATGTGGTGCACGGACAGCTGACCGTCAAACAGGCGCTGATGTACGCCGCCGAGTTGCGGCTGCCGCCGGACACCACCAAAGAAGACCGCGAGCGCGTCGTCATGCAGGTCCTCGAGGAACTCGAGATGACCAAGCACCTCGAGACGCGCGTCGACAAGCTCTCCGGCGGTCAGCGCAAACGCGCCTCGGTGGCACTCGAGCTGCTGACCGGGCCGTCGCTGCTGATCCTCGACGAGCCCACCTCCGGCCTGGATCCCGCACTGGACCGCCAGGTCATGACGATGCTGCGCCAGCTGGCCGACGCCGGCCGCGTGGTGCTGGTGGTCACGCACTCGCTGACCTACCTCGATGTGTGCGATCAGGTGCTGCTGCTGGCACCGGGCGGCAAGACCGCGTTCTACGGACCGCCGAGCCAGATCGGGCCGCAGCTGGGCACCACCAACTGGGCCGACATCTTCTCCTCCGTCGCCGGTGATCCGGACGAATCGCACCAGCGGTTCCTGGCCCGCAGCGGTCCACCGCCGCAGGCCGAGGCCTCCGAAGCACCCGCCGACCTGGGTAAGCCGGCGAAAACCAGCGTGCGACGGCAGTTCTCGACCATCGCGCGCCGGCAGATGCGGCTGATCGTCTCCGACCGCGGCTACTTCATCTTCCTGGCGTTGCTGCCGTTCATCATGGGTGTGCTGTCGCTGTCGGTGCCGGGCACCGTCGGCTTCGGCGTGCCCGACCCCATGGGCGACGCTCCCAACGAACCCGGCCAGATCCTGGTGCTGCTCAACGTCGGCGCCATCTTCATGGGCACGGCGCTGACGGTGCGTGACCTGATCGGCGAACGCGCGATCTTCCGCCGTGAGCAGGCGGTGGGGCTGTCGACGACTGCCTACCTGCTGGCCAAGGTCTGTATCTACGCGGTGTTCGCGATCATCCAGTCCTCGATCGTCACCGCCATCACCATCCTCGGCAAGGGGTCGCCGACCCAGGGCGCCCTGACGTTCCTGAGTCCCACCGTCGAACTGTTCGTGGTGATGGGTGCGACGACCGTGACCGCCGCGATGGTGGGTCTGGCGCTGTCGGCGCTGGCGAAATCCAACGAGCAGATCATGCCGCTGCTGGTGGTGGCCGTGATGAGCCAGCTGGTGTTCTCCGGCGGCATGATCCCGGTGACCGACCGCCTGGTGCTCGATCAGCTGTCGTGGATCACCCCGGCCCGCTGGGGCTTCGCGGCCTCGGCCTCGACCGTCGACCTGATCCATCTGGTGCCCGGGCCGCTGACGCCCAAGGACTCACATTGGGAGCACACCGGCAACGCCTGGTGGTTCGACATGGGCATGCTCGGCGCGCTGTGCATCGCCTACCTCGGTTTCGTGCGCTGGAAGATCCGGCTCAAGTAGGTCGGCGGGCCCCTTCCCCGCGCGACATATATGCGGTTTACGACGCGACACGCCGCGCTGGCGTAGCTGGGCACATATATGTGCGCGGGCATGCCTCTGCGACCACCCACATATATGCGGTTTTCAACGCGACACGCCGCGCGGGCGTCGCTCAGCACACATATGTGCCGGCCAGGGCCCTGCAACCACCCACATATATGTGGTTTTCAACGCGACACGCCGCGCGGGCGTAGCTGAGCACATATATGTGCGCGGGCGGGGGCGCGACAGCAAGGGCGGAGCGTTCACTCCCCGTGCACGTCGAGCCCGTGGGCAGCGGCGAAGGCCAGCGCCTGCGGCAGGTCGATCCGCGCACCGCTCAGCGACGCCAGTGTCCACAGATCGGGATCCACCCGCGCGCCCCGCAGATCCGCGGAGTCCAGCCGCGCTCCCCTGACCCGTGCGCCCGTCAGATCTGCCCCGCGCAGCACCGCCTTGCGCAGATCGGTCTCCACCAGCCCCGCTTCGCGCAACCGGCAGCCGGCCAGGTTGGCCCCGCGCAGATCGGCGCCGGCCAGCACCGCCAGGGTGAAGTCGACTTCGTCGAAGATGATGGGCCGCAGGCGGCAGTCGGTGAACACCGACCCCATCAGACTGCAGTTCCGAAACGCGCTGTGCCACAGCGAGCTGCGAGTGAACCGGCAGTTGCGAAACGCCGAACCCTGATGCTCGGACTCGGCGAGGTTCACGCCACTGAAGTCGCAATCGTCGAACACCACCCGGTCGGTACGCAACCCCACCAGGTCGTCGTCACGAAAGTCGTGGCCGACGAATTCACGGTCGGCCCACACGGTCTCCGTCACGCTGACAGCGACTCCAGCGCGTACTCGCTGACGGCAATGAGGGCGTCCTTGGCGGAGTCACGGTTGCGCGCGTCGACGGTGATCACCGGGATCCGATCCGCCAACGCCAACGCGGCGCGCACCTCGTCCACGGCGAACCGCTGCGCCCCGTCGAACTCGTTGACGGCCACCAGGAACGGGATCTTGCGGTCCTCGAAGAAGTCGACGGCGGCGAAGCTGTCCTCCAGCCGACGGGTGTCGACCAGCACGATCGCGCCGATCGCGCCGTGCACGAGGTCGTCCCACATGAACCAGAAACGGCGCTGCCCGGGTGTGCCGAACAGGTACAGCACCAGGTCGTCGCCCAGGGTGATGCGACCGAAGTCCATCGCGACGGTGGTGGTGGATTTGGCCGGGGTGGGTTCGAGCTCGTCGACGCCGGCGGACACATTGGTCACCATCGCCTCGGTACGCAACGGCATGATCTCCGAGACGGCGCCCACGAAGGTGGTCTTGCCGACCCCGAAACCACCGGCGATGACGATCTTGGTGGAGGCGGCATCGCGTCTCTCAGAGTGCCCTGAGCCCACGGAGCGTCCTTCCTATGAGTTCACGACGATCGTCGGTGGTCGAGCTGTCGGTCAGCGTGGTGTGCACTTGAAGGTAACCCGAGGTGACCAGATCACCGACGAGGACACGGGCGACACCAAGTGGAACATCCAGCCGCGCCGAGATCTCGGCCACCGATGGGCTCTTGATGCAGAGCTGGATGATCCTGCCGCGCAGATCGTTGGGCGGCCAGCGGTGGAACAGCGCGGACTGCACCGTCTGGATGGGCGCCGCCAGGGGCAGGTCGACCGCGCTCTCGGTGCGGCCCGCGGTCAGCGTGTAGGGCCGGACGAGGTTGGCCTCACGGTACGGGTTCGGATCCGGCGGGTGCATCGCGGCTCACGAGGTCTGAGGTGCCCGGCGGCGGGTGGAGGAGACCACGCCGCCGACGCGTTCGGCCAGCACCGCCATCTCGTAGCCCACCTGTCCGATATCGCAGGACTTCGACGCCAGGGTGGCGAGTTGGCTACCGTCGCCCACCTGCATGATCAGCACGTAGCCGTGGTCCATCTCCACCACCGATTGCAGCACCCGCCCACCGTCGAACAGCTGCGCGGCGCCGGCGGACAAACTCGCCAGCCCGGACGTGACGGCGGCCAGCTGGTCGGCCCGCTCAGGCGGCAGGTGTGCGCTGGAGGCGATCAGCAGGCCGTCCACCGAGACCAGAACGGCGTGTGCGACACCGGGGATGTCCCTGGCGAATTTCGACACCAGCCAGTCGAGCGGATTCTCCTGTTGGGCCGCACCCGGAGCGGAACTCATTCGTGATCGTGCCCTTCGGTCGAGTTGCTGTGGGCGGCTGAACGGCCTGCGTGGACACCGGAGAAGTGACTGCCGAGCGCGGAGCGGATCGCGTCGGGATCCCGGGTCTCGGCGGGTTCGCGCTGTTCGGCCGCACCGTTGGCCGGTATCGAGGCCGCGCCGCCGGGGACCAGCCGGGCACCCGGCCGGCGCACCGGCAATCCGTGGTCGGTGTGCGATTCCACCGGCACGTTCTCGACCTCGGCCGCTGCCGCCCAACCGTTGTCCCACACCGATTTCCAATCCTGCGGTGTGGCCAGCTGCTGCAGGTCCTGCGGGTCCACCAGCCACTCCGACATCATGTTCTGGTAGATGAGGTCCACATCGGAGCTCGTGGCTTTCGGCTCGGATTCCGGTTGCTCGTCGGACACCACCGGTGGCTCTGGTTCCGGGATGTCCCGGTGCTCCTGGGCCTCCCACTCCGCCCGCCGCCGTGAGGCGAAGAACCCGGACGTGTCCGCGGGCGCCTGCCCAGTGGGAATCTCGTCGTCCTGTGCAGTGCCGGACCACCACGTCTGCTGCTCACCAGGGGGCGTCGCCTCGGCGGGCGTACCGGTGATCCCGCTGGAACCGGGCGTGCGACGCGGCAGCGGAGTCACCGAGGCCGGGGCGTCCTGGACGGCAGCGGGGTCCACCCGTGGGGTGTGCGAACCGGGCCCGACGGGGTCCTGGAACAGCGAGCGCTCGACGGGCGGCTCCGGCTGCGCGACCGCCGGGGCCGGTTCGGGCTGGGTGAACGCCGCGTTGTTCTGGAGCAGTTCGGGCGGAAGGTAGAGCTGGGCGGTGGTTCCGGTCTTCGTGCCGTTGCCACTGACCAGCAGTCGCACCGTCATACCGTGTTGGCGGGCCAACCGGCCCACCACGAACAGGCCCATGTGCCGGGTGCTGTCGGGGCTGGCTTCCCCGCCGGCACCCAGGCGCATGTTGGCGATGCGCAGGTCGCCGTCGGTCATCCCGAGACCCGCATCGTCGACGTCGACCAGTACGCCGCCGTTGCTGGTGTGTACCGCCGTCACCCGGACCTGTTCGGTGGGCGGTGAGTAGCGCAGCGCATTGTCGATCAGCTCGGCGAGCAGGTGCACCGCATCACCGGAGACGGGGCCCAGCACCGCACAGTCCGGCACCATTCCGGTGTCCACCCGCTGGTACTCCTCCACCTCGGAGACCGCGGCGTTGATCAGCGACACCAGGGGAAGCGCCTCGCTGTGCTCGCGGGTCACCTGCGCGCCGGCGAGCACCAGCAGGTTGGCGCCGTTGCGGCGCAACCGGGTTGCCAGATGGTCGAGCCGGAACAAACTGTCGAGGCGGTCAGCGTCCTCTTCGTTGCGCTCGAGCTGGTCGATGAGCGACAACTGTTGATCCACAAGCGATTTGTTGCGCCGCGACATGGTCTCGAACATGTCGTTGACCGTCACCCGCAGCCGCGCTTCGTCACCCGCCAGCAGCAGCGCCTGCGTGTGCAGTTCATCGACCGCGTGGGCCACCTGCCCGATCTCTTCGGTGGTGTGGATGGGCAGCGGGTCCGGTTCGCGTTCGTCGCCGGCTTTGACGCGGTCGATTTCACGCAGCAGATCCTCGTGGGCGATCTTCAGTGCGCCGTCGCGCAGCCTGCGCAGCGGCCGGGTCAACGACCGGGCCACCACGACGACGATGCCGAGCACCAGCAGGATGGTCACCAGGACCACCGCGGCGTCCCGGATGGCGTCGCTGCGTGCGTCGGCGGCCTCGGCCCGCACCGTGGTGGTGATGCTCTCGGTGGTGTCGGTGATGAGCCGCTGTGCGATGTCGTCGGTGGTCTGAATCGATTGCAGCAGATCAGGATTGCCGATCAGCGGAATGCCTGGATTGGACAGCACCTCGAGCCGCTGCACCATCTGCGAGCGCAG
The DNA here is from genome assembly GCF_057656995.1 of Mycobacterium sp. Soil_C_30. Classification (NCBI taxonomy): domain Bacteria; kingdom Bacillati; phylum Actinomycetota; class Actinomycetes; order Mycobacteriales; family Mycobacteriaceae; genus Mycobacterium; species Mycobacterium sp. Soil_C_30. Next base: position 278,307 of record NZ_JBDGJH010000004.1, on the reverse strand, counting down.
GCTCGACGCGTCGTCGGAGGCGCCGCCGAGCAACTCGGCCATGCCGCGGACGGTGGACGGTTCGGTGCCGGCGAGCGCCACCATCGACGAACGCAACTCCGGTTCGGGCAACGCCGCACCGCCGTCGACGAGCATGCGCTGCATCGCCATCTGGCCGCGGGCACCGACGGCGCTCGCCAGGCCTTCGGCCTGCACGCGGACGTTCTCGTTGGCCACCCGGACCGATCCGGTGATGGCCGTTTCGGCGGTCAGCAGCAGCGGCGAGAACGTGGTGACCTGTTCGCGCAGAGTCGCATTCCCGGCGTCGACCCGGTCCAGTAGCTCGCGCCCCAGCGTCAGCAGGTTGGTCGCGGCCAACCGCACATCGGAAGCCGGCGCGACGGTGTCCGTGCGCTGCTGCAGTTCGGCACTGGCAGCGTCGTATTCGGCATCCGCCCCGCCGACGTCGCCGCTGGACGCGTTGGCCACGAGCGCGTTCTGCAGCGCCGCCATGTAGTCGTTGACCGCCGGCACCAGGTCGGCGCGCTCGGCGGCCACTTTCAGGTCGCGGGCCTCGGAGATGCTGGCGGATACCCGCACGCCGCCGAACACCCCGGCCAGCAACAGCGGGACCAGCGCGATGGCGACCACCTTCCAGCGCACGGGCCAGTTGCTCAGCGACCAGCGCGGCGGCTTGCTGATCGGTGCGGCGGCCGGCGGTATCAACGCGGGTTCGGGATAGGCGCCCGGCTGTCCGGCACCTGCCCCAGCGCCGGCGGGCCGATCGAACATCGTCACCGCGACGTGTCCGTCTCCCGCGCCGCGCGAGCATTCGCGCCGCTGCCTGGTGGTGCTTCGGCCTCGTTCATAGGACTTCCTGCTGATTCGACCCGCGGCGAGAGTGTCGTGGGCGCAATTCGCGTGGCAATTCGAGCAGTATGACAGCACCGGGAAAGGCGCTCCACAGTTCTCACTGAACAGGCGGAGTCATTAGGTGCACTGACGGCCGTCAATGGCGGTCCAGAGCAAATGATTCGTAACCGAACTGACATCATCGAGTGATGTTCCGACTGATGTTCTACTCGCCCCGTATCGCGCCGAACACCGGAAATGCCATTCGAATGGTCGCCGCGACGGGTGCGGAATTACATCTTGTCGAGCCGCTGGGATTCGACCTCTCCGAGCCCAAATTGAAACGTGCGGGCCTCGACTATCACGACCTCGCGTCGGTGACGGTGCACTCTTCGCTGTCCGCGGCATGGGAGGCGCTGCGCCCCGAGCGCGTGTACGCGTTCACCGCGCACGCCACCACCTCGTTCGCCGACGTCGGCTACCTCCCCGGTGATGTGTTGATGTTCGGGCCCGAGCCCACCGGCCTGGATCAGGAGACGCTGGCCGACCCGCATATCACCGCGCAGCTGCGGATCCCGATGCTGGCCGGCCGGCGCTCCCTGAACCTGTCGAACGCCGCGGCGGTCGCCGTGTACGAGGCGTGGCGCCAGCACGGGTTCACCGGTGCCGTCTGACCCCCCGCCCCCCTTGGCGCGAGCGAGCGTGTTTGTCCAGCAACACGCCGCTCAGCGCGTACAAAAGTGAGCGCTCGCGCTTACCAGGTGTCCCAGTGCGTCAGCTCTTCGGCGGGCAGCCGCTTGGCCTTCTTGAAGTCGGTGCCCTTGGTGTAGGCGATCGGGAACAGCCCGCCCTGGGCGTACTTGTCGAACGGGATGCCCAGGATGTCGGCGACCTGCTTCTCCCCGTCGCCCATCAGGTGCAGCGACGTCCAGGCCGAGCCGAGGCCCCGTGACCGCAGCGCCAGCATGAAGCTCCACGTCGCCGGCATCAGCGAGCCCCAGAAGCCGGCGCTCATCCCGGCCGGGGCGCCGTCGGGCCGGCCCTCCAGGCACGGGATCAGCATCACCGGCACCTCGTGCAGATGGTCGTTGAGGTACTTCGCCGAGTCGACGACCAAGGGCGTGCGCTCGTCGCGGCTGTCGCCGTACTGCGGCTTCTCCGCCTCGAGATAGGGCGTTGCGGCGATGCGGTAGACGTCGGCGATGGCCTTCTTCTTCTCGGCGTCCTCCACGAACACCCACTGCCAGCCCTGGGCGTTGGACCCGGTGGGCGCCTGCAATGCCAGGTCAAGACATTCGAGAAGCACCTCGCGGGGCACCGGCTTGTCCAAGTCGAGCCGTTTGCGCACCGAGCGGGTGGTCGTCAGGAGTTCATCGGCAGACAGGTTGAGGGTCATGACCGGAGACTACATTCGGACGAATGACCGCTGAACTGACGCCAGAGGTGACGGACCGCCTCACCAACGACGATTTCGGATGGCTGACCACGATCGCCCAGTCCGGATTGCCGGTGCCCCGGCTGATCTGGTTCCTGTTCAACGGATCCGAACTGTCGCTCTACACCCTGCCCGGCGCGGCCAAGGTGGCCCACGTCCGGAGGCATCCGCAGGTGAGCCTGAACCTCGACTCGGACGGCCAGGGCGGCGGCATCATCGTGGTCGGCGGTACCGCACGCATCGACGCCGAGGGGGTCGACTGCCGCACCGACGAGCCCTACTGGACCAAATACGCCGGGCACGCCGAGAGCATCGGGATCGCCGACGCCATGGCCGATTACAGCACCCGGATCACCATCGGTGTCGACAAGGTGTGGACCACCCCCACCGCGGGTTGATCGACAGCCGTTCTGGTCCCCCTATGGGGAGGAAAAGGAGACGCCGTGTTCGGCCTCTGCACACGCTTGGCTGCCGACTCCGTGGCGCGCTTGTTCGCCGCCACCGTCAGTCCCGCACCGAAGGAGACAGTGCGATTTCCCGAAATCGAAGGTCACACGAGCGCGCTGTCGATTCCGACCAGGCACGGCGCCGTCTCGGCCACCGTCTATCACCCGCAGCCTGAACCGGACCACACCCCGGCGGTGTACGTCAACATCCACGGCGGTGGTTTCGCCGTCGGCCACCGCGACCAGGACGACCCGTGGTGCCGCTACCTCGCCGCACACGCCGGCGTGGTCGTGGTCAACACCGATTACGTTCTGACTCCCCGACACCGGTTTCCGGCGCCGGCCGAGCAGATCTTCGATGTACTGCAGTGGGTGTCATCGCAGCATCGCGACTGGGATGGCGGCCGCCTGTGCGTGGGTGGTCAAAGCGCCGGAGGCAGCCTCGCGGCGGCGGCGTCCCGGTTGGCCCTGGAGAACGGCGGCCCGCCAATTCTGTTGCAGGTATTGCACTATGCGCCACTGGATCTCGTGACGGCCACCAGGGACAAGCACAGTCCGCTGGGATTGAAGGCGGTGATGAAACCCTGGATGGGCGAGGTGTTCGACACCGCGTACATTCCCGACCGGCAGCAACGGCGCGACCGGCTGGCCTCGCCGGCATGGGGCACCAACGGTGACGATCTGCACGGTATCGCTCCCGCCGTGGTGGTCACCGCGGAGTTCGACCGACTACGCGGCGAAGCCGCCTCCTACGCAGACAAATTGGCTGCGGCCGGTGCGCTGGTGGCCTACCACGAGGTGGCCGGGGTGGATCACGGTTACAACATCATGAGCGACGATCCCGAGGCCGTCGCCGCCACTCGGCGGATGTACCGCATGCTCGCCGAGCACGTCCAGCAGGTGACCAGGCTGCCCTGAGGCTTACCGGATGCTGGAGCGGACGACGCCGGTATTCCGGCCGGCCCGTTCGTCGGCCTCGATTTTCAGTTCGCCCACCACATCTTCGATGCCGCGCGCGAGCGATGCGACATCGTCGATGTTGTCGGGGCAAGCGACGACACCCACGGCCAATGTGCCGCCGTAGGAGACGGCGGTGACGTTGAGATTGGCCCCTTCGAGCAGCGGCGCCAGAGCGTGGATACCCACGACATGCGCTCCGGCGCAATAGATTTCCTGACGGGGGCCGGGAACGTTGGAGGTGATGGCATGAGCCACCGGAGAGTGGAAGCGCGACAGTTTGAGGCCGGTGTAGACACCCATGGCCATACCGATGACCAGAGGGGGAACGACGTCGATGACGTCGGCGAGGTTGACCGGAGGCGCCGCCCGTCGTCCGTTCTTGATCTTGGCTGTGGCGTCGTGCACGCTGGCCAGCTGCTGCGCCGGATCAGCCAGATCGACCGGCAGTTTGACGACGACCGGGGACCAGCTGTTGGACGCGTCGCAGTCGACCCCACGTGTCGAGATGGGCATCATGGTGCGCAGCGGACGGCTGGGCACCGTGTCATGGATTTCCAACCACCGACGCACCGCCGATGTCGTCGCGGTCAACAGAACATCGTTGACGGTGACCTCGAACGTCGTGGTGATGACGCGCAGATCCTCCATCGACACCGCGGCGAACGCGACGCTGCGCCGTGCGGTGAGCGGGGCATTCAACAGGGTTCGCGGTGAGCTCTCGTCCTTCTCCGGCACCGGACCATCGCCTCGCTGTGGGCCGCCTGCGAGTAGCCGGTGGACCGATCCGCGCGCGGTTTCGACCACCGATCTGACCGCGACGGGACCCAACCTGGCGGCGATCCGAACGCCGACAGCGGTATTGGCCGCGATTTCATCGATCACGTCCCACGCCCTGGCGGCAGCGTCGGGCATCTCGGCGCCGTCTTGCTGTGTCGCCGAGACGAACTCGGCATCCGGGTCACCGGACATCAGTGCGGGCAGCACCGACGTCACCGCGCCCACCCCATCGGCCATCGCGTGGGAGAACTTGATCAGCACCACGAGCCTGCCATCGGACAGACCCTGTACCACCCAGGCATCCCACAGCGGACGATTGCGGTCCAGCGGCTGCGCGTGCAGCTCGCCGATCAGAGTGGTCAGCTCCTGCATGGTGCCGGGCTCGGCCAGCCGCACGCGGTGCAGATGCTTCTGGACGTCGAACGCGGGGTCCTCGACCCATGACGGCTGACCCAAGCCGAAGAGTTTGGTGAGCAGGCGCTGACGAAATTCCGGCATCGCCGCGGTACGTTCGGCCAGCAGCTTGTGGATCGCTCCTGCAGTCAATTCGCCGCGCGCCGTCGGGTCGCAGAACAACACAGCCGTCACGTGGGTGGACATCACGGATGTTTCGCCGTGCAAGGCGAAACCGTCAAGGCCGGTCAATCGGTTCATACGCTCCATCTCTCTGCGCGCCGAGCAGCGAAACCGCTTGGCCTGCAACACATCCCAGCGGTCACCGGCGGCGAGTCCGGCGAGGGATCAGCGCCAGAACCCGTTCCTCTTCGATGTACTGCGATCGCCGTCGACATGGGTCCACTGTCCCGACTCGTAGCGGTATGCGTCTTTCACGCCGCCACGCGTCACGTCCAACGTGCCGTCCTTGTGCTCGATGTATCTGTCGCCGAATCGCATGTATTTGTCGATGCCGCCGTCAGCGAGCGTCACGGTGACTGTCATGGTCAAACCTCCAGATGAGCCGCTGATATCGGCTCATAGCGCGGCCACCCCGGTGGGGAGCAGTCGGACGGACACACGGACTCCAAGCGCCGCCGAAGAAGCGGAGCCCAGCGGGGCTGCGCTCAGCGCACCTTTTCGGGAATCGAGTTCAGTGTGGCCAGGACGTGTTCGGCGAGTTTGCCTGCTTCGGCGTTGTCCAGCTTGGAGTGCGCGCTGATGGTGTCCGTGACGAGCTGGAGGCGAATTTCGTAGGGACTGCGAGAAGTTGTGAGCGAAGCCATCGGACATCCTTTGTAGTCGAGCATATTCGCTCATAACCGAGCTGCTCGATACTCACGACCTTACGCTGATTCCCGGCCACCGTGTGCTCGATGAGCATGCGGACGTTCGGGACGCGAATGCCGTCCTGATACCTCACACCCAGTTACGCACGTCGCCGCAGTAGCCGCCGGGCTTGTCGCCGACCTTGACCCCGGGGCTGATGATCAGCTGCTGGTATTGCGGGGTGAACATCTTGTAGACCGATTGCGGCGGTACAGCGCTCGCCTGATCGAGGGTGACCCGCAGGTCGGCAGGCAGCTCGAAATCCAGCGCGGCCATGGTGCCGGCGAGTTGCTGGGCACTGCTGGCGCCGACGATGGCCGCCGCGATGCCGGGTTGGGTCCCCACCCAGTTGATCGCGACCTGCGCCATCGACACCCCGAGCTTGTCGGCGACCTCTGCCAGTGGAGTGAGCAGCTGCCAGTCTCGGTCGGTCAGATCGAGTGCCGAGGCGCCCGTGACACTGAGCCGGCCGCTTCCGCCCACACCCCGATCCCCCGCGTGGTACTTACCGCTGAGGAAACCCTGCCCCAGCGGACTCCACGCCGTGATTCCCATGCCGAGGCTCTGCCCCATGGGGACATGCTCGGTCTCGATCACCCGCTCGATCAGCGAGTACGGCAACTGCAGATTGATCAACGGCGTGAGGTTGTTGGCCACGGCGAAAGTCTGCGCCTGGGCGGCATACCACGCCGGAGTGTCCGAGACACCGGCGTAGCGAATCTTGCCTGAGCGCACCAGATGATCGAAGGTCTGCATCACCTCCTCGACCGGGGTCAGCCGGTCCCAGGAGTGCAGGAGGTACACATCGATGTAGTCGGTGCGCAACCGGCGCAATGATGCCTCCACGGCTCGCACCATGTGTTTGCGGCCGTTGCCGCCTCCGTTCGGGTCCCCGGGGAACATGCCGTTGGTGAATTTGGTGGTGAGCACCACCCGGTCACGCACCCCGGCCTCGGCGAGGAGCTCCCCGAGGATGGTCTCACTCTCACCGGCGGTGTAGAAGTCCGCGGTGTCGAGGAAGTTGCCGCCCGCGTCGAGGTACTGATGCAGGATCGGGCGTGATTCGTCGATCGTCTTCCCGTAAGAGGCTTGGTAACCACTGGTCCCGAAGTTCATCGTTCCCAACGCCAGTCGGCTCACGCGTAAGCCGGACCGGCCAAGCAGGTAGTACTGGTCAAGCGCCATCGTCGTCACTCCATCTCTGAAACACACCGAATCCACAGCTGGTTACGGTCAGCGTCGGGGTTCATGTTCACACTGCGTTCGTCACTGTCCGCGGCTGACCACGACCACTGTGCGACAGAAAAATTGGACTCACAAGTCCACTCTGTGTGACCCGCGCTGACCAGCTGCTGCTGGAGAGCGCCGGGCAGGTCGACACATTGGACTTGCAAGTCCAGTGGGGCCTCACCACGATGAACCTGTGCTCACTCGTCGCGCTTTCGCCCAAGGACTCGGCCTCACTGTTGCCGCCACCTCGATTCTCAGCAGTGCGTCCGCACACGCCGCCCCGGCCTCATTCGCCCCGCTCAAGAGCGTCGACGCCGGCGAGCTGACCGTTGGTTACGCCGAAGCCGGGCCGCCGGACGGGCCGGTGGTGTTGCTGCTGCATGGCTGGCCCTACGACATCCACAGCTACGTCGACGTGGCCCCGCTGCTGGCCGCGCAGGGTTATCGGGTGTTGGTGCCCTATTTGCGCGGATTCGGGACCACACGATTTCGCGCGAACAACGCCAACCGAACGGGCCAGCAGGCCGCCCTGGCCCAGGATGCCGTCGACTTCCTGGACGCGTTGCACATCGAGCGCGCCATTGTCGGGGGATTCGACTGGGGCGCAAGAACTGCCGACATCGTGGCCGCGGTCTGGCCACAGCGCTGCAAGGCGCTGGTATCGGTGAGTGGATATCTGATCGTCAACCTCGCCGCAAACCAGCGACCGTTGACACCGGAAGCTGAACACGGCTGGTGGTACCAGTACTACTTCGCGACACCACGCGGCGAAGACGGTTACCGCGCCAACACCCACGCATTCAACAAGCTCATCTGGCAGGAAGCCTCACCCGCATGGCAGTTCGACGACGCCACCTACAACCGAAGTGCCACCGCCTTCGACAATCCCGATCACGTCCAGATCGTGATCCACAACTACCGTTGGCGCCTGAGCCTGGCGCCCGGCGACCCGCGATACGCAGCGCTCGACGACCAGTTGGCGACGAACCCCAAGATCTCGGTGCCGACGATCACCATCGGTAGCGACTTCGACGGTCCGAACAAAGACGGCGCCGCCTACCGCACCATGTTCACCGGCGGCGCCTATTCGCACCGGGTGCTCGACGGAATCGGGCACAACGTGCCCCAGGAAGCGCCGCGGGAGTTCGCCGACGCCGTCGTCGCGGTGGACGCCTACTGAGGTGTTCCCGGAGCAACGCGCCGATGTCCTCAGGGCGGGCGGGCAGTTGTCCGGTCGGTGCACTCAGCGGAAGTCCCGGGACTTCGACCCGACCCGCATCGACAACTTCTCCATGCGGTCCGCCACCACCGTGACCGCGCCCGAGGCATTCTGGACGATGCCGCGCACCATCAGCGCCGGCGCCGTCTGCGCCAGTTTGCGATGTTTGCTCCACAACCCGACCGAGCACACCACGTTCACCATCCCGGTCTCGTCCTCGAGGTTCATGAACGTCACGCCCTGCGCGGTGGCGGGACGCTGGCGGTGCGTCACCGCCCCGGCCACCAGCACCCGGGTGCCGTCGCGTACCCCCAGCAACTCGGCAGCGGGGATCACCCCCATGGCATCGAGGTCGTCGCGCAGGAACTGGGTGGGATAACTGTCGGGTGAAACGCCGGTGGCCCAGACATCGGAGGCCGCCAGCTCCACATCACTCATGCCGGGCAGGGTGGGCACGTGCGACGACGAGCCCACCCCCGGCAACCGGTCCGGACGCTCCGCGGCCGCGGCCCCGGCCGCCCACAGCCCTTCGCGCCGGGTGATCCCGAAACAACCCAGTGCGCCCGCGGTGGCCAGCGCCTCTGTCTGTGGGACCGACAGCTGCACCCGGCCGGTGAGATCCAGCAGAGAAGCAAAGGGACCGTGGGCATCTCGGTTGTCGACGATGCGCTGCGCCAGATCGTCTCCGATGTTCCGGACCGCGCCCAGCCCCAGCCGTACCTCCAGACCCGCGTTCTCCAGCGTGGCGTGCGCCAGGCTGGCATTGACATCCGGGCCGTGCACCAGCACTCCGTGCCTGCGCGCGTCGGCCACCAGCGTCTGCGGTGAGTAGAAGCCCATGGGCTGAGCCCGTAGCAGGGCCGCACAGAACGCCGCCGGGTGGTGCAGCTTGAACCACGAGGAATAGAACACCAACGACGCGAACGACAGCGAATGACTCTCCGGGAAACCGAAATTGGCGAATGCCTCCAGTTTCTCGTAGATCCGGTCGGCCAACGGCCCGGTGATGCCGTGTTGCTCACGCAGACCGTCGTAGAACCGGCCACGCAGTCGCCGCATCTTCTCGGTGGACCGTTTGGAACCCATGGCCCGGCGCAGCTGGTCGGCCTCGGCGGCGGTGAAACCCGCGCAGTCGACCGCCAATTGCATCAACTGTTCCTGGAACAGCGGCACTCCCAGGGTTTTCCGCAGCGCCGGTTCCATCGACGGGTGATCGTAGACAACGGGTTCCACACCGTTGCGTCTGCTGATGTAGGGATGCACCGAGTTGCCCTGGATCGGCCCGGGCCGAATCAGCGCCACCTCCACCACCAGGTCGTAGAACACCCGCGGTTTCAGTCGCGGCAGGGTGGCCATCTGCGCCCGCGACTCCACCTGGAACACCCCCACCGAGTCGGCTTTCTGCAGCATCTCGTAGACGGCCGCCTCCGAGAGATCGAGCTTGGCCAGGTCCACCTCGAGGCCTTTGTGTTCGGCCACCAGGTCGATGGCGTAGTGCAGAGCCGAGAGCATTCCCAGGCCCAGCATGTCGAATTTCACCAAACCTATTGCCGCACAATCATCTTTGTCCCACTGCAGCACACTGCGGTTTTCCATCCGCGCCCATTCCACCGGGCATACATCGGCGATGGGCCGGTCGCAGATCACCATGCCGCCGGAGTGGATGCCCATGTGCCGAGGCAGGTTCTTGATCTGCATGGCGAGGTCGATCACCGGTTCGGGAACACCGGCAACGTGCTCGGATTCGGCCAGGTTTCCCCACTGGCCGATCTGCTTGCTCCATGCGTCCTGCTGGCCTTGGGAAAAGCCCAGCGCGCGGGCCATGTCGCGGACGGCGCTGCGGCCACGGTAGGTGATGACGTTGGCCACCTGTGCGGCGTAGTCACGGCCGTATTTGTTGTAGACGTACTGGATGGCCTCCTCCCGCAGGTCGGATTCGATGTCGATGTCGATATCGGGTGGCCCGTCCCGCGCGGGTGAGAGGAACCGCTCGAAGAGCAGGTCGTTGGCGATGGGATCGATGGCGGTGACACCCAACGCATAACAGACCGCGGAGTTGGCCGCCGAACCCCGGCCCTGGCACAGGATCTTGCTGTTGCGGCAGAACTGGGTGATGTCGTGCACCACCAGGAAGTAGCCCGGGAAGTTCAGTCTGGAGATGATGTCGAGTTCCCGCTCGATCTGTGCGTACGCCTGGGGTGCGGCATCGCGTGGCCCGTAGCGCCGCATGGCACCCGCCATGGTCAGCTCCCGCAGATAACTGTCTTCGGTATGGCCGTCCGGTACGTCGAAGGGCGGCAGTTGCGGAGCGATGAGCTGCAGACCGAAAGCGCACTGCTCCCCCAGTTCAGCTGCGGCGGTGATGATCTCGGGCCGCTGAGCGAACAGCCGGGCCATCTCGTCACCCGAGCGCAGGTGTGCGCCACCGAGCGGGGCGAGCCAACCTGCCCCTTCGTCGAGAGACTGCCGCGCCCGGATGGCGCCCATGGCCATGGCCAGCCGGCCACGGTCCGGTGCGGCGAAGTGCGCACCGGTGGTGGCGATCAGCCCCACCCCGAACCGCGGCGCCAACGCAGCCAGGACGGCATTGCGTTCGTCGTCGAGCGGGTGGCCGTGGTGGGTCAGCTCGATGCTCACCCGGTCCGCACCGAACCGGTCCACCAGGTCCGCGAGTGCGCCCGCCGCGGCCTCCGGGCCGCCGTCCGACAGCGCTTGCCGGACATGGCCTTTGCGGCATCCGGTGAGGATGTGCCAGTGCCCGCCGGCCGCCTCGGTCAGCGTGTCGTAGTCATACCGGGGTTTCCCCTTCTCGCCGCCGGCCAGGTGCGCAGTCGAGATCTGCCGCGACAACCGCCGGTAACCCTCCGGTCCACGCGCCAGCACCAACAGATGCGGACCCGGCGGATCCGGGACCTCGGTACGGGCACCGTTGCCCAGCGACAGCTCCGCGCCGAAGACCGTCTGCATGTCGAGTTCGCGCGCGGCTTCGGCAAATCGCACCACGCCGTAGAGACCGTCATGGTCGGTCAGCGCGATGGCACGCAGGTCCAGCCGCGCAGCCTCCTCGACAAGTTCTTCCGGGGTACTGGCCCCATCGAGGAAACTGTAGGCCGAATGGGTGTGCAATTCGGCATAGGGCATCCGGGACCGGACCCGCTGCTCTCCGGTGGGCTCGTACGCCTCCCGCTTGCGCGACCATGCCGGACTGTCCCCGCCGTCACCGGTGGGCTCTTTGAACGGCATGCCGGCGCGGCGCGGCTTGCTGTTGAGCACCCGCTCCATCTCGCCCCAGCTGGGCGGCCCGAGGAACTTGTCCACCGCAGCAGTCTATCGAACAATTGTTCGAGCGGCACCGTTCGAGGAACGCACCCCAACACCGGATTCACGATGCTCAGTCGGTGACGTCGCCCTCCGTTTCACCCCGAATCAGCGCAGGCTCGGGGCTCATCTCAACCTGCCCATCGCATCCTGGCCGAATGGTCTCGGCGTGGGCTTTGACAGTCGCCAGCGTCGCCCGCAGAACATGTCCGACGAACGGCCGGACCAGGTGCCAGTACAGCAGGAACCGGCGACGTACGGCCGCGTCGGTGGTGACGGTGCGGCACTCGTAGCTCAACAGCGTCCGGTGTCCGTACGGCCGCACCGAGAGATTGGCCGCGATCTTGCCCCACCCCGGCTCGGCGAAGCGGGTGAACTCGTCGACCGTCACCTGACGCCACTCGATCACCGGGGTCCAGAACCGGCCCACCGCACCGAACGCGATCTCGCGCTCGTCGCTGCCCAGTACCAGCCACCCTGGCAACCCGCCGTCCGCGATCACCAGCGACGTGGGCACCGGCGGCGCTGCGCCGACCAACCTCGCCGGCAGCCCGCGCAACCACATCGCCGCCAGCAGAATCGGGGTCCGCACCGTCAACAGGTCCAGCTCGCGAGCCACTTGAAGCACGCACCGCGGGTCGGCTTCCACCACACAGTGTTCGGTCAGCACCGCGTCGTAGCGGGGCATCACCGCTTCGATGATCATCCGGTCGGCGGTCATGTCCTCGAGTGTCGGGCTGCAACGCACGGCGCAACCAGTGCCCGAAGTCCTCGATGCCCGGGACTTTGTGGCCTTTCGGCGTCCCCTGCCCGCGACGGACAGTGGGAGCGGTGGTGGTGAAAATGAGTGACACAGTCAAGACCGATGACACAGTGGCCAACATCGACCTGATCAAGAAGGTCGTCGAGCTGGCCGGGCGCGCGCCGTCCCTGCACAACAGTCAGCCCTGGCAGTGGGTGATCGACGGCACGGGCCTGCAGCTCTGGCTCGATCGCAGCCGTATCGTCCGCCACACCGATCGTGGTGGGCGGGAAGCTCTGATCAGCTGCGGGGCGGCGCTGGATCATCTCCGGGTGGCCGCGGCCGCATCGGGATGGCAGACCTTCGTCGAACGATTCCCGAACCCGAACCGGCCCGAGCATCTGGCGACCATCGAGTTCTGGCCTGCCGAGTTCGTTTCGGCCGCCACCCGGTGCCGGGCCGACGCCATCCTGCGCCGCCACACCGACCGGCTGCCCTTGCGGGCGCCCGAGGGACTCAACGTCCTGGTGCCGGTTCTGCAGCACCTGATCGACGACGATTCCGCCCGTCTCGACGTGCTCCCCGCGGCGCTCTTACCCGAGTTGCTCGAAGCATCGGCCCTGACCGAGGCGACACGTCGATACGACGCCTCCTACCAGGCCGAGTTGGATTGGTGGACAGCGCCATTCGAACTCGACCAAGGCATTCCACCGGCACTGCTCAACAGTGTCGCCGACAACGACCGCGTGCCCGCCAACCGCAACTTCCCGGCCGCCGGACACCCGGCGACGCACCGCGGGGCGGACCAAGACCAGGCCGTGATACTGGTGCTGTCGACCCCCGACGACACCCCCGCCGATGCGGTGGCCTGCGGCGAGGCACTGTCCACGGTGCTACTGGAATGCACCGCCGCCGGGCTGGCCACATGCACGGTGTCCCACGTGACCGAAGTCGCCGCCGCCCGTGCGGTGGTCGCCGAACTGGTCAACCGTCACGGGGTACCGCAGGTGCTGATCCGGGTGGGCCGCGCCCCCGAGCTCGACGAGTACCTGCCGCAGGCCCCGCGCCGCGAACTTCACGACATCCTGCGGATGCGGCGTCCGGAAGTGGGCACGCCGGATCAGAAGTGAAAACCGAGCTCCGCGGGGACGTCGCTGCGGAACGCCTGGTCCATCTGAACCACTAGTGCACGGTCACCGCACCGGATCCGGTTGGCCGCCGCCAGGTCGAGCACGCTGTGCACACCGAAGTAGACACTGCCGAGCACATCGAGGTCGAGCCGCAGATCTGCCGGCGCATCCGAAGGTGCACACTTGGCCTCACCGTCGCGCACCTCGAGCATGAATCGTCCGCCGTCAGAACGGAACCGGTCGCCCACATCCAAGACCATGCTGACGTCGGCGAGGTACCGGCGCGCCTGTAGCGCAGCCGGGACATCCATGATCCGCAGCCACAGGGCGTCCTCCTGCCAGGTGGTCTTCACCTGCCGCGAGTCCACCAGCAGGTACGGCAGCGGGTCTGCCGGGAAGGTGTCGATGAGAACTTCCTCGATCAGGTCGAGACCGAGCAGCGTGCGCCACAACGCCGCGTGCGCCTGCGGGGTCACGGCGGTCACGGCCTCCACGTGGGCCACCATGGTGGCGCCGTGCTTGACCCGGTAGAGGGCCCATCCGTCGGGGTGCAGCAGTCCGAACCATGCTGTGCCGCCGTCGCGGTCGGATTCCCGGTCGGCCAGCAGGTCGTCCCACAGCGCGTCGGGGCAGGCCAGACCGCCCGGAGTGGCGCGCCGCCAGCGGTCGTAGATCTCGGCCAACTCGGCGCGGTGCTCGCCGGGGTGCACCAGCCGCACCTCACCGTCATCGAAGGCGTCGGCGTGGAACCGGGCGAACCGCCGCTGCACCGCGAAGCGCCGTTCTATGGTGGCCGGGCCGTATCCGAAACGCCCGTAGATGCCGCCTTCGCTGGCGGTCAGCGCGGCGATGGGATAACCGTCCGCCGCGACCCGGTGGTGCAGTTCGGCGTACATGTCTCGCAGCACCCCCCGCCTGCGGTGAGTGGGTGCCACGGCGACCGCGGACACCCCGGCGGTGGCCACGATGGCGCCGCCGGGCACCGTCAGCTCCATGTCGAGATAGCGCGCCATTCCGATGATGTCGTCACCGTCGGGAACAACGAGCGAGCCGTTGTCGGCCACCATCACCTTCCACGGCGGCTGACTCTCGGGGGTTGTGTAGGCGCCGAAACAGGTTGCGGCCAGCCGCGACATCGCCTGCTGGTCGTCGTCGGTCGCAGACCGTACTGACCACTGACTCACATGACCACAGTGCCATACGGCGCAAACGGATTAGGGAGCGCTGGTGCTTCACGGTGGTCCGACCGTGAAGCACCAGCACCGGTCTCGAACAGACCTCTTGCGCCTGAACTCGAAGCCCCCGAGCTAGCAGCTCCGGGCCAGCGCGCCGGTGACCGTGCCGTACGGCCCGAATTTCACCGACGCTCCGAGGACACACGTCTCGAAGTGGATGTTCTTGGTGAACCAACCGTATAACTCGCGAACGGGTTCGGGAAGCTGTGACACCAGAACCATCGGGTCGAGATGGAACAGAGTGGCGTACGGCGCCGGCGGCTCCGGGTTGGATTCGCCGATCCAGATCCATTTGTTCTGCAGCGGTGCGTTGTACGGCGTTTCCGACGGTCCTACCAGAGCGCCCGCGGTGTCATCGAGATACGCGGTGGCCAGGAACGCGGAGTTGCCGACCGCCTGTGCAGCTGCAGCCGTGATGTCCTCGTCCGCCTGGGCCAGCGCTGCCGGCGTGAGCACTGCTGCCGCCGTGAGCGCAACGGCAGCGGTACTGATTTTCACCCTGTCGGCGATACCTGTCATACATCCCCCTTTTCGTGTGGTTTTCGTGCGCGACAACCACAGTTGTCGCACGCGGCTTGACACGCGTCAACTTCGGGAGATCAAGATCACAACTCGCGTTTACCGCAGGTCACAGCGGTGTGTCCACCACATGACGAGAAACCGACAGCAGGGCTCAGAAACGGTCGGTGGGAACGGCCCTGTCCATCGTGGCTCCGGTGAAGAACTCCGGGCGGCGCGAGCGCATGACCAACATCAGTACCGCCCCCAGCAACAACAGACCGAAGCCGATGAAGAACACCAGGCCGATGCCACCGATGGACGCGCCGCTGGCGTTGTCCGGGTTCATGCTCTCCTTGACCGAGATGATGAACACGGCCGCCAGAATCAATCCACCCAGCAGCGGGAACAGGAACTTGAAAACGACGTTGTGCGCGCTGGCGAACAGTTCACCGCGGAAGTACCAGACACAGGCGAACGCGGTGATGCCGTAATACCAGCAGATCATGATGCCAAGGGCGGCAATGGTATCCAGCAGTATCGACTCCGACAGCAGGCTCACCAGGGTGTAGAAGACACCGGTCACCAGACCGGCGACCGCGGTGCTGAACGACGGTGTGAGGAACCGCGGGCTGATTTCGGCGAACTTCTTCGGGAACGCACCGTAGGCCCCCATCGCCAGCATGGCGCGCGCGGCAGGCAGGAACGTCGTCTGCAGGCTCGCGATCGAGGAGGCGAACACCGCCAGGTACAGCACCAGCCCTCCGGTGTCACCGAGCACCGGACGGGCCAGCGCTCCGAACACGTTGGCCGAGTTCTCCTCGTTGCCCAGTCCCAGGCCCTCCTCCCCGACGCCGGCATACATCATCACCGCGACGGCAACCAGCAGATAGGTGATGAGAATCGAGATCACACAGAGCAATCCGGCGCGCCCCGGCACCTTGGTGGGGTCCTTGGACTCCTCGCCGAGGGTCAGGCAGGTGTCCCATCCCCAGAACGCGAAGATCGAGCCGGTGACACCGATGACGAACGCGCCCATGGCCAGACCGGAGAAGGGGTTGAACCAGTCGAGGTCGAAACTCAGGCCCGCCGGCGCGTCCCCGCGGCCCACATGCGCGATCGCCACGACCGCGAAGGCCACCAGCACGATCATCTGGAACCCGACCAGCACGTACTGCACCTTCTCGCTGGTGGTGATACCACGGCTGGCGATGAAGGTGGCCACGCCCAGGAACGCGAGTGTGCTGACGATGTTGACGGCGGTGTTGTAGGCCAGGTCGGCGATCGACGGCTGATCCACCAGTTCGGCGATGAACAAGTAGAAGAACTCGACTGCGATGGCGGCCAGATTGGACAGCACGATGATGGTGGCGATCACCATGCCCCAGCCACACATCCAGCCGACGTAGGGACCGAATGCCTTGGTGGACCACGTGAATGACGCGCCGCAGTCCGGTGCCCGCGAATTCAGCTCGCGGTAGGCGTACGCGGTGAGGAACATCGGAATGAAACCGGCGATGAAGATGGCCGGCATCTTCAGCCCCACCGCGGCGACGATCAAGCCGATGCTCGCGGTCAGCGTGTAGCCGGGCGCCACCGACGAAATGCCGAGCACCGCACCGGAGAACGTACCGACCTTCCCGGCGGCCAGACCTTTGGCAACCAGACCCGCATCTGCTTCGGCGCGGTGCAACTGGTCTCCGGATGACGTTTCGGTCATGGCAGGTCCTCCTCACCGAATTGTTCCCGGGGTACGACGACCATGGGCACCTCGAGGACACGCAGCATCTTCGCCGCGGTGGAGCCGAGGAACAATCTGCGCGGCGCGCCGAGCCGGCTGGAACCCACCATGATCAGGTCGCCATCGCGCCAGTCGAGTTTGTTCACCGCGGACTCCACCGACGGGCCGTCCACAATGGTGGCTTCCACCGGGAATCCCTCGGGCAGTTCGTGTTTGGCCGTCTCCAGAGTTTGGCGGGCATGATCGAGGGCGCGTTGACGCACGGCCTCGTCGTCACCGCGCAGCGAACCGAACATCGGGTCCAGCGCCACCAGCGACACCAGCCGCAGCGGGGTACCCGCCGCGGCGCTGGCCCGCACCGCCGTCGACAACAACAGGTCGGCGCCCTGCAGTTGCCCCAGCGCGCAGGTGACCTCACGGACCCGTTCCACCTTGGAATGGCGGGTGCCCCGCGGCGCCAGAGCCAGAGGCACCGGCGCGGAATGCAGCAGCTCCCCGGTGACCGACCCGATGGAATATCGTCCGATCAGGCCGTCCCCGGCGGCCCCGACGACGATCGCCTCCGCACCCAACCGGGCCGACTCCTCGATCAGACCGGCCGCGAACGACTCGTTGGAGTTCACGTGTGTGGCTACCTCGATGTCCTCGGGCACCGACGCGGCGGCGGCATCGAGCCAGGATTGCGCATGATCGGCCAAAATCTCGTCGTACCCGCCGTCCGGCACCAGACCGGGGCGCATCCGGTCACGGGGCAGCACCAGGCACAGGTCCAGCGCCGCACCGAGGGTGCGGGCCAGCCGTACCCCGAGAGTCAATCCGTCATCGCCGCTGGGGGTGGCGAGGTAACCGACGATCAGCCGCATGCGGTTCATCCTGGCAGCCACGGCGGTTCGCAACGTGGGATCGCCCGAATTCGGCGGGCGCCGTCACGCAGTGAAGGTGGCGACCCCGTCTTCGAGCACCAGCCGCGATCCCGAACCGTCGGGGGCGGCCGCCTCCGTGGTGAACAGGGCCTGGCCGGGTTCGGTGCGCCAGATCGACGTGGTGAGCGTTTCCCCCGGGAACACCGGTGAGGTGAACCGTGCCGACATCCCGGTGATCCGCGAGGCGTCGCCGCCACCGAGATCGGCGACCAGGGCGCGGCCCGCGAAACCGTAGGTGCACAGCCCGTGCAGGATCGGTTTAGGGAAGCCGGCGAGGGTCTGCGCGAACCAGGGGTCGCTGTGCAAGGGGTTGCGGTCACCGGACAACCGGTAGATCAACGCCTGATCGTCACGCGTGGGCATCGCTGTACGCGAATCCGACTCCCGCTGCGGCAGTTCCGGAGCCGCGGGCCGCGTGCCGGGTTGCCCGCCGAATCCGCCGGCGCCGCGGATGACGAAGGTCGCCAGCGTCTCCACCACCACCTCGTCGGTGCTCGGGTCTGTTCCGCGCGCCCGCAGCATCACGATGGCGTTCTTGCCTTCACCTTTGTCCTGCAGGTCGGCCACTTCGGACTCCACCAGCAGTTTGCCCGCCGGCGGGAGCGGCCTGGCCAGCTGGATCTGCTGCGAGCCGTGCAGCAACATCCCGAAGTTGAACTCGCCGATCTTGCCGATGGCCGGGAAACCGATACAGGCGATCACCGCGTAGGTGGGCAACACCTGTTGGGTCACCTCGTGGCTGTTGTCGGTGGTGAAGGCGAGATCGGCGGTGCCGCAACCGACGCCGAGCGCGTAGAGCATGGTGTCGCGGTCGGTCCACTCGAAGACGTAGGGGTCGGCCTTCGCGCCGATGGCCGTCGGATCGATCGCCATTGAGGCTCCCTTCGCATCTCTTTCCCCCGACATTACTGACCCGGATGCGCGCCGCGGCGACAGACATGGCCTTATAGAAGGCGTGCCGCAGACACTGAAGGACGTCTTGGAACTGTTCGCCGTCGAGGATGTCGGCGGCGGCACCTACCTCGGGCCGCAGCCGGTCGACGATGTGGAACGGGTGCGCGTGTTCGGCGGGCAGGTCGTCGCCCAGGCCATGGCCGCGGCCGCACGCACGGTGCCGGGCCGGCTGCTGCACAGCCTGCACGTGTCGTTCCTGCGCCCGGGCAACCCCAACCGCCCGTTGGAGTACGACGTCGTCTCACTGCGGCAGGGCCGCACCTTCTCCACTCGCCGGGTGACCACCCGGCAGGGCGAGGTGGTGGTGATGGAAGCGATGGTCTCGTTCATCGAGCCCATCGACAACGGCGACTACCACCAGCCCATGCCCCTGGTCGCCGCCCCGGAGAGCCTCCCCAGCCTCGAAGAGCAGCTGGCGCCCTACATCGACGAGGGCTATGCGGAGCTGGTGCGGCTGCGGCTGTTCGAGATGCGCTACATCGATCCCCCACCCCGGGTGGCCGTCGACGCCGGGGTTCCCGACGAGGCGGTGTGCCGGCTGTGGCTACGGGTGGAATCCGCACCGCCACCGCAGTTGCTGACAGATCCACTACTGGCGACCTGTCTGCTGGGCTATGTCAGCGACTGGACGATCCTGGACCCGGTGCAGGTGGGCGTCGGCAAGACGTGGCAGAACATGGAGACCATGGCGTCGCTGGACCATGCCATGTGGTTTCACCGTCCCGTCGATTTCTCCGACTGGCTGCTCTACGACCAGCGCGCACCCAGCGCGATCGGCGGCCGGGGGCTGGGAACTGGGCTGATCTACAACCGCAGCGGCGAACTGGTCTGTACGGTGACCCAGGAAGGTTATCTGGGAAGGCGGCGCTAGATGCCCAGGTTCGTCAAGGCGGCGGTCACGGTTGCTGCGGTGGCAGTGGTGGGTGCGTGTGGTTCGGAACCTCCACCCCCGGAATCGATCACGGTGACCTTCGTGCGGCACGCCGAGTCCGAGGGCAACGCCTCCGGGCTGATCGACACCTCGGTGCCGGGCCCCAGCATCACCGCCGACGGCCAGAAACAAGCCGAGCAGGTGGCAGACGAGTTGCGCGACAAAGACTTCGACGGCATCTATGCCTCGTCGATGGTGCGCACGCAGCAGACCGCCGCACCGTTGGCCGAGGACCTCGGCGAGCAGGTCGACGTGTTGCCGGGGCTGCAGGAGATCCCGGCCGGGTGGTTCGAGGGCACGCCGGAGGCCGACGCCGTTTCCACCTACGGCTTGGCACCCATGCAATGGCTGCAGGGTGAGCGGGACGCCCGGATCCCCGGCGCCATCGACGGCAACCAGTTCAACGAGGAGTTCACCGAAGCCGTGCAGCGGATCTACGAAAGCGGCGACAAGAACGCCGTCGCCTTCTCCCACGCCGGCGCGATCATGACCTGGACGCAGATGAACGTCTCCAATCCGGACGGGGAACTGCTGCGGTCGCATCCGCTGCCGAATGTCGGTCAGGTGGTGATCAAGGGCAACCCGGTGACGGGCTGGACGCTGGTCAGCTGGGACGGCCTCGCGCAATCATGAGTGTCACCCACACGTTCTGCCGGTACTGCCTGGCCTCGTGTGGAGTCGACGTCACCGTCAGCGACAATCGCGTCACCAAGATCGCCGCAGACAAGCAGAATCCGCACAGCTGGCAGGATTTCTGCGCCAAGGGCCGCAACGCCGCCCAAGTGGTGGAACATCCTCGCCGTATCCTTGCCCCGATGCGCCGCGTCGGCGACGGTTATGTCGAGGCTTCGTGGGAGGAGGCGCTGGCCGATATCGCGGTGCGGCTCAACGCCGTCATCGACGCGGGCGGCCCAGACGCGGTGGGCGCGTATTACGGCAATCCCGCCGGCTTTTCGTCGTCGAACATCGTCTTCATGAACGCCTGGCTGGACGCGATCGGCACCCGTAACCGGTATGCGGTGGGGTCGGTGGACCAGAACGCCATGCATGTGGTGTCCTCGGCGATGTACGGCTCGCAACTGCTGGCGCTGGTCTCCGATATCGACAGCTGCGACTACTTCCTGCTGGTGGGCACCAATCCCGCTGTGAGCGCCTGGAATTGGCTGGAGTCGGCGCCCGGTGGTTGGCGCCGGGCGCTGGAGCGCCAGAAGGCCGGTGCGACGATCGTGGTGGTGGATCCGGTGCGCACCGAGAGCGCCGAACGCGCCGATGTGCATCTGGCGGTGCAGCCGGGCCAGGATTGGGCGCTGCTGCTGGCGATGGTCAAGGTGATTTTCGACGAGGGCCTCGAGCATCGCCGCGACTGTAGCGAACTGGCCACCGGGACAGACGAGCTGCGAGCCCTGGTGGCGTCGTGCGATCTCGATGACCTGGCGTTGCGGTGTGGGGTGCGACGGCCTGAGATCGAACAAGTGGCACGGGATTTCGCGGCAGCCCGCGGCGCCATGGTGGTGACCCGCACCGGGGTGTCGCTGCACGCCTCGGGCACGGTCGCCGAGTGGCTCGGTCATGTCCTCAACCTCATCACCGGGCGGATGGACCGTCCGGGCGGACGACGCTTCGAACGCGGGTACATCGACACCCTGCGCTTGTTCGACATGGTCAAAGAGCAACCCCATCGCAGCCGGCTGGCCGGCCGCGAGATGGTGGCCGGCGCCCACGCATTGGCCGAACTGCCGGACGAGATCACCACCCCCGGCCGTGGCCAGATCCGGGCGATGCTGATCAACAGCGGCAACCCGGTGGTGTCCGGGCCCGACGGCGCCCGGCTGGACGCGGCGCTGGCCGGGCTGGATCTGCTGGTGGCCATCGACTTGGTGCAGCGCGAGAGTCATCGGCACGCGCACTGGCTGCTCCCGGCCGCACACTGGCTGGAGCGCGACGATCTGTTGGCGTTCACCAGCGGCATGCACGACCAGCCCTACATCCAGTACGGCCGGCGAGCTGTGCAGCCGCCGCCCGGGGTGCGGGAGGAGTGGCGTATCTTCACCGACCTCGCGATCGCCATGCGCCGGCCGCTGTTCGGTGCGCGCGGAGTCAACGGTTTCATCTCGGCCACCCGCCGTGTCGCCTCGTGGGCCCGGCGGCCGTCGCTGGAGTTCGGGCCGCATTGGTTGCACCGGCTGATGGTGTTGACGAGCCGGAAAGTCAACGGCCGCAGGCTGACCTGGCGTGATCTGGAGGACAATCCGCACGGGTTGGTGCTCGGCCCGCGCGAGTACGGCCACTTCGCCCAGGCGTTGCGCACCCCGGACAAGTTGGTGCAGGTGGCGCCCGCGGAGTTCGTCGCCCGGGCCCGCGAACTGCTGGCCGGGCCACATCCGGTGGCGCCCGAGGGGTATCCGTTCCAGCTGGGCAATCGCCGGCACCGGCATTCGATGAACTCGTGGCTCAACGAATTGCCCGGTCTGCATCCGGCGGGCAGGGACAACGGCGTGCTGATCAATCCTGCCGACGCGGCGCTGTACGGCATCGCCGACGGTGATCGGGTGCGGCTGTTCTCCCCCGTCGGCTCGGTGGAGCTGGTGGCGTCGGTGTCCGAGCGGCCGCGCCCAGGCTTGCTGGTGGTTGAACATGGTTGGGGCTCACGGGTTTTCGATCCTCGCGGCGGGCGTCCCCCGGAATCGTTCGGCGTCAACCGCAATCTGCTGATGGACCGTACCGATCTGGACCCGCTGTCGCAGACTCCGGCCCTGAGCTCCGGCTACGTCGCCCTTGCCCGGCTGTAGTTGTCACAACCGCACCCCCTGTCAAGGTTGGTTGACGCGGCGCGATGGAGCGAGCACCATGACCTCATGCGCTATGTCGTTACCGGCGGTACCGGGTTCATCGGGCGCCACGTCGTCAGCCGAATCCTGCAATCCGACCCGGACGCCGACATCCAGGTGCTGGTGCGGGCGTCGTCGCTGGGCCGCTTCGATCGTCAGCCCTGGAGCAGCCTGGTCACCCCGCTGATCGGTGACCTCCTTCAACCCGGCCTCGGCCTGGCCGACGAGCTCGGCCACGTCGACCATGTGGTGCACTGCGCCGCGGTGTACGACGTGACCGCACCGGAGGCCGATCAGCGTGCCGCCAACGTCGACGGCACCCGCGCGGTGATCGACGTGAGCGTGCGGCAGAGCGCACTGCTGCATCACGTGTCGTCGATCGCGGTGGCCGGCACCTACGCCGGAGTGTTCACCGAGGACGATTTCGACCTCGGCCAACAGCTGCCGACGCCCTATCACCAGAGCAAGTTCGACGCCGAGAAGCTGGTGCGCAGCACACCGGGATTACGCTTCCGCATCTACCGGCCCGCGGTGGTGGTGGGCGACTCACGAACCGGCGAGATCGACAAGATCGATGGCCCCTACTACTTCTTCGACCTGCTGGCCAAGCTCGCGACACTTCCGCGGCTCACCCCGCTCGCGCTGCCCGATGTGGGCCGGATGAACATCGTGCCGGTCGACTACGTGGCCGACGCGCTGACGGCGCTCATACACACCGACGGCTACGACGGCCAGACGTTTCACCTGACGGCGCCGAAGTCGGTGGGCCCGCGGGGGTTCTACCGTGCCCTCGCCCCGGCGGCGGGGCTGCCCCTCCACCCCGTCGCGATGCCCGACGCGGTCGCCGCTTCGTTCCTCGAGGCACGCGGGCGAGCGAAAGTGTGGCGCAACATGGCGGCCACCCAACTCGGCATTCCGGCCGAGCTCTTCGACTCCGTGGCCATGACGTCGGAGTTCACCGCCGAGCACACCCGAGAAGCGTTGCGCGGGACGGGTATCGAGGTGCCAGAGTTCCGGTCGTATGCGCCGGCGCTGTGGCGTTTCTGGGCGCAGCAGCATCAGTCCGGCGAACCGCTGGCCGGACGGCACGTCATCATCACCGGCGCATCCAGCGGCATCGGCCGGGCCGCGGCCCTTGCGGTAGCCGCCCGAGGGGCGACGGTGTTCGCCCTGGCCCGCAACGGCCAGGCACTCGACGAGCTGATCACCGAGATCCGCCGCGCCGGCGGGCAGGCGCATGCCTACACCTGCGACGTCACCGACTCCGCCTCGGTGGAGCACACCGTCGCCGACATCCTGGGCCGCTTCGGTCATGTCGACTACCTGGTGAACAACGCCGGGCGCTCGATCCGGCGATCTGTCGGCGCCTCCACCGACCGGTTCCACGACTACGAGCGGGTCATGGCGGTGAACTATTTCGGCGCGGTCCGCATGGTCCTGGCGTTGCTCCCGCATTGGCAGGAACGACGGTTCGGCCATGTCGTCAACGTCTCCAGCGCCGGAGTGCAGGCCAGCTCGCCGCGGTATTCGGCCTACCTCCCCACCAAAGCGGCACTGGATGCGTTCGCCGAGGTGGTCTCGACGGAAACGCTGTCGAGTCATGTGACGTTCACAACCATCCACATGCCCCTGGTCCGCACACCGATGATCACCCCGTCACGACGGCTGAACCCGGTACCGGCGATCAGCGCCGAACACGCCGCGGCCATGGTGGTGCGCGGGTTGATCGACAAGCCGGTGCGCATCGACACCCCCTTGGGCACGCTCGGAGACGCCGGTCGTTACCTGGCCCCGAAGCTGTCGCGGCGGCTGCTGCACCAGCTGTATCTGGGTTATCCGGATTCCGCCGCGGCGCGCGGAACGCAGGCCCCGGCCGCCGTCAACGTGACACGCCGGCCGCGCCCGGCTGCCCGGGTTCCCCGGGTGCGGATACCAGGCCCGGTCAAACGCGCTGCGCGACTGGTGCCCGGCGTGCACTGGTGATCACGGCCAGACCCGGTCGGTGACGGTAGGGTCTTCGAAATGACCACGGCGGCTGAATCCACGGACGGCATCCCGGTTTTCGTCGATGTCGACACCGGGGTGGACGACGCGATGGCGTTGGCCTATCTGCTGGCCAGCGACGGTGTCGACCTCGTGGGAATCGCCTCCACGGGCGGCAACGTCGCGGTGGACCAGGTGTGCGAGAACAACCTGGGGCTGCTGGAACTGTGCGGCGCCGGCGACATCCCGGTGTCCAAAGGTGCACCGCGACCGTTGGTGACGCCGCTGCGCACCGCCGAGGACACCCACGGACCGCGGGGACTCGGCTACGCCGAGCTGCCGCCCACCGAACGGCGCCTCACCGAGCACGACGCCGCCACCGCGTGGGTGCGGGCGGCGCACGCCCATCCTGGTGAGCTGGTGGCCGTGGCAACCGGTCCGCTGACCAATCTGGCGCTGGCGATGCGCCTGGAGCCCGGGCTGCCCCGACTGCTGCGGCGGCTGGTGATCATGGGCGGGGCGTTCGGCTACAAGGGCAACACCACCCCGGTGGCCGAATGGAACATCAGCGTCGACCCGGAGGCGGCCGGCGAGGTGTTCAGCGGATGGAACGCCGCCTGGGGGCTGGATGCACCCGGACACGTGCCGATTGTGTTGGGGCTCAACCTGACCGAGCACATCGCGATGACACCGGCCGTGCTGGCCCGGCTGGCCGCGGCCGCGGATTCAGCGACCATGACGATGAGCGTGCTCGATACCAGAGGTGTCCGATCGGCGGCGGCCAATCCGCTGATCCGTGTCCTCGAAGACGCGATGCGGTTCTACTTCGAGTTCCACTACGACCAGGGCGAAGGCTATCTGGCCCACTTGCACGACCCGCTCGCGGCAGCGGTGGCGCTCGATCCGGAACTGGTGCGCACCCGGCCGGCGACGGTCGATGTCGAGTTGACCGGCACACTGACCCGCGGCATGACCGTCGCGGACTGGACCGGCATCTGGGGCCGCGAACACAATGCGCTGATCGGCGTGGACGTCGACCCGACGGTGTTCTTCGACCGGTTCATCGACCGGGTGGGACGCTTCGCCCGAGGGCTGGCCTGATCGGCGCGGCTAGTCGTCGGTGACGGTCAGCGTCACGTCGATGTTGCCGCGGGTGGCGTTGGAGTACGGGCACACCTGATGCGCTTTGTCGGCCAACTCGACGGCGGCGTCGTGGTCGACGTGCGGCAGGGTGATCTCCAGTTCGACGGCCAGCCCGAAGCCGCCACCCTCGAGGTTGCCGAGGGAGACCTTGGCGCCGACGGCGGAGTCGCTGACGTCGGCCTTGGCCTCGCGGGCCACCAGGCGCAGCGCGGAGTGGTAGCACGCCGCGTAGCCGATGGCGAACAGCTGCTCGGGGTTGGTGCCGGTGCCGCTGCCACCCATCTCCTTGGGGATGGACAGGTCGAGTTCCACCTTGCCGTCGGAGGTGGTGGCGTGGCCGTCGCGTCCGTCGCCGGTGGCCAGTGCCTCTGCGGTGTAAATAGTTTGCATGCCATGTCCTTTCAGGGTTTTGCGAGGGTTTTGCGGGTTGGGGTCTTACTGGGTGGGGTCACGGACGACCGCGGTGAGCCGGTTGACGTCGTCACGCAGCCGGATGACGTCCTGCTCGGTCATGCCGGAGCTGCCCAGCGTCTCGGCGAGCCGTTCCGGCACACAGCGCACCTTGGCCTCGAGCCGGCGACCGGCCGTGGTGAGTGCGACGCGCACGGACCGCTCGTCGAGCTCCGAGCGCTGCCGGTCGATCAGTCCGCCGACCTCCATTCGCTTGAGCAGCGGTGACAGCGTGCCCGAATCCAGTTGCAGCCGTTCACCGAGCTCGCGGACGCTCATCGGGCCTTCGTCCCTGAGCACGATGAGGACCAGGTACTGCGGGTAGGTGAGGCCAAACTCCGTCAACAACGGCCGGTACGCGGCGGCTACCGCGCGGGACGCGGCGTACAGCGCGAAACACAGATGGTCGTCGAGGCTCAGCTTCGCCATGCGCACCACCGTAGCACAACCGAATTGTGCACAACTTAATTGCCCTCAATCTATACCCCTACTCGTATACCCCCTCCACATACCAACGTCGGCGCCGATAACACAGCAGCAACGCCCGGGCGCAGTCGCCAGCCCGGGCGTCACTTTCCAGCAAGACCTGTACGCGCGCAGTGCGTCCCGCCGAGGCCGCCTGTGGGTCCCACCAGCGCTCGTCGACCTGCCACGGCCCCGCCCACCACTGCAGGTCACCCCGGAAGGCCTTGGTTCGAACACCTTTGGTGTCGGGCGAATCCAACCTGGCCGGGTCAGAGCTGAACAGCCCGCGGCCGGTGACCCGCACCGGGTTGCCGTGTGCGTCGAGTAACTCCACCGGTTCGTCGAGGACAACGGTGGGCGACGGCTCGGGCAGTTGACCCGGCCAGGGCTGCGCCGGATCCGCCATGGGTACCAGCTCATCCCCCAATGGCGTCAACGTAATTCGTTCGACAGGCCCGCGGCCGCCGCTGAGCACGGGAACCTTCACCGCCTCGGGACCGAGCAAGCCCTGCACTCGAACCAGCGCCCGGCGCGCCCGCAACCGATCCTCATCACCGAGCCCGCCCCACAGCGGCAGCTGCAACGCCCCCGCGGAGACCACCTCGACCGGCTCCAGACGCAACTGGACAATGGGCGCACTCGGACGGTCTCCCGGGTTCCGCCGGTTCAGCCAGCCATCGAGCTGCCAGCGGATCCGATCAGCGGTGGCGTCCTCGGTCAGTGGTTCGGCACACCGCCATACCCGTTCCAGCTCCTCACCTTTGGCGGTCACCGCATGGATGCCCAGCCGGGTGCAGCCCACCCCCGCTGACTCGAGGCTCCGGTGCAGTTCACTGGCCAGCGACCGCCCGGCGAAGGCCGCGGCGTCCACCCGGTCGATCGGCGGATCGCAGTTCATGACGGCAGCCAGGTCCGGCGGCACCTCTCGCCCCGAGGGGCCCCGCATCGGTTCGGCACGGGCGAGCCGATGCGCCAGCACCGCATCGGCTCCGAAACGAGAGGCCACATCACTGCGCGTCAGCTCGGCGAACTGCCCGAAGTTACGGATTCCCATGCGCCACAGTAGATCTGCCAAATCTGCGCGCCCCGGCGAGGAGAGGCTGGGTTCGGTGGCCAGCTGCCGGATGGACAATACGGACAGGAACTTCGCATCCCCGCCGGGATCAACGAGGCGGCCGGCCCTGGCCGCGAACACAGCGGTGGGAAGTTGATCGGCGATTCCGACCTGGCACTCGGCCCCACCTGCTGCCACCGCGTCGGTCAACCGTTCCGCGGCAGCTTCCTCGGAGCCGAAGAACCGCGCCGCTCCCCGCACCGACAACACCATCAACCCTGGCCGCAGCACTTCAGCCCGCGGTACCAGCGCATCGACGGCGGCCGTCACCTCCTCGAAACAGCGGGCATCACGCATGGGATCAGCCGTCACGACGTGCAGATCAGGGCAGCGTGCCTGAGCTTCCCTTCGACACAGGGCGCGCTTGACCCCCGCCGCACGCGCTGCCGCCGAGCAGGCGATGACCCGGTTGGCCAGCGTGACCGCCACGGGTGCGGTGGCGGGCAGTTCCGCCGACAGTGCCGCCGCCACCGCGGGCCAGTCCATGCACCAGATCGCCAGCACTCGCGAGGGCGTGCGTGAGCGGGCCACCTCAACCCGCCAACGACCGGGAGCGCGCGCCGCGCCCGGTGCCCCGGAACGCCACCTCGACCCGGCCGATCCGTCCACACCCCGGGACGGCGCCGATCGTCATGCCGTACCCGCGTACCCGCGCCTCCAGCCGCAGTGCCGCCCCCGGCCAGTCGCCGCCCGTTGCCAGCAAGGTGCAGCCCCGGTGCTGGGCCCGGGCCGTCACCGCCCGCGCCCGGGTAGGGGCCACCGATCTGCCGTTCAATCCGAGCACCACCAGGTCCATGCCGTCCATCAGCACCGCCGCCACCTCCACCGGGTCGGTGCCCGGGTCAGGTATCACTGCGAGCCGGCTCAAGTCGGCCCCCATCTCGACCGCCGCCAACAACCCGGCGTCGGGGTGACCGACGATTGCCACATGCCCTCCGTCGGCCGTCACTGCTGCCGCCAAGCTCAGCGGTAGTGACCGGGCCCCGGACAGCACCGCCACCACTCCCCTGGGCAACCCCGACGGAAGCAGCTCACGTAGCGATTCAGGGACAGCCAGCAAACTTTCCGAGGTAGGTAGGGCATCCGTTTCCGCCGGTTCGATAGCATGGCCACGCCGACCCGCCCCCACCTTGCCCGACACATCCGCAATCTGGCTGCGCAGCTGTTTCAGCAGCTCAGCCCGGTCGTCCTGAACATGAAGGGGCGAAACCGCTGCCGTCACCATCCACCTCCAGCCTGATCCGCTCACACATCCCTCGAACGCATGTTCGATTTCTCGAGTAAACACCCACCCACCGACAGAATCAAGCGGACCGATGCGCCCGGAGACGCGCGGGACCAGTGGTACGGACGAGACTCCAGAGATCGACGAAGATGCTGACATTGCCAAATAGTGTCATTGACAAATGTCACTATTTGCTGTTGCATTCCCCGCACCTACCCGATGGAGGTTGCGATGGACGCAATTCCGGCCCGCGGATCCCTGCGGTCACGCGTCGGCGCCCGGCTCAGCGCCCTCACGCTTCGACAACTCAGCGCCGTGTTGCCACCCGAACAGCCGTGGGGACTGTGGGCGTCGCGCCACATCGTCGCCACCGTCATGGAGGTCTTCGGCCCGTCCCTGTCGGGGGTCCGCGTCGAACCCATCGACGACACCCTGCCCGACGGACGCCGAGTGGTCGGCGAATGGATCACCACCTCCCCGGACACAACAGGGCAGGCCATCTACTACCTGCACGGCAGCGGTTATGCGTTGTGCTCCACCCGCACCCACCGCCGCCTGGCGGGCTGGCTGTCGGCGCTGGCCGGCGCACCGGTCTTCTGCCTGGACTACCGGTTGGCACCGGCACACCTGTTCCCCACCGCCGCAGACGATGTGCACGCCGGCTGGGACTGGCTACAGATCACCCGTGGTCTCCGCGCCGACCGCATCGTCCTGGCCGGCGATTCCGCAGGCGGGCATCTCGCCGTGGACCTGCTGCTCCACCATGGCACCGCGAAACCCGCGGCGGTGGTGCTGTTCTCGCCGCTGGTCGATCTCACCTTCACCCTTGCGCGCCACCGTGAACAGCTGCGCCCCGACCCCGCCATCAGAGCCGCAGACGCCCGGCGGCTGGTGCAGATGTACTGCCGGGGAATCGAACCCGATCACCACCGCCTCACCCACCAACTGAGGGGTCCGCTACCGCCCGCCCTGATCCAGGCCGGCGGCACCGAGATGCTCGCCGCCGACGCCCACCACCTCGCCGACACCTGGCGAGCCGCCGGCGGTGACTGTGAACTGCAGATCTGGCCCGATCAGGTCCACGTGTTCCAGGCGCTGCCGCGGCTGACCCCCGAAGCCGGCGATGCCATGCAACAGGTGGCTGCCTTCGTCCGAAACCGCCTCAAGACCAGCCACATTCACACGAAAGCGGGATGACAGCCATGTTCTCCTCCCGACGCAGCCGCAACGGCCACGCCGTCGTCACCGGCGCGGGCAGCGGTATCGGCGCCGCCTTCGCCGTCGAACTCGCCGACCGCGGCAACCAGGTGCTCTGCAGCGACATCGACGACGCTGCCGCGCAACGCACCGTCGACGCGATCACCGACCAGGGCGGCCGGGCACTGGCCCACCACTGCGATGTGACCCGACTCGACGAGGTCACCGAACTCGGCCACGCGGCCCGGTCCTGGTTCGGGACCGAACCGACCCTGGTGATCAACAACGCCGGAGTGGGCGCCGGAGGCCACCCGATCGGCGACATCCCCATCGAGGACTGGCAGTGGACTCTCGGAGTGAACCTGTGGGGGCCGATCCATGGCTGCCACGTCTTCGCGCCCATGCTGCGGGACGCCGGGGGCCCGCGTGGCATCATCAACGTCGCCTCGGCCGCCTCCTTCGGGGCCGCACCGACCATGGCTGCCTACAACGTCAGCAAGGCCGCGGTGCTCTCACTGTCGGAGACCCTGGCCGCCGAGATGTCCGGCACCGGCGTGGATGTCACGGTCCTGTGCCCCACCTTCGTCAAGACCAACATCGTCACCTCCGGCCGCATCACCACCGACTCCACCCATCTGGCGGATCGACTGATGCGCTGGACCGGATTCAGCCCGGCGCGGGTGGCGCGCATGTGCCTGGACACCCACGACCGCGGAGGCCTGTACTGCATGCCCCAGCCCGATGCCCGGATCGGCTGGGGTGTCAAACGATTCGCACCCACCACCTACACCCGCACCATCGGCCTCGTGTCACGCCTGGCCCACCAGTAAGGAGAAGTCATGGACATGGATCTCATGCTCACCAAGATCAAGGACCGGCAGTGGGCGTTGGCCGACATCGACTGGGATGCCCCAGGGGCCGAGCTGATCACCGATGAACAACGGCCGAAACTCAAGGCGTTCATGGCCGACCTGTGCTGGATCGAGAACATCGGTGCCCGCGGCTTCGCCGCACTGGCCAAGAAGGCGCCCACCCCCACCATCGCCGAGATCTACCGCTACTTCCACGCCGAGGAGCAGCGCCACGCCAATGCCGAACTGGCTCTGATGAAGCGGTGGGGCATGCTCGACGACGGCGAGATGCCCGAACCCAACATCAACATCCGGCTCGCCATCGAGTGGCTGGACCGTTACGCCGACGGCATGTCGCTGTCGATCCTGGGCACCGTGATCCCGATGCTCGAGGTGGCGCTCGACGGGGCGCTGCTGAAATTCCTGCTCGATGAAGTGCACGACCCGGTGTGCCATCAAGTGTTCGAGAAGATCAACAACGACGAATCCCGGCACATCGCCGTCGATTTCGAGGTTCTCAACATGATCGGCTTCGCCGATGCCCGCAGGCTGGCCATCGAGTTCGTAGGCAACGTCGCCACTCCCGGCCTGATCATCGGCGCCCTGATGTACGTCCCGCTGCTCAACCGGATCCGCAACGAGATCATCGGTATGGGCATGGAACCCGAGATGCTCTACAACGCCGTCAAACGCTTCAGGAAACTCGGTGAACGCGGCGAGAAGACCTGGCGGGTACCCACCTATCAGGTACTCAAGGTGCACTCCCGCGCCGTGGTGAACCCCCACCACCCTTACCATCTGCTGGCCAACTCCATGGTGTGGCTGTCCGAGCGGTACCCTCGTCCCCTACTACGGCCCATACCCTCCTGGTTCAAGGAACTGACCCACGAACCGGCGGCCTGACATCATGGCACGCAACCCGATTCACGACACCCTGATCATCGGCGCGGGTTTCACCGGCATCGGCGCGGCGATCAAGTTGCGCCAAGCAGGCGTCGAGGACATCGTGCTCCTGGAGCGCAGCGACCGGGTGGGCGGTACGTGGCGCGACAACAGCTACCCCGGCGCGGCGTGCGACATCCCGTCGGTGCTCTATTCGTTCTCGTTCGTCCCGAACCCGAACTGGTCACGCACCTACTCCGGGGCAGCCGAGATCTGCGCCCACATCGAGGCCATGGCCGACGAGTTCGGCGTGCGGAAACACATCCGGTTCAACACCGAACTCACCGGACTGACCTTCGACGAGGACACCGGCGTGTGGACCGCGAACACCGACCAGCGCAAAACCTTTCGTGCCCGCACCGTGGTGCTGGCATCGGGTCCGCTACCGGACCACAAACTGCCCGACATCCGCGGTATCGACACCTACCGTGGGACGGTCATCCACAGCGCCCGCTGGGATCACGACTACGACTTCACCGGGAAGCGGGTCGGGGTCATCGGGACCGGCGCCAGCGCCGTGCAGATCGTGCCCGAACTGGTCAAACAGGCCGAGTTCGTCAAGGTGTTCCAGCGGACCCCGGGCTGGGTGCTGCCGCGGCTGGACATCCAAACCCCGAAGCTCGCCCGCACCGTGTTCGCCAAAGCGCCGGCCACACAACAACTTGCGCGCCGGGCGCTGTACTGGGGACACGAAGCCAGCGCCACCGCACTGGTGTGGAACACCCCGTTGACCGCGCTGGTGGCACGCCTCGGCAAGCTCCATCTGCGCCACGCCGTCAAAGATCCCTGGCTGCGCCGGCAGCTCACCCCGGCCTTCACCCCCGGCTGCAAACGGATGCTGATGTCCAGCGACTATTACCCCGCGCTACAACGGGACAACTGCAAGCTCATCGACTGGCCGATCGCCACCATGAGTCCCGTCGGCATCCGCACCAGCGACGGAATCGAACACCACCTCGATTGCATCGTCGTCGCCACCGGCTTCGACGTCCATCTCACCGGACCACCGTTTCCGGTGCTCGGCATCGGCGGTCGGACCCTCGCGCAGGAGTGGGCCGGTGGCGCGCAGGCCTACAAGAGCATCAACGTCCACGGCTATCCCAACCTGTTCGTCATGACCGGCCCCAACTCCGGGCCGGGACACAACTCGCTGCTGGTCTACGTCGAAGGCCAGCTGGAGTACGCCACCCGCGCCATCACCACCATTCTCGGCGAGAAACTGCGTTATCTCGACGTCCGCGCCGAAGTGCAGCAACGCCACAACGCCACGATCCAACGGCGGTTGACGAAGACGACGTGGATGTCCGGCTGCACCAGCTGGTATCTGACCGCCGACGGCGTCAACGCGTCGATGTACCCCGGCTTCGCCACCCAGTATCTTCGACAGATGCAGGATTTCCGGCGCAGCGATTACACGGCGGTGAGGATGGTGACCCGGAGCGCCCTGGTTCACTCCTCGGCCTGATGGCGCCCAAACAGCCGTCCGGGCCCGTCGGCACGATCCTGCACAACCTGCGCCGGGCGCCGCGCCGGCTCGGGCGACAGTCGCGTGACGTCGTCGAGAACGCGGTGTCCCAGCTCTTCCACGCGGTGGTCTCCTCCCCGGACGCCGCAACGGGTTCCTCGGGTGAGTACCGCGTCGAGGAGCTGGCCCGGCTGGCTGACACCGCCACCCGCAACATCCGGGTCTACCGCGACCGCGGGCTGCTGCACCCGCCGATGCGGGTCGGCCGGATCGCGCTCTACAACGACACCCACCTCACCCGACTACGCCTGATCACCTCGATGCTGGAACGCGGCTACAACCTGGCCCATGTCGACGAGATGCTCAGCGCCTGGGAGCAGGGCAAGGACCTGGGCGCGGTGCTCGGCCTGGAATCGGCGATCGTCGGCACCTGGGCCGCGGAGAAACCCCAGACCATGCCAAGGGCGCAGGCGCTGGCGTTGATCGACGACGCGGCGGCGTTCGACCGCCTGCTGTCGGTGGGTCTGCTCCGTACCGACGGCGACGACGTGACGGTGATGCGGCCGGCTTTGATCGAAGCTTTCCGGGAGATGCGCGGGTTCGGTGTGAGCTACGACACCCTGATCGACGTCCACGAGCAGGTGCTGCCGCACATCGCCGAGATCAGCCGCATCCTGGTCCAGGCCGGCGCCGCGCACGTGCTGCCGAAGATCACCCCCGGGAAGTCACTGCCCGACGACACCGAGGTGGCCGAGTTGGTCACCATGCTGGTGCGTTTTCGTACCCAGGCGGTGGCCTCGGTGACCGCCACCTTGGCTCATTCGATCGAGAGCACCATCGAGGCACTCGTCAGCCAGTTGCTGGCCGAGTTCATCGACAAGGACGAGCCGGACTGATCACTCCCACTCGATGGTGCCCGGCGGCTTGCTGGTGATGTCCAGCACCACGCGGTTGACCTCGGGCACCTCGTTGGTGATGCGTGTCGAGATCCGCTCGAGCACCTCGTAGGGCACTCGGGTCCAGTCGGCGGTCATGGCGTCCTCGCTGGACACCGGGCGCAGCACGATCGGATGCCCGTAAGTGCGTCCGTCGCCCTGCACACCGACCGAGCGCACGTCGGCCAGCAGCACCACCGGGCACTGCCAGATCTGCGCGTCCTGACCGGCCGCGGTCAACTCCTCGCGAGCGATGGAATCGGCCCGCCGCAGGGTGTCCAACCGCTGCGCCGTCACCTCGCCGACGATGCGGATACCCAGACCGGGGCCCGGGAACGGTTGGCGCCCAACGATTTCCTCGGGCAAGCCGAGCTCACGGCCAACGGCGCGCACCTCGTCTTTGAACAGCAGGCGCAGCGGTTCGACCAACTTGAACTTCAGATCGTCGGGCAGGCCGCCGACATTGTGATGGCTCTTGATGTTGGCGGTCCCGGACCCGCCGCCGGATTCGACGACGTCCGGATACAGCGTGCCCTGCACCAGGAAGTCGACCTCCGGGCCGCCGTCCTCGACGATATCGCGGACCGCACCCTCGAACGCCCGGATGAACTCGCGGCCGATGATCTTGCGCTTGCCCTCGGGATTGGTGACCCCGGACAGCTTCTCCAGGAACGTGGCCTCGGCATCGACGGTCACCAGCTTGGCCCCGGTGGAGGCGACGAAATCGCGCTGCACCTGATCTCGCTCACCGGCGCGCAGCAACCCGTGATCGACGAACACACACGTCAGGCGGTCACCGATGGCGCGTTGCACCAACGCCGCGGCCACCGCGGAATCCACCCCACCGGACAACCCGCAGATGGCACGGCCGTCCCCGACCTGGTCACGGACCTGCTCGATCAACGTCTCGGCGATGTTGGCGGCCGTCCACTTGGCGCCGATCCCAGCGAACTCGTGCAGGAACCGGCTCAGCACCTGCTGGCCATGCGGGCTGTGCATCACCTCGGGGTGATACTGCACGCCGGCCAACCGGCGGGCCCGGTTCTCGAACGCCGCCACCGGCGCCCCGGAACTGCTGGCCACCACATCGAACCCACTGGGCGCCTCGGTGACGGCATCCCCATGGCTCATCCAGACCGGCTGCATCTCCGGCAGACCCGAATGCAGATCGCCACCAACGACATTCAGTTCGGTGCGGCCGTACTCGCTGGTGCCGGTGTGCGCGACGGTACCGCCGAGCGCCTGCGCCATCGCCTGGAATCCGTAGCAGATACCGAACACCGGCACGTCGAGGTCGAACATCGCCGGATCGAGCTGCGGCGCACCCTCGGCGTACACGCTGGACGGGCCACCCGAGAGCACGATCGCCTGCGGGTCCTTGGCCTTGATCTCCTCGACCGTCGCGGTATGCGGGAGGACCTCGGAGAACACCCGCGCCTCGCGGACACGACGAGCGATCAGCTGCGCGTACTGCGCACCGAAGTCGATGACGAGCACAGGGCGTGGGGAGGGATGATCTGCCACTGGGCCAGTCTAGTCGGGCCCGGTCAACGAGCCGGTGCGAGGCACGAGGGCCGGGGGCGGAAGGGCCGGCGCGACCGACGACACACATGCCGCACGTGCGGATCGGGTACGTCTGATGTCGTGTTCGGATTACCGGAGAACGTACGCACCTGCCTGTTCGACCTCGATGGCGTCCTCACCGACACCGCCAGCGTGCACACCAAGGCCTGGACGAGGATGTTCGACGATTTCCTGCGCGCCCGGGCGGCCCGCACGGGACAGCAGTTCGTGCCCTTCGACCCGGCCGAGGACTACCGCACCTACATCGACGGCAAGAAGCGCGAAGACGGCGTGCGGTCGTTTCTGGCCGGCCGGGGAATCACCTTGCCCGAAGGCGGCACCGGCGACAGTGCCGACGCCGAGACGGTGCATGGACTCGGCAACCGCAAGAACGACATGTTCCAGCAGACGTTGCACACCGATGGTGTGACCGTGTTCGAGGGTTCCCGCCGCTACCTGCAGACGGTCAGCGACGCCGGCTTCGCCATCGCGGTGGTGTCCTCCAGCGCCAACACCCGCGAAGTCCTCGAGCTCACCGGACTGGACCGATTCGTCGACGTCCGCGTCGACGGAGTGACGATGCGCGACGAGAACATCCGCGGCAAACCGGCCCCCGACTCCTTCCTGCGGGCCGCCCAACTACTGGACGCCGAGCCCGCTGACGCCGCAGTTTTCGAGGACGCCCTGGCCGGCGTCGAAGCCGGTCGGGCCGGCGGCTTCGGCATAGTGGTCGGTGTGGACCGCCTCGATCAAGCTGACGCCCTACGACGCCACGGCGCTGACATCGTCGTCACCGACCTCGCCCAGCTGCTCGAGACGGCAGCCCAGTGATCAGCCAGGACATCTTTCCCGTCGACCCCTGGCACATCCGTGAAACCCGACTCGAATTCGATCTTCTCGACGAAGCCGAATCACTGTTCGCTCTGTCCAACGGCCACCTCGGTCTGCGAGGCAATCTCGATGAGGGCGAACCGAACGGCCTACCCGGCACCTACCTCAACTCGTTCTTCGAGATTCGCCCACTGCCCTACGCCGAAGCCGGATTCGGCTATCCCGAAGCGGGCCAGACGCTGGTCAACGTCACCAACGGCAAGCTGTTCCGGCTGCTCGTCGACGATGAGCCCTTCGACGTGCGCTACGGGGAGCTGCTGTCGCACGAACGCACCCTCGACCTGCGCGCGGGAACCCTTACCCGCGAAGCACATTGGCGCTCCCCCGCCGGGAAACAGGTCAAAGTGCATTCGACGCGGCTGGTGTCGCTGGTGCACCGCAGCGTGGCGGCCATCGAGTACATCGTCGAGGCCGTCGACGAATTCGTGCGTGTCACAGTGCAATCCGAGTTG
The DNA here is from genome assembly GCF_057656995.1 of Mycobacterium sp. Soil_C_30. Lineage (NCBI taxonomy): Bacteria > Bacillati > Actinomycetota > Actinomycetes > Mycobacteriales > Mycobacteriaceae > Mycobacterium > Mycobacterium sp. Soil_C_30. The sequence goes on along the minus strand of NZ_JBDGJH010000004.1, from coordinate 241,170 downwards.
GTCACCAACGAGGACCAACCCGACACCGAGGATGACCCGCGCGTCTCGGCCGCGTTGAAGGACCCGCTGCAGGCGGTCCACCACGAAAACACCGATCTGATGGCGCTGCTGGTGCACCAGACCCGCGGCAGCGGACTGATGATGGCCGCCGCGATGGATCACGACATCGACGTTCCGGGCCGGGTCGAGACCGCCACCGACGCGCACGAGGATCTGGCCCGCACCACGGTGATCTGTGGGCTTCGCCCCGGCCAGAAGTTGCGCATCACCAAGTATCTGGCCTATGGCTGGTCCAGCCTGCGGTCGCGGCCGGCTCTGCGCGACCAGGTGTCCGGGGCGATCACCGGCGCCCGCTACGCCGGGTGGCAGGGCCTGCTCGATTCTCAGCGCGAGTATCTCGACGACTTCTGGGACTGCGCCGACGTGGAAGTGGAAGGTGACGCCGACGTGCAACAAGCCGTGCGGTTCGGCCTGTTCCACGTGCTGCAGGCCAGCGCCCGCGCGGAGCGCCGCGCGATCCCGGGCAAGGGGTTGACGGGCAACGGCTACGACGGACATGCCTTCTGGGACACCGAGGGTTTCGTGCTTCCGGTGCTCACCTACACCGTCCCGTCCGCCGCCGCCGACGCATTACGTTGGCGGGCAAGCACGCTGGATCTCGCCAAGGAACGGGCAAAGACCTTGAGCCTGAAGGGGGCAGCGTTTCCGTGGCGCACCATCCGGGGCGAGGAGTGCTCGGCCTACTGGCCGGCAGGCACGGCGGCCTGGCACGTCAACGCCGATATCGCGATGGCGTTCGAGCGCTATCGCCTTGTCACCGGCGATGATTCGCTGGAACGCGAGTGCGGGCTGACCGTACTGGTAGAGACCGCCCGGTTGTGGATGTCGCTGGGCCACCACGACAGACACGGTGTCTGGCATCTGGACGGGGTCACCGGCCCCGACGAGTACACCGCGGTGGTGCGCGACAACGTGTTCACCAACCTGATGGCGGCGGGCAATCTGCGGGCGGCCACCGAGGCCTGCCTGCGTCACCCCGATGCCGCCCACGACCTCGGAGTGACCAACGAGGAGACTGCCGCGTGGCGCGATGCCGCCGGGGCCGCCCACATCCCGTTCGACGAGGAACTGGGTGTGCATCAACAACACGACGGCTTCACCACACTGCGGGAGTGGGATTTCGACGCCGACGCCAGCTATCCGCTGCTACTGACCCAGCCGTACGTGCGGCTGTATCCGTCGCAGGTGGTCAAGCAGGCCGACCTGGTGCTGGCAATGCAATGGCAGAGCCACGCGTTCACCGAGGAGCAGAAGGCGCGCAACGTCGACTACTACGAACGGCGCACCACGCGTGATTCCTCACTGTCGGCGTGCACGCAAGCGGTCATGTGCGCCGACGTCGGGCACCTCGAACTGGCACACGACTACACCTACGAGGCCGCGCTGATCGATCTGCGCAACCTGCACAAGAACACCCGCAACGGCCTGCACATGGCATCACTGGCCGGCGGCTGGACGGCGCTGGTGGGTGGATTCGGCGGGTTGCGTGACGACGAAGGCGTGCTGTCGCTCAACCCGCAGCTGCCCGACGGCATCGGGCGCCTGCGATTCCGGTTGCGCTGGCGCGACTTCCGCCTGACCGTCGACGTCACCCACGACGACGTCACCTACACCTTGCGAGACGGTCCGCACGGTGCGCTCAGCATCCGGCACGCCGCAGAGGACCTACGGCTCAGCACCGACGGGCCCACCACCGTGGCCATCAAGCGGCGCCACCCGCTGCTGCCCGCACCGCACCAGCCGCCGGGGTGTGAACCCATGCGGCACCGACTCAAGAGCTGACCGGCGCGTCCCGGTCCAGGGGAAGGAAACAGGGCGCTGCAGCACAGGTGAGACGTCGGCCAGTCAGCCGGCCGAGGTCACCGGTTCGATCGGCAACTGCCGCAACGCACCTGGTGCGTCGTGGGGTACGACGGGATTGCGCGGCGCGATGGGCGCCAGCCGACGATAGGGCTCGCCTTGGGCCGGACGCAGGTCGTCCTCCCCTTTGTTGGGCCACAGCGACGCCGCCCGCTCGGCTTGAGCGGTGATGGACAGCGACGGGTTCACTCCGAGATTCGCCGAGATGGCCGCCCCATCGGTGACATACAGCGTCGGATAGTTGTAGACCCGGTGGTAGGGGTCGATGACACCGTGTTCGGCATCCGCGGCAATGGGGGCACCGCCGAGGAAATGCGCGGTCAACGGGATGTTGAACATCTCGCCCCACGTGCCGCCGGCCACACCGTCGATCTTCTTGGCGATCCGCCGGGTCACCTCGTTGCCGACGGGGATCCACGTCGGGTTCGGCTCGCCGTGGCCCTGCTTGCTGGTCAATCGGCGTTTCCCGAACTTGGTGCGTTTCGTGTATGTGGTGATGGAGTTGTCGAGGTGCTGCATCACCAGTGCGATCATCGTCCGCTCACTCCAGCGACGCGCGTTGAGCAACCTCAGAGTCCCGCGGGGATCTTCAGCTGCGTTGTGCAGCAACTGCTTCCACCGCGGGATGTCGGTGCCATCCGGACCGTTGCCGTCGGTCATCAGGGTCTGCAGCAGACCCATCGCGTTGGAGCCCTTGCCGTAGCGGCATGGCTCGATGTGTGTGTCCGGCGTCGGATGGATCGACGACGTGATCGCCACACCGTGGGTGAGATCCAGATCGTCGGACACCCGGAGCCGGCCGGCCCCCACGATGGACTCGGAGTTGGTGCGCGTCAGCACCCCCAGCCGGTCGGACAGTTTCGGAAGTGTGCCGGTGTCGCGCATCTTGAACAGCAGCTTCTGGGTGCCGAACGTGCCTGCGGCCAGCACGACGTGGTTGGCCGTGAAGGTGCGCTTGTGCCGGCGAATGCGACTGCCGGTGCGGACGGTCTGCACCTCCCAGAGCCCGTCGCCGCGCTGGTGCAGGCTGGTCACGGTTGTCATCGGATGTATCTCCGTCCCAGCGGATTCCGCGAGACCGAGGTAATTCTTCAACAGCGTGTTCTTGGCACCGTACCGGCAGCCCGTCATGCAGGACCCGCACTCGATACAGCCCGTGCGCTCAGGTCCGGCACCGCCGAAGTACGGATCGGGCACCCGCTTGCCCGGGGTCTTGGTGCCGTCGGGCCCGAAGAACACGCCCACCGGGGTGGGCACGAAGGTGTCGCCGACGCCCATGTCATCGGCGACTTCTTTCATGATGCGGTCGGCGTCGGTGAACGTCGGGTTGGTGACGACGCCGAGCATGCGTTGGGCCTGCTCGTAGTGCGGCATCAATTCCGATCGCCAGTCGGTGATGGCCTTCCACTGCGGGTCGTTGAAGAACGGGTCCGGCGGGACGTACAGCGTGTTGGCGTAGTTCAGCGACCCGCCGCCGACACCTGCTCCGGCGAGGATGAGGACGTCACGCAGGAGGTGGATGCGCTGGATGCCGTAACACCCGAATTGTGGGGCCCAGAGGAATTTGCGGAGGTTCCACGAGGTCTTGGCGAATTCCTCATCGGCAAACCGCCTGCCGGCTTCGAGGACGCCGACCCGGTAGCCCTTCTCGGTCAGCCGCAGCGCCGTGACGCTTCCGCCGAACCCCGACCCGATGACCAGCACGTCGTAATCAGGAGCCATGGCCACAGTATGAACTTACCGGCCGGTAACAAGCTAGTGAGGGTAGCCTAACATCGTTGCCGAGTCGCCACATATATGCGGATTACAACGCGACACGCCGACTGGCCGTCGTGGCACACACATATGTAGCGGCGCCGACGCCCAGCCGGCCCACATATATGCGGGTTTACTACCCGACACGCCGACTGGCCGTCGTGGCACACACATATGTGGCGGGCCAGGGCGCGAGCCAGGAGAGGAGGGGGTCAGGAACCGACGGCCAGGCCGACCTTCTGGAATTCCTTGAGGTCGCAGTAGCCGGCTTTGGCCATGGACCGGCGCAGACCGCCGACCAGGTTCAGCGTGCCGAACGGATCATCAGACGGGCCGTTGAGGACCTGCTCCAGCGACGGCCGCTCCCCGTCGGCGACCTGCAGCAGGGCGCCGCGGGGCAGCGACGGGTGCGCCGCAGCGGGCGGCCAGAACCAGCCGTCGCCCTGGGCCTCGGCCGAGGCCGCCAGCGGCGTACCCAGCACCACAGCGTCGGCGCCGCAGGCGATCGCCTTGGCCAGCTCGCCCGAGGTGTGGATGTCTCCGTCGGCCAGCACGTGCACGTAGCGGCCGCCGGTCTCGTCGAGGTACTCGCGCCGGGCCGCAGCCGCGTCGGCGATCGCGGTGGCCATCGGCACGCTGATGCCGAGCACCTCGTTGCTGGTGGTCACGCCCCAGGTGGAGCCGTAGCCGACGATGACACCTGCGGCGCCGGTGCGCATCAGGTGCAGCGCGGTCCGGTGATCCAGCACGCCGCCGGCCACCACCGGGATGTCGAGTTCGGAGATGAACGTCTTGAGGTTCAGCGGTTCACCGTCGGAGGCCACCCGCTCCGCGGAGATGATGCTGCCCTGGATGATCAGCAGATCGATCCCGGCGGCCACCAGGGTGGGGGTCAGCGCCTGGGCGTTCTGCGGGCTCACCCGCACCGCGGTGGTGACACCCGCTTCGCGGACCCGCGCGACGGCCGCACCCAGCAGATCGAGATCCAGCGGTGCGGCGTGCAACTGCTGCAACAGCCGAATCGATGCGGACGGCTCGGGCTCCTTGCCCGCCGCCTCGACCACCTGCGCCACCTTGGCTTCCACATCGGCATGCCGCCCGATCAGGCCTTCACCGTTGAGCACGCCGAGACCGCCGAGACGGCCCAGCTCGATGGCGAATTCCGGGGAGGCCAGCGCGTCGGTGGGATGGCTGACCACGGGGATCTCGAACCGGTAGGCGTCGAGCTGCCACGCCGTCGACACGTCCTTGCTCGAGCGGGTGCGCCGCGACGGCACGATGTTGATGTCGTCGAGTTCGTAGGTCCGCCGGGCTGTTCTGCCCATGCCGATTTCAACCATGTCACGCATATTGATGCGACCCCTAGCGCGAGTAGTAGTTCGGCGCTTCGACGGTCATCGTGATGTCATGCGGATGGCTCTCTTTGAGGCCCGCCGCGGTGATCCGCACGAATTGCGCCTGCTGCAACTGCTCGATGGTGGCCGCGCCGGTGTACCCCATGGCGGCCCGCAGACCGCCGGTGAGCTGGTGGATGACCGTCGACAGCGGTCCGCGGAACGGGACACGGCCTTCGATGCCTTCGGGCACCAGCTTGTCCTCGGACAGCACGTCGTCCTGGAAGTAGCGGTCCTTGGAGAAGGAGCCGCGGTCGCCGGCACTCCCCCCGTTCGAACGGCCCTGCATGGCACCCAACGATCCCATGCCGCGGTAGCTCTTGAACTGTTTGCCATTGACGAAGATCAGGTCGCCCGGGGCCTCGGCGGTGCCGGCCAGCAACGAGCCCAGCATCGCGGTGGACGCGCCGGCGGCCAGCGCCTTGGCGATGTCGCCGGAGTACTGCAGGCCGCCGTCGGCGATCACCGGAACCCCGGCGCGCTTGGTGGCGGCGACGGCTTCCAGGATGGCCGTGATCTGCGGTGCGCCCACACCGGCAACCACCCGCGTGGTGCAGATGGAACCCGGCCCCACACCGACCTTCACCGCGTCGGCTCCGGCCTCCACCAGCGCCAGTGCTGCGCTGCGGGTCGCAACATTGCCGCCCACCACCTGTACGCGGTCGCCGACCTCGGCCTTGAGCTTGCCCACCATGTCGAGCACCCGGCGGTTGTGGGCATGCGCGGTGTCGACGATCAGGACGTCCGCCCCGGCGTCGACCAGCGACATCGAACGCAACCAGGCGTCGTCGCCGACACCCACGGCGGCACCGACGAGCAGCCGGCCGTCGCTGTCCTTGGTGGCCAGCGGATGCTGCTCGGTCTTGACGAAGTCCTTCACCGTGATGAGGCCGGTCAGCTTGCCGTTGCCGTCGACGATCGGCAGCTTCTCGATCTTGTTCCGCCGCAGCAGTCCCAGAGCCGCATCGGCGCTGACGCCCTCGCGGGCGGTGATCAGCGGCGCCTTGGTCATCACCTCGGCGACGGGCTTGTTCTGGTCGACCTCGAACCGCATATCGCGGTTGGTGATGATCCCGACGAGCGCACCGCTGCCGTCCACCACGGGCAGACCCGAGATCCGGAAGCGCGCACACAGGGCGTCGACCTCGGCCAGCGTGTTCTCCGGCGTGCAGGTGACCGGGTCGGTCACCATGCCGGCCTCAGAGCGTTTGACGGTCTCGACCTGGGCGGCCTGCTCGGTCAGCGGCAGGTTGCGGTGCAGCACACCCATACCGCCGGCGCGGGCCATGGCGATCGCCATCCGCGCTTCGGTCACGGTGTCCATGGCCGAGCTGACCAGCGGCACGCGCAGCCGGATCTTCTTGGTGAGCTGACTGGAGGTGTCGGCCGTGGCGGGAATGACGTCCGAGGCGGCCGGGAGCAGCAGCACGTCGTCGAAGGTCAGACCGAGCATGGCGACCTTGTTGGGATCGTCGCCGCCGGTGGGCACGCGATCCTCGTAGAACGCGGGTGTGGCGTTGACCTCGACATCGGAAATTGGTCGAACCATCAGTGGGGCCTCCAACAACAGCAGTGCCTCCACGAACAATGCGGAGTGAGGAACCCATCCTATCGGCTCGCCGGACCGATCTGGACGCCCCCGGGAGCCCGGCATGCCACTTGCGCAGGTAAGGATCAGCTAGCGCGATAGCAGCACGGCTGCGTACTGTAGAGGCGTGCGCGACCACCTCCCGCCGGGTTTGCCGCCCGACCCCTTCGCAGATGACCCCGCAGACCCGTCGGCGGCCCTCGATGCGATCGAGCCTGGGCAACCGCTCGACCCGCAGGAACGGACGGCCGTCGAGGCTGACCTGGCGGACCTCGCGGTCTACGAGGCGCTGTTGGCGCACAAGGGAATTCGCGGTCTCGTCGTCTGCTGTGACGAATGCCAGCAGGATCACTACCACGACTGGGACATGCTGCGGGCAAACCTGCTGCAGCTGCTGATCGACGGCACGGTCCGCCCGCACGAGCCGGCTTACGATCCCGAGCCCGACTCCTACGTCACGTGGGATTACTGCCGCGGCTACGCCGATGCGTCGCTCAACGAAGCGACCTCCGACAGTGATGGATATCGCTGAAAGCTGACCCCGAATTCAACTGACGCTCGATCCCGAGCCGTCAGTTGAATCCAGGAATCGGCAGTTGAATCAGAGGCCCACCCGGCACGGTTGTGGTGGTCGGTGTCACCGTCACCGGCGACTGCTGCACCGGCGCTTCCTCTTCCACGGTCGGCACCGTCTCGGTTTCCGCCTCCACCAATGTTGAACTCGGCGCCACCGTCGACGGCAACGGCGCCTCGGCCGCGGCCTCCGTCGTGGTGGTGGTCGTCGTGGTCGTGGTGGTCGGAGCCGTCGTGGTGGTGGTCCGCACCGAGGACGACGTGGTGGTGGTCGTGGGTGCTGTCGTGGTCGGGCTGGTGGTCGTCGGGGCGGTGGTGCTCGGCGCAGACGACGGAGTGGGCGATGGTGCCGTGGTGCTGGTGGGTGCGGGGGCATCCACCGACGACGTTGGCGCCGTCGTGTCGGCCGGCGTCGTGGTCTCCCCCGGCGTCGTGGTCTCGGTCGGCGCCGTCGTCTCACCCGAGGTGGTCTCGGACGGCGGCGTCGTCTCCGACGACGTTTCCGACGGCGGGGTGACCTCCACCGCGGGAAGCGGCAACGTCAGCGACGGGTCACCCGGCGCCGGCGGCGGCAAGGTGGCCGCCGGGTCACGGGTTTCGACCTTGACGTTGAGTTCATGCCATTCGTTGACCAGTTCCTGCTTGCGAGTGGTGTCCTCGACACCGGCGACCGCCGTGGTGACGGTCTCCAGCTTCTGTTGGGCCTGCGCCCAGTCGCCCTGGTCGATCAGGCGCTGCACCTCGGCCATCTCGGTCTGCGCCGCCAACGCCACCCGGTCGTCACGCACGGACTGCGGTTCACCGAACAGGGCGGTCCGCATGCCGTAGAGCGAGTCACCCGGACCCGAGCCGGCCACCACCGCACCGAACCCGCCGATACACATCACCGCCGCGGCCACCGAGCCCACCACCGCGAGATGGCGGCGGGTGCCCTTGGGGGCGGTCGGGCGGGCAGACACTCCGCGCTGCAACGCCATCATGGCGTCGTGCTCGCTGATCAGATTCGTCGCAGGCGGCCGGCGCACCCCGTCGCGCCAGCCCTCGAGCAGCGAAAGCAGTTCGGCTTCACCGGCATCCGACGGCCGAACCCGGTACTGACCGGCCAGCGCATCGAGCAGTTGATCACTGTGGGCGATGGCGTCCAGCGATTCTGGATCGCCGGCACCCCGCCTTCCGAAATCAGGCATAGTCGTATCCCGTCGCCGTGATCTCGGACTTCAATCGCGCCAGGGCGCGGTGCTGCGCCACGCGCACCGCGCCTGCGGTGCTGCCCACGGCCTCAGCAACCTCTTCGGCGGACATCCCGACCACCACACGAAGAATCAAGATCTCGCGTTGCTTCTCCGGGAGGACCTTCAGCAGGGCTTCCATCCGCGCGGCCGAATCGGCGTTCATCGCCAGCTGTTCAGGACCGGCGTCGACGCTGAATCGCTCGGGCACGACATCGGTGGGGTCAGCCTTGTTCCGGCCGGCCGCACGGTGTGCGTCAGCTACCTTGTGCGCTGCAATGCCATACACGAAGGCCAGGAAGGGTCGTCCCTGATCCTGGTATCGCGGCAGCGCCTGCATGGCGGCCAAGCACACCTCCTGAGCCACGTCATCAGCTGAGAGACCGCTGCGTTCCGCGGTCCCGATGCGTGCCCGCACATAGCGGACGACGATCGGACGGATGGTCTCCAGCACTTCCCGGAGCGCATTCCGATCGCCGGCCACCGCGTCAGCAACGACGGCGTCGAGACGTTCTCCTGGAATTGTCATCGACGGCGATATCTCCAACGTTACGAACCGGAGGTCTCCCGGCTGATTGGCTCTGCTAAACAATAGCGACCGGCACCCCGCACCGGCGTCCGGCGGGCGCCAGCACCCCGGCGCGTCGCCCTGATCGACACTCGCCGGTGATCACCGCTCGAAGAGCCCTCCGCGATATTCGATGAGGGCGGCAGCATCCTTCCGAATGCTCCTGACCTGCGATTGCGGGTGAGTGCCGCTCCCGATACCGGCCAGCAGGCTCGCCACCGCCCACCGCAGGGGCAGCAGGCCCCACCGCTCTGTCTCGGCCAGCGCCGCATCGGCGACCGTGCGCGCCTCGTCCAGCTGCGCATCGGTACACAGTGCGGCAGCCAACACGATGTGGCTCTTGGTGCGATGCCGCGGCGAGACCCCGCCGCGGGCGGCCCGCTCGACCCCGGCCCGCGCGTAACGGACCGCCTCGGCTCCGTCGCCGCGCGCCATCGCCAATTCGGCTCTGACCCACGCCAGCCGGACGGCCTGGCGCGGCGGACCCGACGAGAGCTCGCCAGCGGCATCCAACAACGTCTCGGCAATCCCGAAGCGGCCCATCCCGAGCGCATCGGCCGCCAGCCCCACCACCGCGTCGGCACGGGCCTGGACATCCTGACCGGCCCACCGCAATGCCAGGCCGTCCCAGTGCCGCGCCCGCGCGTGCCAGCCCAGCTGCCGCCACAACGACGCCGTGGTGCTGCAGGCAAGCGAGGACAAGGCCGACTCGGGCCGGGCCGTCCGGCGAAGTCGAGCCAGGTCGGCGTGCGCGACGGCGTATCGCCCTTGGCCGCCGGCGGCGACGGCCCGCCACCACAGCTCGGTCGGCGTCGTCGCCGAGGGAAGTGGCCAGCACTGCCCGGATTCACCGAACGCAGCCGCCTCCAGGGCCGCCGCAACCGCTGGGCGTCCGAATTGCGAGGTCACCGGCGGCACGCTATCAATCTTCGAGAAGGCTCGGCCAAAGCGGCGTGAAAATCGTTTCAACGGCCCTTTGGTTAACAATTTGTCGTCGGCACGTTAACGGCAGATCAACTGCCTGCCGGGCGCTAGGAAATCCACCGGTGACGCCAATGAATCCGAACTGCGGATTTTGCCCGAGAATGGCCTCTGACCTTGCGCTCTTACCACGGTTTCGGTCGCTTAACACGCTCAAGGATGAACGCGGTGTAAATTCTTGAGCCCCCGCTATGTCATTGAGCACATGCTTAGGCTATTGACGGAGTTTCCTAAGCGCCCCTACTTTGTCCTCACGAGTAGTCATCGGCGACAGCACTCGGATCGGTTCCACAACTCACGCGTTATCAAATATGCGCGGAGAGAGGGGTTTTCCAAATGCCACAGCCGCAGCAGCTACCTGGCCCCAACGCCGACATCTGGGATTGGCAGATGCAGGGACTTTGCCGGGGCGTCGATTCTTCGATGTTTTTCCACCCCGACGGCGAGCGCGGCCGGGCCAGGGCACAGCGTGAAATGCGTGCCAAGGAAATGTGCCGACGCTGCCCCGTCATCGCTCAGTGCCGTTCACACGCTCTGGCAGTGGGAGAGCCCTACGGCATTTGGGGTGGCCTGTCCGAGTCCGAGCGTGAACTGTTGCTGAAACGCGGTATTCGTCGCACCGCGTGAGCGCAACCACCACCTGATCGGGCGCCCGGCTTCCCGCGAAGCCGGGCGCTTCTGTGTGGCAGCGGTTACCGGCCCGCCACGCCGATTTCGGCGGAAACGTGCCGAAGCGGGTCGAATGCATCAAAACGTCCCTGGCCCACCACCGCGACGCCGCGCTGCGGTAGCCGGAAGTTGCCGAGCCGGGCCTGGACCGGCAGTGCCGCCGTGGGACCGAGATCCTCACCGAACAGCTGCGCACGGGAGCTGGTGACAGTCCAGATCAGCTTCGGGGCGATCCGGTAGTGCTGACCGTTGGGCAGTGTCCCGGCCAGGCGCAGTTCACCGGTACGCAGCAGGGGACCGGCTACACGGCCGATGACGCCCAACGCCCGCGGATTCGTCCATACCCGCTCCGGCAGCCGCTCCCCCACCCAACTGAGCGCGGTGGACGCCGGCGTGTGCCCCAGCTCCACGGTCCAGTGCAGTATCTCCGGGACCTCGATGACGACGGTGTGGTCGTCGGTCCAGGTGGCGTCGATCAGGCACTGGTGGGCCTCGTTGGTGGCCGAACTGAAGTACCGCGCGCAGCTGGTCTGGGCGGGGGTGGTGGCGTAGAACGTCCACGCGCCGGTGGGGTCGCGATGCCAGACCGTGCGGTAGCCGGGCGTGGCACCCGGGAGGAACGACGCCGCCGGGAAATCGCGGAATGCCAGGTAGTGGCCGTTGGCGAACGGCAGGCCCATGACTCCGAAGCCGGTGACACTCTCGCCGGCCCCGGTGGGCAGTGTGGGGGCGTGCGCCACCGCTTGGGCGGCACTGCGTGGGGTTCGTGTTGTGGTCATGTACCGATGGTGGCGGCGACGCCGTGGCCGCACATGGGGCGTTGGCCCCTATCTTTCGCTGCCGGGTTCCCCTGCTGACTCGCCCTCGCCCTCCGCCGCGGGGGCAACGGCCACGGCGGTGGGTCGGTTCTTCTGCCTGCCGCCGAGCCACCGGGTCAGCCCGATGCAGAGCACCGCCACAAAGGCAAGCACCGCCAGCCACGGCAACATCAGACCGAACAGGAGTACCGCACTTCCGGTGACGGAAACCAGTGCATCCCAACCTCTTTCGACCTGACCGAAGAAGCCCCGGTACTGCTGCGGAACCGGCCCACCGATCTGTTCGGCGACGAAGGTGACATCGACGGTGCTCAACTCGATTCGGTCGCCGAGTGCCTCACGCTGGGCCCGCAGACTGTCCAGCTCGGCCTGCCGCTGCGACAACGCGTCCTCGGCCGTGATCAGAGCGTCGGGATCGTCGGCGTCACGCATGATCGCCAGTAGCCGGTCCACCGACGTCTGCAGCGCCCGGATCCGCGCATCGAGGTCGACGCGTTGCGCAGTCACGTCCTCTGAGGTGGTCTGGGCGAGTTCGACGGTGCCCAGATTCTTGAGTTCGCGCACCACAGCGTCGAGCTCGGAGGCAGGCACCCGCAACACCACCGATGTCTGCGCCCGCCCGGTCCCCGACCCGGAATCCTCGGTGCGCCCGTCGACGCGCCCGCCGGCGTCTTCGACGATCACCGCGGCCTGGTCGGCGGCCGCAGACGGATCGGCGACCGTCATCCGCACCGACGCGGTGGTCACGACATCCCGTTTGTCGGTGGCCGCCTCGGGGGCGGGCGCTTCGGCCGGAACGGGCCCGGCCATCCCGTCACCCATGCCGCCGCCCGCGGGGTGGGGAGAGTCCGGATTGCTCGCACATGCCGTCAGCAGCAGCGCGATCAGGCACAGCAGCAGAACCTTCACCCGTGTCATACCCCGGAATTTAGTCGGTCGAACGGACCGGTGAGAGTGAGTTGCGCGGCGACGCCCACCCCCAGTGGTCGCCGGGACTCAGCCGCGGGCAGCCAGCTGACGCAGCACCGAATCGGTTGCACTCCAGTCCATGCACTTGTCGGTCACCGACTGCCCGTAGGTCAACGGACGCGCTTCGGGTGCCTGCGCCCCGGCCACCAGGAAGCTTTCCAGCATCACTCCGCTGACCGGCAACCCGTCGCGCACCAGTTGCGCCACCTCCGCGGCGACTCGAGCCTGGCGCAGATGATCCTTGCCGGAATTGGCGTGGCTGCAATCGATCACGACCCGGCCCGGCAGCCCGGCCGCTGTCAGCGTTCCCGCCGCCGCGCGCACCGACGCCGCATCGTAATTCGGTCCGTCCGTGCCGCCACGCAGGATCACATGGCAGTCCTCGTTACCGGTTGTGCTCACCAACGCACCACGACCCAGATCGTCCATGCCGAAGAAAACATGCGGGGCCGCAGCCGCTTTCACGCCGTCGACAGCCACCTGCACATTGCCGTCGGTGCCGTTCTTGAACCCGACCGGCATCGACAGACCCGACGCCAATTGACGATGCACCTGCGACTCGGTGGTGCGCGCGCCGATGGCGCCCCAGGCCACCGCGTCGGCGATGTACTGCGGGCTGGTGGGCTCCAGGAACTCGCACCCCACGGGCAGACCGATGTCGATGACGTCGAGCAGCAGTTGACGGGCGGTGCGCAGGCCGCGGGCCACATCGAAGGTCCCGTCCATCCCCGGGTCGTTGATCAGACCCTTCCACCCGATGGTGGTGCGGGGCTTCTCGAAGTACACCCGCATCACCACTTTGAGCCGGTCGCTGAGCTCGTCGGCGACCTTGATCAGCCGGCTGGCGTAGTCCAGCGCCGCGGCCGGGTCATGCACCGAGCACGGCCCCACCACGACGAGCAGCCGATCGTCACGGCCGGCGAGGATGTCGGCGACCTCATCGCGGTCACGGGCCACGCGCTCGGCACGACGAGCGCCCAACGGGAACTCGGTCAGCACGTCATGCGGGCTGGGGATCTCGCTGAAACTCTGGATCCGACGGTCGGAGGTGACCTGCGGGGCGGCGATCTGCGCCAGATTCACGGTGGTGCCTTCCTGGTACGGGCACCGAGGTGGAAGTCCGGCGCCCTTGAATGACAAAAGGCAGCGACCTGGTGGTCACTGCCTGGGCTCCGGGTGGATGCGTGCTTAACGCTGCGCTTTATCGGCTCCGCCCGGAGCCTTGATAAAGCGCCAATAGCTGGCACGCACACCGATGTTCACGGCGTCCAGGGTATACCGACCGCTACGCCCCACAAAACCGGGCCTGGTGCACGCACCCTAGGACTACTGCACCCTGCCTGAGAAGTGCAGAAGGACAGTACCTTTCGAACCATGACCACATCTCGATGGACAACCAGAGCGGCGGTCGCCTTGCTGAGTGCGGCCGCCGCTGTCAGCGGATGCGCCAGCGCGCAGGCCGAGCCTTTCGACACCGCCGAACACCGCAACCTGACAATCGTGCAGGACGCCTTCACCCGCGGGGTGGGGGCACCGGACACCTTCTACGCGATCCTGGCCGATGACGTGCACTGGACCGTTGCGCGGGCCGACGCACCCTCGACGTACACCAGTCGCCAGCAGTTCCTCGACAGTGGCGCCAAACCCGTCGTGGACCGGCTGACCGGCCAGATCCAGGCTCAGGTGCACGAGTTGATCGCCGCCGACGACCAGGTGGTGGCCCGGTGGCGCGGGACCGCCACGGCACTCGACGGCAAGCCCTACGTCAACGAGTACAACTGGGTCATGACCATGCAGAACGACCGGGTGACCGAGGTGGTCGCGTACCTGGACATGGAGTCTCTCGACGAGTTGCTGACGCGCGTATCAACGCCGGCGTAGCGCCCGACCGTCAACAGTTCCGCACCCGCGCTACCCGTCGAGAGGATTGGCTTTGATCCGGCCGGCGGCGTCACTGGCGATCGACACCGCAGCCGCCCCGTCCGGTTTGCGGCGGGCCTGATCTTCGAAGCACGCCAGGAACTCGCTACCGAAATCGCCCCTGGGATAGCGCGCCAGAATCTGCTGCCGCGTGTGATCCGGGAACTCCTCGGGCCGCCGTCCGACCACATCCCAACTGGTGGCGACCTGCAAGAGGTGCGATTCGGGGTCATCGTCGGACGCGACGTCGTCGCGCATGTGCAACACGATGATCTCCTTGGCTCGGGCTGCCCGACCGGTCGGCCAACCGGCCGCCACCGCGAACACCCATGCCAGGTCACCGCCGGCCTCCTCGAACGGCAACCGGTGACTGTCGAAGGGGTCGGTGAGGCCGATGTCGTGTAGCAGCGCCGAGACGTAGTAGAGCTCGTCGTCGAAGGCGATGCCGTGGGCGTTGCCGTACGCCGCTCCCCACAGATACGAGCGGACGCAGTGATTCAGCAGTGCCGGTGAGTAGTACCGGGTGGCAACGTCGAGTGCCGCACTCGCCGCCGGGGTGGTCGGAAACATGGTCAGCTGTGCTTTCAGCAGAGGAAAATGGCTCCGGCGCAACCGGATTCGCATGACTTCTGGCGCGCCGGTTTCATGGGCGTGGGCGAGGCGGCCATCGGGACTCCTCTCGTCATGAACGGGTCCTGGCATATTTCACACCTCGGTGTGGTGGATGCGGGTGGAAATCAACAAGCCCGATCGACCGAATTCGACACGGAAGGTACCCCCGGGCCACGCGGCCCGGGGGTACCAGTTTGCGGAGGCGTGTCGCACGCCATCAGCGAGTGCGTCAGTGCGGCCCATGGCCCCCAGGAAGATCCCAGAACTGATTGACATTGTTGAAGCAGGTCCACTGCTGCAGCGCGGCACCTTGTTTGGGACGATTGGCCAGCGACGGCCCGGGGTTCCACGCGTCGAGACATTTGCCACTGTGGCGCGCCCGGATGATGGTTCTGACGTTGTCGCAGAACGTCATCGGCTGGCACGTCACGTACGGGTCGGTGACCAGCTCCGTGAACCACAGCTGGCTCGGGCCTCCATGGCAGTCGAAGGTTTGAACGCGTGCTCCGTCAGCGCCGCTGGCGTTGTTGACATCGAGGCATTTGCCGCCGTGCCGAACCTTCAACTGGAAGTCCGATCTGGGATTGTTCGGGTCGACCGGGACGATGTCGAATTGCTGATTGGCCCCACCCCAATACGGCCACAGCAGCGTGAAAGTGTTCTCTGTCGAGCCATTCGGCGCCGGCACATCCACCACCATTCCCGTGTAGTGGTTGACGATCCTGAATGGATCAGGTGGGTGAGCGGCGGCAAGTGGCGGGCACAGGCTGAACCCCATCATGAGTGCAGCCAGCGATATCAGCCGGACAATGTGTTTGGACATAGCGGATCCTCCCCGTTCCGTGAACAACCCAACTGCGGACTGTGACCGGGTGATTCGGTCGCCCTTGATCGTCATGGACATGGGGTGGTTTGAGATGCGTAGTGGGCTACCTGCGGCGATTGCGAGCTTTTCAAGAGCGTCAGCCGGCGGTGCGGTCACGCCGCCGGGTCGAGGGCGAAGACCTGCACCGGAGCCGACTTACCCTTCAGGGCAAACGATCCCCGCTCGGTGAGCCCCGATGGCCGGGCAGCCAGTGCCTTGACGCAGTCACCGGTGAGGAGTATCCGGTCACCGGTGGCTTTCGTGAGTTGCTCGACGCGGGCCGCCACATTGACGGCGTCCCCGATCAACGTGAATTCGAGCTTTCCGCCACCACCGATGGTGCCCGCGATCACCACACCGGTGTTGATGCCGATACCGATTCGCAGCGTGCCGGCGAACCGCTCTGCAACCAGGCGCTGGATCACGGTAGCGGCCGATACAGCCGCATCAGCATGACCCGCAAGCTCATTGGGCGCGCCGAACACCGCCAGGGCACCGTCGCCGAGGAATTTGTTCACGTGCCCACCGGCCTGGACGACCGCGGGCACCACCACCTCGAACAGGGTGTTCAACCGGGCCACCGTGTCCTCGGCCGTGTTGGCCTCAGCCCACGGCGTGAAGTCGCGGATGTCGACGAACATCACCGTCAACTCTCGACGCTCACCGCTGAAGACATCGTCACCCTGCTCGAGCAACCGCACCGCCAAGCCCGGGTCGACATAGGTGCCGAATGCTGCCTGAAGTCGCCGCCGCTCCGCCAAACCCGCCTGCATACGGTTGAAGGACCCCGCCAGCGCGCCGAGATCGTCGTCCTGGACCACCGGCAGGCGTCGGCTGTAGTCACCGGCGGCCACCCGCTCGGTTCCTCTGGCGAGATCGCGGATGGGTTGCAGCAGAGGCGAATACGTGGCCCAGAGCGAGGGCCCGCTGACGAGCACCAGTGCACCGCCGAGGGCGAGCGCCAGCAGAGGACCGTGCCTGGCTACGTCGAACACGGCTCCCAGCAAGGCACCCAGAATGGTGAACGCGAACCCCACCACGAGCATGGCCGCCATGGTCCACGTGGCGAACGTCGGGCGAGTGCGCGGCAGGGAATCGCCGATCTCCGTACCCGCGGTGATGGCAACCCTGGCGGGCCGCAACGCCCCTTCGACGTAACTGTGCAAAGTGACCAGCTGGCCGGCGGTTCCGGCGATGGCGCCCATGATCGCGTACTGCATCAGCGTCGACCCGCCGGCTCCGGCGATCATCCCGACACCGGCGAAGAGGGCCGCGGCCCAGAAAACCGTGGCGATCACCGCCGTCACGAGGACCTTCCTGCCATAGCTGTAGGTGGCGTGCAGTGCGGTTTGTCGGTCGATGTCCTTGCCGGCGGCCCACTGCGCGAGCAGGCGAGCCTCCTGTGCGCGGGGGTGTACCAGCACGTACAGGTGCACCAGCGCGGCCACCACGGTCACCGCGGCCGCCTCGAGATAACGATCAGAGCCCTCGAAAGCGACGATGCACAACGTCCAAGCCAGATAGGGCGGCAGCACCAGCGGGAGCGTGAGCGCCCAGCATGCCCAGGGATATCTCGTCGCGTACCGATCCCACGCCCACTGCCACATGCGATCCATGCCAATTACGAAACACCCGCTCCGATCACGCCGGGGGTGTTTCCGCGCACTACTGCCCCACCGAGATCTCGCACCCGGGCCGAGTGTGTACTTGTGGCACGAGTTCCGGCCTCAGCGCGTACACAACCCCACGCTCGACGCTGCATGAACGAAAACACCCCCGGCCCAAGCGGACCGGGGGTGCTTCTGTCGAACTACTAGTGCGCGTGGCCGTGGTGCCCGTGCCCGTGGGCGTCGGCCGGCTCCTCAGCCGGCTTCTCGACAACCGCGGTCTCGGTGGTCAGCACCATGCGGGCCACCGACGCGGCGTTGAGCACCGCGGAGCGGGTGACCTTGACCGGATCGATCACGCCGTCGGCGACCAGGTCACCGTAGGTCAGCGTGGCCGCGTTGAAGCCGTGGTTGTTCGGCAGCTCTTCGACCTTGCTGACCACGACGGCGCCGTCGAGACCGGAGTTGGCGGCGATCCAGAACAGCGGCGCCGACAGCGCGCTGCTGAACACCTCGACGCCCAGGGCCTCGTCGCCGGAAAGCGACGAACGCAGCCCGTCGAGCGCCTTGCGCGCCTGCACCAGCGCGGATCCACCGCCGGCGACGATGCCCTCCTCGACCGCGGCCTTGGCCGCTGCCACCGCGTCCTCGACGCGGTGCTTGCGCTCCTTGAGCGCGGTCTCGGTGGCGGCGCCGACCTTGATGACGGCCACGCCGCCGGCCAGCTTGGCCAGTCGTTCCTCGAGCTTTTCCCGATCCCAGTCGGAATCGGTGGTCTCGATCTCGGAACGCAGCTGGGCGACACGACCGGCGAGGGCGTCCTTGGTGCCGCCGCCGTCGACGATCACGGTGTCGTCCTTGCTGACCACGACACGACGGGCGCTGCCCAGCACGTCGAGGCCCGCTTCACGCAGCAGCAACCCGACGTCGGGATTGACCACCTGGCCACCGGTGACGATGGCGAGGTCCTCCAGGAACGCCTTGCGGCGGTCACCGAAGAACGGCGCCTTGACGGCCACAGCCTTGAGCGTCTTGCGAATGGCGTTGACCACCAGGGTGGACAGCGCCTCGCCTTCGACGTCCTCGGCGACGATCAGCAGCGGCTTGCCGGCTTCGGCGACCTTCTCCAGCAGCGGCAGCAGGTCGGGCAGCGAGCTGATCTTGTCGCGGTGCAGCAACACCAGCGCGTCTTCGAGGACGGCTTCCTGGGAGTCGAAGTCGGTGACGAAGTACGCCGACAGGAATCCCTTGTCGAAGCCGACGCCCTCGGTGACTTCGAGTTCGGTGTTCAGGGTCGAGGACTCCTCGACGCTGACCACCCCGTCGCTGCCGACCTTGGTCATGGCCTCGCCGACCAGCTCGCCCACCTCTTCGTCACGGGACGACACGGTGGCGACCTGCCCGATGGAGACCTTGTCCGAGACCGGGGTGGCCGCGGCCAGCAGGGCCTCGGACACCGCGTCGGCGGCCTTGCCGATACCCGAGCCCAGGGCGATCGGGTTGGCGCCGGCGGCGACGTTGCGCAGTCCGGCCTTGATGATGGCCTGCGCCAGCACGGTGGCGGTGGTGGTGCCGTCACCGGCGACGTCGTTGGTCTTGGTGGCCACCGACTTGACCAGCTGGGCACCGAGGTTCTCGAACGGGTCCTCGAGGTCGATCTCACGGGCGATGGTCACACCGTCGTTGGTGACGGTGGGGCCGCCGAAGGCCTTGGCGAGAACGACGTGGCGGCCGCGGGGGCCCAGGGTGACCTTGACGGCATCGGCGAGCTTGTCGACGCCGACCTCCATGGCACGGCGCGCAGTTTCGTTGAATTCGATCTGCTTACTCATATTGGTTCTTCCCTATTACGAGTTCCGCCCCGGACATCACCCGCACGAAGGTGCGGGGATCTCCGGGGCAGGACACGGATCGCTTACTTGGAGACGACGGCCAGCACGTCGCGAGCCGACAGGATCAGGTACTCCTCGCCGTTGTACTTGATCTCGGTGCCGCCGTACTTGCTGTAGATGACGACGTCGCCCTCAGACACGTCCAGGGGAATCCGCTTCTCGCCGTCCTCATCCCAGCGGCCGGGGCCAACTGCGACGACGGTGCCTTCCTGCGGCTTCTCCTTGGCGGTGTCGGGGATGACCAGACCGGAAGCGGTGGTGGTCTCGGCCTCGTTGGCCTGAACGAGGATCTTGTCCTCGAGTGGCTTGATGTTCACGCTCGCCACGATGGAGCCCCTTCACTCAGTGGTGTGCGGCCCGGGCGGTGCCCGAACCGGGTTTGCAGTACTCAGGTGTTCGGCATCCGGTCACACCCTCGCGCCGTCGTCGCGGGAGCCGACACAGGGGGTGTCCGCCTGCCATCTAGCACTCTATACATGCGAGTGCTAGCGCTCAAGGTTCGGGGTTGCCGAGAGTCACAGCCCGATCAGCAGATGCGCCGACACATCGCCGACCATCTCGACATCTACCTGCCGTTCGGTGAAATACCACGCCACCTCGTCCCGGGCGAAAGTGTCGGCGTAGCGCCCCACCACGATGGGTTGCAGCGCCACCGTCTCGGTCTGCTGGACGACGCAGAAGGTGGATCGTGCGGTCGCGGTGTCACCGTCGATGTCGACGATCGGATTGAGCACCAGATGCCGCGTCCGCGGGGTGTTCCCGGCATCAGGATGGCGCCGGGTGGTCTTCGCGAACAGCGCGGCGATGGCCTCGGCACCGGCCACCCCGGCGAATGTTGCGCGGCCCAGCAGAAGTCCCACACCAAAGAAATCGCCGGCGTCGATCAGCTCGGCGTAGCGGTACAGCAGTTCGTGGATCTCCAGTTTGTGGGTGTTCATGCCACCTGCCCCTGCACCACCGGTAGCCCCGGGTCGCTGGCCACGTCCAGCGCAGACGGTGCCGCCCCGGCGGCCATCAGATGCGCCGCGAAGGAGGCGATCATGGCGCCGTTGTCGGTGCACAACCGCGGCCGCGGCACCCGCAACGTCAAACCCGCCGCCGCGCACCGCTGTTCAGCGAGTTCCCGCAGCCGGGAATTGGCGGCCACGCCGCCGGCGATCAGCAGAGTCGACACCCCCAGGTCGGTCGCGGCGCGCACGGCCTTCTTGGTCAGCACATCGGCGACGGCCTCCTGGAAACCCGCCGCCACGTCCGCGGTGTCGAAATCCGGGTGGCTCTCCACATAGCGGGCCACGGCGGTTTTGAGCCCGGAGAAGCTGAACGCATACGGCGCATCCCGTGGGCCGGTCATGCCGCGCGGGAAGACGATGGCCTCGCGGTTGCCGGTGCGGGCCAGGTCGTCGAGCACCTTGCCGCCGGGGTAGCCCAGCCCCAGCAGCCGGGCCACCTTGTCGTAGGCCTCCCCCGCGGCGTCGTCGACGGTGGTGCCGAGTTCGACGATCGGCTCGCCGAGCGAGCGCACATGCAGCAGGTGGGTGTGCCCACCGGAGACCAACAGGCCCACGCTCTCGGGCAGCGGCCCGTGATCGAAGACGTCGGCGGCCAGATGCCCGCCCAGGTGATTGACCCCGTAGAACGGCACCCCCCAGGCGGCGGCATAGGCCTTGGCGGCGGCCACCCCGACCAACAGCGCACCGGCCAGCCCGGGGCCGATGGTGGCGGCGACGACGTCGGGGCGCTTGATCCCGGCGTCGGCCAGCGCACGGCGCATGGTCGGTCCGAGGGCTTCCAGGTGTGCGCGGGACGCGATCTCCGGAACGACGCCGCCGAAGCGGGCGTGTTCGTCCACGCTGGAGGCCACCTGATCGGCCAGCAGGGTGACAGTGCCGTCCTCGTCGAGGCGGGCGACGCCGACACCTGTTTCGTCACAAGAGCTTTCGATTGCAAGGATTATCCTCATGCTGGCTCTCCGATCGGTTCACGGCGCATGGTGTAAGCGTCGGCGCCGCTGCCCTGGTAGTAGCGCTTGCGCAGTCCGATGGTGGCGAACCCGGCCGACTCGTACATGGTGATGGCGCCTGTGTTGTCGGTGCGGACCTCGAGGAACACCGCCGCGGCGTCGGCGTCGGCGCGCTCAAGCAGCGCGTCCAGCAACCGGCGCCCGATGCCGTGCCTCTGGTAGGCAGGGTCCACCCCGATGGTGTGGATCTCGTATTCGAACGGCGGCTGATTGCCCAGGCGGGCGATCCCGGCGTACCCGACGAGCGTGCCGCCGGCGCGAGCCGCGACGTAGTGGGTGTGCTGAGCGGCGATTTCGTGCGCGAACGCCGCCGCCGGCCAGGGGTCATCGCCGGGGAACAGCTGCTCTTCCAACTCGGCGCACCGCGACGCGTCGGCCCGGGTCAACGGGTCGAGCAGCACCGGAACCGTCGTCACGTCCCGGCCTGCCGTTCCGCGAGCGTCTTCGCGTCCGGACGGCGCAGGTACAGCGGCACCAAGGGTCCCGGATCGGCATTCCAATCCGTCACGGCAGCAGCGAGTTCCACCGGTGACGGGTATTCGGGTCCGACCACCGGGAGATCGAACAACGCCGCGTGTGACGGTGATCCGGCCACCACCGCCACACCGTCGGCCGGCACGTCGGCGGGCGGGTTGACCGCCGGCCCGTCGGTGCGCACACCGTCGCGGTAACGCGCCCAGTAGACCTCGCGGCGACGCGCATCGGTGACCACCAACGCCTCCCCGTCCACAGCCCCGCCGATCCCGTCGAGGCTGCACACCCCGAACACCGGGATGTCGAGGGCGTGCCCGTAGGCCGCGGCGGTGGCCATCCCCACTCGCAGGCCGGTGAACGGGCCCGGTCCGGTTCCCACCACCACCGCGTTCAGCTCAGCCATGGTGCGGCCGCTATCGGCCAGAGCGGCAAGCACATTGGGGGTCAGGGTCTCGGCGTGCGCGCGGGCGTCGACGGTGACACGGACCGCCAGCGTGGTGATCACGTCATCGACGGCGACGACGGCGGCGGTGACCGCCGGGGTGGCGGTGTCGATGACCAGGACGGTGCGCGTCACGAGGTACTCCACTGCCAGACCGCGGTGCGGGTGTCGGAGTCGGCCAGCCGTTCGAGTCGCACATCGAGGTGATGGTCCGACAGTCGTTCGGCCAAGCCTTCCCCCCATTCCACCACCACCACGGCGTCGTCGAGATCGGTGTCGAGATCCAGTGAGTCCAGTTCGGCCAGCAGGTCGGCGGCAGCGTGATCGAGCAGCCGGTACACATCGACGTGCACCAGCGCGGGCGCACCCACCCGTCGCGCCCGGTGCAACCTGGCCAACACGAACGTCGGTGAGGTGATGGGCCCGTCGACGTCGAGAGCCTCGGCGATTCCCTTGGTGAGCAACGTCTTTCCCGCCCCCAGCGGCCCGGAGAGCACCACCACGTCGCCGGCGCGAAGCCGCGCACCGAGCCGCCGGCCCAGTGCCACGGTGTCGTCCGGGCTGGCCAGCTCCGCAGTTCCCGACTCCCGCTCAGCCACGGATGCGCGCCCGTTCCTTGAGCCGCCGGGTGAGCGCCACCAGCTTGTTGGGGGTGGCCCGGTCGACGAGTCGCACCAGGGCATCGTCGATCGGGTCGGGCTGCTCGAGCTGCACCAGATGTCCGGCACCGCCGACGATCAGCAGTTCGGCCTTGGGCAGCTCAGCGGCCAGTTCCTCGGAATGTTCCGGGGTGGTCAGGACGTCTTTGGACCCGCAGGCCACCAGCGTCGGGATCTTGGCGAGCACCGGCAGCGCCGCGGTTTCGTCATGCACCCCCAGGGCGTGCAGGAATCCGACCATGGTGGCCACCGGGGTGTCGTGGATCATCTCCTCGGAGTACTTGGCGACGGTGGGGCTCACACGGTCATCACCGAAAGACGCCGCCTGCAGCACCGGGGCCAGCACCCAGCGCACCGCACCGCGTCCGCGGTGCACCATCCCGGGTGCATAACGCGCGGCGAAGCGAGCGGCCTCCAGCGCCGGGTTCTGCAGGATCTCCCCCAGCGGAGAACGCGAAAGACCAGATCCGGCAGAGGAAATGACGGCCGCGCCCACGATGTGGCCACCGTACCGGCGGGGGAATTGGCGGGCGTGCGACAGCACGGTCATCCCGCCCATCGAATGCCCTATCAGCACCACCGACCCCTTGGGCGCCATGGTGGTCAGGATCAGCTCGAGGTCCTGACCCAACTGCTCGACGGTGTAGGTGCTGGGGTCTGCCGCCCCGGACCGGCCGTGCCCACGCTGGTCGTAGAACACCATCCGCACCTGATCGCCCCACATCAGGCTCAGCTCGCGACGCTGGAAATGAAATGCGCCCATGTTCATACAGAAACCGTGGGCGAACACCACGGTCACCGGGGCGTCGACCGGCCCGACCTCACGCACCACCAGGTCCACGCCGTCCGGGGTGGTCACCACACCACCGCGATCGGCTTCCAGCAGTGCGAAATCCTCGGCGGTGTAGGGATCTTCGGGCACCTCACGCCGGGTCATCGAACGCGCCACCGAGGCGCCGGCCACCGCGCCGACGGCACCGAGGCCGGTCGCACCCGCCAGCCATCGCCCCCAGCGGGGCTTGTGGTGCGCGGTCATCGGCCGCCTCCGCGGTAACTGCGCACCACCCGGGCGCGGGGGCTGGTCGCGACCTCGTAGTTGATGGTGCCCAACAGGTCGGCCCAGTCCTGGGCGGTCTGCTCACCGGAGGTGCCGGGGCCGAACAGGATCGCCTCGTCGCCCACGGTGACGTCGGCGGCACCCACGTCCACGACGAACTGATCCATGCACACCCGCCCGATGCTCGGGCAACGGACACCGTTGATCAGCACCTCGATCCGGCCGCCCAGGGCGCGGAAGATGCCGTCGGCGTAACCGAGGGGGATCAGGCCCACGGTGGTGTCCCGATCGGCCACCCAGGTGTGCCCGTACGACACGCCGTCCCCGGCGGCGAGCGACTTCACCAGTGTCACAGGAGCTTTCAACGTCATCGCCGGGACAAGCCCAAAATCGCCACGCTGCGGGATGGGGCTCAGACCGTAGACCGCGACACCGGGTCGCACCATGTCGAAGGCGAGATCGGGCCGGGTCAGCGTGGCGGGCGAATTGGACAGATGCGCCACCTCGAACGGCAATCCCTGTGCGCGGGCGTACCCGCACATCTCGGTGAAGCGTTGCCGCTGTTGATCGTTGACCGGGCTGTCGGGGTCGTCACCACAGGCGAGGTGACTCATGATCCCCCGCACCCGCACCGCATCCTCGGCGACAGCGGCCCGCAGTGCGGTCACGAGTTCGGGATAGTGCGCGGCAGGCACGCCGTTGCGGTTGAGCCCGGTGTCGACCTTGACGGTCAGCGTCGCAGTGGTGCCGGTGCGCCGCACCGCGTCCAGCACCCCGTTCAGCTGCTCCAGCGAGGACACCGCCAGCTGCACGTCGGCGGCCACCGCCGGGGCGTAATCGGTGCCCGGCGGGTGCAGCCAGGCCAGCACCGGGGCCGTGATGCCGTCGCGGCGCAGCGCCAGCGCCTCCCCGATGGTGGCGACTCCGAGTTCGGCGGCACCGGCCGCCAGCGCGGCCCGGCCCACCTGGGTGGCGCCGTGCCCGTAACCGTCGGCTTTGACCACGGCCATCACCGCAGCTGAACCGGCGTGCTCGGCGAGCACGCGGACATTGTGCGCGATCGCGTCGAGATCGACCTGCGCCGTCGGGGTCGCCAGAGGCGTCTGGGTTGTATTCACCGCCGTCGATTGTCCCAGAAAGCCGTCGACGCCTGTCCAGCGACGTCAGTGCGCGAAGTGCGCCACATCGTCGAAGGTGCCCTGCGGCTGGATCTTGTCCATCCTGTCGAGCACCTCGATCAGGTCGTCCTTGAGCGCGCGGGCCAGGTCGGTGGAGAAACCCTCCCGGACGACGATGCGCAGCACCGCCACGTCCTCGGCGCCCTCCGGCATGGTGTAGGCAGGCACCTGCCAGCCGTAGGACCGCAGCCCCGCGGAAACGTCGAACTCGGTGTACCCGTGCTCGCCGGTCAACCGGAACGCCACCACCGGGATGGCCGAGCCGTCGGAGATCACCTCGAAGTGATCGCTGCGGTGCAGTTCGTCGGCCAGCCAGCGCGCGGTCGAGGACAGACAGCTCATCACCTGGCCGTAGCCGGCGCGGCCCAAGCGCAGGAAGTTGTAGTACTGGCCCACCACCTGGTTACCGGGGCGGGAGAAGTTCAGCGTGAACGTCGGCATGTCACCGCCCAGGTAATTGACCCGGAACACCAGGTCCTCGGGCAGGTGATCGGCGTTGCGCCACACCACGAACCCGATGCCCGGGTAGGTCAGTCCGTACTTGTGGCCGCTGACGTTGATCGAGGCCACCCGCGGCAGCCGGAAGTCCCACTCGAGCTCCGGGTGCAGGAACGGGACGACGAATCCGCCGCTGGCGGCGTCGACGTGCACGGGGATGTCGAGGCCCTTGTCGGCGGCCAGCCGATCGAGTGCCGCGCAGATCTCGGCGATCGGTTCGAGCTCACCGGTATAGGTGGTGCCCAGGATGGCGACGACGCCGATGGTGTCCTCGTCGACGTGCTCGAGCACCTGCTCGGGGGTGATGACGTAACGCCCCTCCTCCATCGGCAGGTACCGCGGTTCCACCTCGAAGTAGCGGCAGAACTTCTCCCACACCACCTGGACGTTGGCGCCCATCACCAGGTTCGGGGTCCTCTTCTTCCAGCCGTCACCCACGCGCTCCTTCCACCGCCATTTCAGGGCAAGCCCGCCGAGCATGACGGCCTCGCTGGAACCGACGGTGGAGACGCCGACGGCGCTGGAGGGGTCGTCGTCGCGCAGATTCTCGGCGTGGAAGAGGTCGGCGACCATGCACACGCAGCGCTGCTCGATGGCGGCGGTGGCGGGGTACTCGTCCTTGTCGATCATGTTCTTGTCGAACGTCTCGGCCATCAGCTTCTCGGCCTCGGGATCCATCCACGTGGTCACGAAGGTCGCCAGGTTGAGCCGGGAGCTGCCGTCGAGCATCAGCTCGTCATGGATGAAGCGGTAGGCCGCGGTGGGTTCCATCGCCTCGTCGGGCAGCCGTAGCGACGGGATCGGCGCGGTGAACATTCGCCCGGTGTAGGCCGGGGTGATCGATGACGACGCCCGATTGATGTGCGGCATGGTGTCCTTCCGAGTCAGAGGCTGGCGATCGAGGTACGTAGATGAGCGAGGATGCGCGAGGCCGACGTCGGCGCCCCGCGTGGGCCCGGATCGAGTGCCGACAGCCCGGCCGCGCGGGCGTGCACGAACGCCGCCGCGGCGGCCGCCTCCACCGGAGGAAGACCCGAGGCGAGCAGCGCGCCGATCACTCCGGACAGCACATCACCGGAACCGGCGGTGGCCGCCCAGGACTGCCCGGCCGGATTCAGGTAGACCGGGCCGCCCGCGTCGGCGATGACCGTGACGTTGCCCTTGAGCAGGACGGTCACCCCCAGGGTGTCCGCCAAGCGCCGGGCGGCGCCGATGCGGTCCTCACCCGGTTCGCGTCCGGCCAGCCGCTTGAACTCCCCGGCGTGCGGGGTGAGCACCGTGGGCGCGGTGCGGTTCTCCAGCAGTTCGGGATGCGCGGACAGGATGGTCAGCGCGTCGGCGTCGGCGATCACCGGCAGGTCGGTGTCGAGCGCGAAGGTCAGTGCCCGCGCGCCGTCCTCGTCGGTTCCCAGGCCGGGCCCGACCACCCATGACTGCACCCGCCCGGAAGAGGCCAGGTCTTTGGTGGCGATGACTTCCGGCCAGTGCGAGACCACTTCGGCGGCCGCCGTGCCCGCGTAGCGCACCATGCCGGAGGTGGCCGCCACCGCCGCGCCGGTGCACAGGATCGCCGCGCCGGGATAGGTGGCCGAGCCCGCCAGGATGCCGGTGACGCCCTGGGTGTACTTGTCGTCGGTGCGACCCGGGATGGGCCAGCGGTCGCGGACGTCGGCCGCCTCGAATCCGAGGACGTCGGTATCGGGCAGGTCCAATCCGATGTCGATGAGTTCGACGCGGCCGCAGTCGGCCAGCGCGTGTGCGGGTTTGAGTCCGCCGAATGTGACGGTGAGCGCGGCACGTACAGCGGGCCCCGGGGTGGCGCCGGTGTGGACGTCGACTCCGCTGGGGATGTCGACGGCGACGACGGGTGCGTCGGTGGACTCGAACACCGCGGCGGCGTTGGCACGCAGCGGGCCGGATCCGGAGATGCCGACCACCCCGTCGATCACCAGATCCGCAGTGGGAGAGAGCTTTTCGACGATACGTCCACCGGCCGCGCGGAACGCGCGCAGACCGGCGGCGTGGGCCCGCCCGGGGTCGAGCAGCACCGCCTCGGCGGCCACCCCGCGCCGGCGCAGCAACGTCGCCGCCCACAGTGCGTCGCCGCCGTTGTCACCGGAGCCGACGACAGCCGACACCATCCTGCCGGCCACTGCGCCGGTCCGGATCCTCAGTTCGCCGGCGATCGCGGTGGCCAAGCCGTGGGCTGCCCGCCGCATCAGTGCACCGTCGGGAAGGCCGGCCAGCAGCGGCGCTTCGGCCGCACGGATCACCTCCGCGGAGTAGTAGTGCCGCATCAGCCCTCTGGTCGTTGTGGTGTTCCTGGCGTGATTCCGCTCAGGTTACGTGCTCGACGCTGTTAACGTCCCGAGCATGGGCGCGTGTGGTCCTGCCGATCGGCTTCTCGAGGAGTTGGTGACGCTCGAGCAGCGCGGGTGGCAGTCACTGTGCGACGGCACCGGCGGCGACTTCTGCCGCGAGGTCCTGGCCGAGGACGCGCTGATGGAGTTGAGCAACGGCGTCATCATGGACCGCACCGCCGTCACCGCCACGCTGGCCAGGACTCCGCGGTGGTCCGGCTACGCGATCGTGGGCGCGCACCTGGTTTCGGTGGGCGCCCGATGTGCGGCGCTGGAGTACATCAGCACCGGGTATCCGCGCGAGAACTGCCGCGCGCTGGTGGGCACGGTCTGTTCGATGTATCGGCGCGGCGAGCACGGGTGGAAGCTCGTGTTGTGCCGGCACACCCGTCAGAGGTGAGACGCCTCCACCGCGCCCCAGAACCGGTGTGCCCGCTCGGCGATCTCCATCGGATACTCGCCGTTGATGGCGTGCGATGCCTGCGGCCAGATCTCGATCTCGCCGTGTCTCAAGACTTTTCGTGCGTGCGCGGCGGCACGCTCGGCGCGTAACACCACGCTGCGACCGGCCAGCAGCGCCAGCACCGGGATCTCGACGCTGCGCAGCTGCGCGTCGGTGAAGCGCGTCGGCGCCGGTAGCCGCAGCACGAAGTCGCTGGTTCCCGCCGAGATCAAGTCGGCCGCCTCGGCTGCCGCGCCGATGTCCGAGCCACCGGCGATCCAGCTCAACAGCCGCCGGCGCACCCACTGCGGCACCCCCGGCACCACCATCGGGATCGAGGCCGCCAGCATCGGCAGCGGGATGCGGTCGAAGGTCATCGCCGGATCCAGCAGGGTCAGCGACGCCGTGCGCCCCGGGCACCGCACGGCGTGGTTCACCGCCGCCCAGCCACCGATGGAGATGCCGCAGAGGTGCACGCGGTCCAGGCCCAGGCCGGTGAGAGTGTCGTCGAGCCAGCGCGCCTGATCGGCGGCGGCGGTGATCGGCGCGGTCTGCACCGACAGACCGGGCTCACCGAGCAGATCGAGGCAGTAGACGTCGCGGTGCTGCAGCAGCGGAGGCAGATTGGTGGCGTACACCGGGGTGGGGCCGTTGCGCCCGGGCAGCAGCAGAACCGGCGCACCGTCACCCCGGCCGGCGAAACGGTACACCCGCACCACGCCGAAACTGGTCGGCACGTCGCGGATCTCGGCCACCGGCGGCAGCGCGGCGAAGCACGACCGGTAACAGGTCAGGAAGTCGGCGAACGCCTCGGCGCTGCGGAAGTGCCCGATCCTGTCGTCGGCAGCGATCCGCACATCGGGAACGGCGAGGTCAAACGGAGCGTCGATGGGCCCAGTGTAAATCGACGCCGGCGCGTCCTCCCGGACGGCGACTCACCTCCCCGGCCTCGTCCCTCACCCGCCTCGGCGCCCGCCGCCACATCCTCCCGGACGGCGACTCACCTCCCCGGCCTCGTCCCTCACCCGCCTCGGCGCCCGCCGCCTAGACTCGCCCGCATGGTCTACGGCATGCCGCCACCACCACCGGCCCCGCGCAAACCACCGATTTCCGGTGTGGACATGGGCATTTCGATCACCGCCATGGTGCTGACCGTGGCGTTTGCGGCGTTTGCCGCGTTCATCGGGATATTCATGCTGGCATTCCTGGACACCTGCCCGCCGGCGACGTGCAGCGTCGAAGGTGCAATCGGCGCCGTCGGCGGCACCCTGCTGATCACCGCAGTCACCGGGGTCATCGGGATCACCGTGGCGATCATCCAACTCGTCCGGCGCAGCCTGGCCTGGCCGGTGGCGGTGGGCACATTGGTGCTGTGCATCCTGATCTGTGTGATCGGGATCAACGTCTTCGGGGCCGCCGTGGGCGCCGACGACGGGTGGCTGTTCGGGTAGCCGGCTGTCGGGCCTAGTTCCGCGACATATATGCGGTTGACCGCGCGACACGCCGCTGGGCTGTCGCCACGCACATATATGTGCCCAGCTGAGGGCCCCGCGCCGTCGTCCTCGGGCTATTCGACGGTGACAGACTTGGCCAGGTTGCGCGGCTTGTCCACGTCGTACCCGCGGGCCTGAGCCACTGCGGCGGCGAACACCTGCAGCGGAATGGTGGACAGCAGCGGCTGGAAAAGCGTTGACACCGCCGGGATCTCGATGAGGTGATCGGCATACGGCCGCACCGTCTCGTCACCTTCCTCGGCGATCACGATGGTCAGCGCACCGCGCGCCTGGATCTCGCGGATATTGCTCAGCAGCTTGGAATGCAGCATCGCGGCACCCTTGGGTGAGGGCATGACCACGATCACCGGCAGATCGTCCTCGATCAGCGCGATCGGGCCGTGCTTGAGCTCGCCGGCGGCGAAGCCTTCGGCGTGCATGTAGGCCAACTCTTTGAGCTTCAGCGCACCCTCGAGTGCCACCGGGTAACCGACGTGCCGGCCCAGGAACAGCACCGTCGACGACGACGCGAACCTCTTGGCCACCTCGTTGACCGGGCCCATCCGGGTCAACACCTCCGACACCAGATCCGGCATGGCCTCGAGCTCTTTGTATTCGCGCTCGACCTCATCGGGGTACTTGGTGCCGCGCGCCTGCGCCAACGCCAGGCCCACCAGGTAGTTCGCGGCCACCTGCGCCAGGAACGTCTTGGTGGAGGCCACGCCGATCTCCGGGCCGGCGCGGGTGTAGAGCACCGCATCACATTCGCGCGGGATCTGGCTGCCGTTGGTGTTGCAGATCGCCAGCACCTTGGCTTTCTGCTCCTTGGCGTGCCGCACCGCCTCCAGCGTGTCGGCGGTCTCGCCGGACTGGCTGATCGCGATCACCAGCGTGCTGCGGTCCAACACCGGGTCGCGGTAGCGGAACTCGCTGGCGAGCTCCACCTCGACCGGCAGCCGGGTCCAGTGCTCGATCGCGTATTTGGCCAGCAGCCCCGAGTGGTACGCGGTGCCGCAGGCGACGATGAACACCTTGTCGATTTCGCGCAGCTCCTGATCGGAGAGCCGCTGCTCGTCGAGAACGATGCGGTTGTCGACGAAATGCCCCAGCAGTGTGTCGGCGACGGCCGCGGGTTGCTCGGCGATCTCCTTGAGCATGAAGTACTCGTAGCCACCCTTTTCCGCGGCCGAGAGATCCCAGTCGATGTGGAAGACGCGGGCGTGAGCAGCGTCGTCGTTTCCCGAGAAATCGGTGATCGTGTAACTGTCGGCGGTGATCACGACGGCCTGATCCTGGCCCAGCTCGACGGCTTCGCGGGTGTATTCGATGAACGCCGCGACATCGGAGCCGACGAACATCTCGCCCTCGCCGATGCCGACCACCAGCGGGGTGGAGCGCCGGGCCGCCACGATGGTGCCGGGTTCGTCGGCGTTGGCGAACACCAGGGTGAAATGACCCTCCAGTCGGGGCAGCACGGCGTAGACCGACCGCACGAAGTCACCGGCGGTGGGACCGTCGTGGTAGGCCTTGGCGACCAGGTGAACGGCGACTTCGGTATCGGTGTCGCTGGCGAACTCGACACCCGCGGTTTCCAGCTCTTTGCGCAGGATGGCGTAGTTCTCGATGATGCCGTTGTGAACGACGGCGATCTTGCCCGCCGCGTCGCGATGCGGGTGTGCATTGCGATCGGTGGGCCGGCCGTGGGTGGCCCACCGGGTATGGCCCAGTCCCGTGGTGCCGGCCAGCGCCGCGGTGTCGGTTTCTTCCAACGCTCGTTGCAGGTTGGCCAGCCGGCCGGCACGCCGACGGACGGTCATCCCACCGTCACCGTCGAGCAGCGCCACCCCCGCGGAGTCATAACCGCGGTACTCCATCCGGCCCAGGGCGTCCACGACGACGCCGCGGGCGTGGCGCGTACCCACGTATCCGACGATTCCGCACATGAGGTACCAGGGTAGTCCAGCGGCCCGAGTCCACCTGTTTCAAATCGCCCGCTATAGGGTCTAGGCGTGGCCAGCACGAAGAAGCTCTTCGCCAAACTGCGTCGACGTGGACCCCATCGTGTTCTGCGCGGTGACCTGGCCTTCGCGGGGTTACCAGGGGTGGTGTACACACCGGAATCCGGACTGAATCTGCCCGGTGTGGCATTCGCCCACGATTGGCTCACACCTGCGCTCAGCTATGTCGGGACACTCGAACATCTGGCGTCTTGGGGCATCGTTGCGGCCGCCCCCGACACCGAAAAAGGAATCGCCCCGTCGGTGCTCAACCTGGCGTTCGACCTGGGGACCACGCTGGACATCGTCGCCGGTGTCCGGCTCGGGCCCGGGCAGATCAGCGTGCATCCGAACAAACTGGGCGTCACCGGGCACGGTTTCGGCGGCTCGGCCGCTGTGTTCGCCGCAGCCGGCGCCCCGGCCCGGGTAAAGGCCGTCGCGGCCCTGTTCCCGTCCAGCACGTCACCCCGAGCCGAGGAACCCGCCGCCGGGCTGAAGGCCCCCGGCTTGGTACTCAGCGCCCCAGGCGACCCGATGACGCTGCGTTCCAACGCCGTGGAGCTGTCCCGGGTGTGGGAGGCCGGCACGCTGCGAACCGTCAGCGGCGGGAAAGCGGGCGGTCTGGTGGAGGGACGGCGGCTGGCGCGCGCCGTCGGGCTCCCCGGCGCCGACCGGAGCACTCAGAAGATCGTGCGCGCACTGCTGACGGGCTTTCTGCTGTTCCATCTGACGGGCAACAAGGACTACGCCGAGTTCGGCGATCCCGAGGCGGTGTTGCCGAAGACCGAGTTGCCCGATCCGAACGAAGATCCGGTGGACTTGGAGAACAAGGTCATCGCACTGCTCAAGCCCTAGCGGGAATTGGCCAACCAACCGGTTGGGTGTATAACTCGTTCATGCGGACAGGCATCTTTCTGAGCTACGCCGGCGGCTTTCGTGAGGCCGCCGAACAAGTGGTCGAGTTCGAGAAGATCGGCGTCGACATCGCGCTGGTCGCCGAGGCCTACTCCTACGACGCCATCAGCCAGCTCGGCTATCTGGCCGCCAAGACCTCGACCATCGAGCTCGGCACCGGTGTTGTTCCCATCTACACCCGCACCCCCACCCTGCTGGGCATGACGGCCGCCGGGCTGGATTACGTGTCCGACGGCCGGTTCCGGCTGGGCCTCGGCACCTCCGGCCCGCAGGTGATGGAGGGCTTCCACGGTGTGCCGTTCGACGCACCGATGGGCCGCACCCGCGAGGTGGTGGAGATCTGCCGCCAGGTCTGGCGCCGAGAGAAGATCAACTACAACGGCAAGCACTACCAGATCCCGCTGCCCGAAGGCCAGGGCAGCGGCCTGGGTAAACCACTTCGGCTCATCAATCACCCTGTGCGCGAACGTATCCCGATCACGATTGCGGCGCTCGGACCCAAGAACGTGCAGCTGACAGCCGAGATCGCCGAGGGCTGGCAGCCGGTGTTCTTCTATCCCGAGAAGACCGACGACGTGTGGGGCGATTCCCTGCGGGCCGGTTACGCCAAGCGCGATCCCTCGCTGGGACCGTTGGACATCATGGTCTCGGCCAGCCTGGCCATCGGGGACAACGTGGAAGATCGATTGGCCTGGGCGAAGCCACAATTGGCCCTTTACATCGGCGGTATGGGCGCCCGCGGCCAGAACTTCTACCACAAGCTGGCCACCCGCTACGGCTACGAAGCCGAGGCCGACCGCATCCAGGACCTGTTCCTGGCAGGCCGCAAGGAAGAGGCCATCAACGCCGTGCCAGATGAGTTGGTGCGCAACGTGTCTCTGGTGGGGCCGCGGTCGTTCGTCAAGGAACGCCTGGCCGCCTACGCCGAGGCCGGGGTCACCACCATGCTGGTACACCCGCTGGCCTCCGACGAGCGCGAGGCCGTCGGCTTCGTCGAAGAACTCGTGTCGTTGACGTCCTAGAGTTCAAGCATTCGTGACCGAGTGTCACTACGGTGCGGGATTCTGGGCTGGAACCCGCCCTGTAGTGACACTCGCTTCACCGGGCGGCACCGAGATGCGACGGTCGGCACGCCGATGCAGCTTCAAGTGACCTTTCCTCACTCCCCCACCTGCGGCAGTTCGTCCGCGGCGATCTCACAGGGTGTCGCTGCCGGATCCGCCGGCGGGGGTGGCGGTACCGAAGCCGGCGGCTCAGCCACCTCGGTCTCGGGACAGTCGGGCGGCGGCGCATCGCCGGTGTCGGTATCGGTCGCAGCCTCCTCGACCACCGGCTCGCCGTCCGCCACGTCCTCGCCGGCCGCCGCTTCCTCCTCGCCTTCAGGATCTTCCTGTGCGTCTTCGTCGGGGGTCTCGTCCTCGAGCGCCTGGTCCTCGAGCGCCTGGTCCTCGAGCGCCTGGTCCTCGAGCGCCTGGTCCTCGAGCACTTGGTCGGGTTCGAGCTCCGGTGGATCAGCAAGGGCGGGCTCGGTGGGCGGCTCGCCCAGAGCCGGATTCGCGTCGAACAGACTTCCGAGACTCTCGGCGAAACGCCCGGGAAGCCCGGCAGCACCTCCGAGCGCATCCGGCAATCCCGACGCCATGCCGCCCACCGGCGGCATGGCGGCACCCAACGGATCTGGTTGTGGTATCGCGGAGTTGGGCGCCGCTAGGGGTGGAGCCGGCTCGCCGGGCAGTGTCGGCGCCGGCGTTGCGGCCGCCGGCTCGGTGAACGACAACGGTGCCGGTGTTGCCGCCGCCGGCTGACCGAAGGCCATCGGTGTCGGTGCTGCCGCCGCCGGCACGGTCACCACAGCAGGTGACACTCCCGCCGCGCTCGGCGGCGTCACCGGAACGGGCCCGGGACCGAGGTCGCCCGGGATGTCGAAGCGGGCACCGGTGCGCGAGGCCACCGCGTCAACCGCCTCGCGATAGACCGATCCCAGGGCATCCAGGGACGCACGCATGGCGGGAACCCACTGACCGGCGATCACCGTGTCCACATACGGCGTGATCTCGCTGTCGACAACGTGATTGGCCTCCTCGGCTGTGGCACCTCCCGCCACCACCGCCCGTGCCGCCGTCAACCACCCTGCCCGTTGCGACGACGTGCGGTCATCGATCGACACCGTGGTGTCCACCTTGTCGCCGACGATTCGCCACAGTTCGTCACGCAGCCGCTCGGCGGCGGCCACCGCCGTCTCGGCCGCCGCCGTGACCCTGGCCGCACTGTCCGCATGTCGGCGCAGGAAATCCATTGCCGCACTGGCGCCTTCGCCATCCCAGGCCCCGTCCATCGCGGCGATCTGCGTGCGCACGCACTCAAGGGCCGCACCTGCTTGCTGCGCCACCGATCTCAGCACCCCACAATCGGCGTCGAGCAACCGCAGGTCGAGCCCGTCCTCGGTGCGAAACCAGTCCTGCACCTGTGCGCTGTGCTGGGTCAGATCGGGATGGTGATAGCCGCGCAGCGCACACGCGCGCACGTATGTCTGCGTGTTGTCCACTGCGGCAGCACCTTCGGCCAATCTTCCGGCGACATCAAACGACGCGGACATGGGTCAGGACATCCCGTCGGCGGCCGCCTGATCGGCGTCGCGGTACCGGCGGGCACCCACCCGCAGCGTGGTGCCGATCTCGGCCGCGGCACGCCCCCACGCCGTGAGGTCGGTCAGCACCGCCTCGACGGCCCGGCGCCACTGGTCTCCGTGTCCGGCGTGCGCACGTCCTGCCGACGCGCCGTCGAACCCGAGACGGCCGCGCGCAGCCCGCTCGGTCAGGACGACGGCGTCGTCGAATCGGTGTGCAATGGTGTCGAGCGCGGCGACGTCGACCCTGGCGGTCTGTGTAATCCCCATGCCTCACTTAGTCGTGAGGCCCGGCGAAACGGTTCCCGCCGGCGGCGGATCAGTTCTGCTCGCTCACCGATTCGGCAACCCGCACCGCCAGCTGGCGTGCGGTGTCCTCATCGGCGGCCTCGACCATCACCCGCACCAGTTGCTCGGTTCCCGACGGTCGCAGGAGGATCCGGCCGGTGTCACCGAGCTCGGCCTCGGCCTCGGCGACCGCGTTCTGCACACCCGGCGCGGCGGCCACGGTGGTCTTGTCGGTGACCTCGACGTTGATCAACACCTGGGGCAGCGTCTGCATCGGTGCGGCGAGCTCGGCCAGCGGCTTCTGCGTCTGCGCCATTCGCGACATCAGCCGCAGCCCCGTGACGATGCCGTCGCCGGTGGTGCCATAGGCGGGTAAGACGATGTGTCCGGACTGCTCACCGCCGAGGGTGTACTCACCGGCCCGCAGCTCCTCCAGCACATACCGGTCACCCACCCCGGTGGTGCGCACCACGATGCCGGCATCGCGCATGGCCATGTGCAGACCCTGGTTGCTCATCACGGTGGCCACCAGGGTGTTCGACGCCAGTTCGTCGGCCTCCTGCATGGCCAACGCCAGCACCACCATGATCGCGTCACCGTCGATGATCTGGCCGTCGGCGCCGACGGCCAGACAGCGGTCGGCATCGCCGTCGTGCGCCAGGCCCAGGTCGGCGCCGTGCACGCGCACCGCTTCCCGGAGGGCGTCCATGTGGGTGGAACCGCAGTCGGCGTTGATGTTGAGCCCGTTGGGTTCGGCGTTGAGCGCGATGACCGTGGCGCCGGCGGCGCGGTAGGCACGGGGCGCGGCGGTGAACGCCGCACCGTGGGCGCAGTCGACGACGACGGTGATGCCGTCCAGCGGTGCCGAGACCGCCTTGCTGACGTGGCGTAGGTACCGGTCGAGGGCGTCTTCGGCGTCGAGGACACGTCCGATACCGGCCCCGACCGGACGCTCCCCCGGGCCCGAGGACACCAGTTCGGCGATCCGGTCCTCGGCGGCGTCGTCGAGTTTGTGGCCACCGGGGCCGAAGATCTTGATGCCGTTGTCGGGCATCGGGTTGTGCGAGGCCGAGATCATCACGCCGAAATCGGCGTCGTAGGCATTGGTCAGGTACGCCACCGCCGGGGTCGGCAGCACGCCCACCCGCAGCGCGTCGACACCCTCACTGGCCAGGCCGGCGATCACCGCGGCCTCCAGCATCTCACCGCTGGCCCTGGGATCACGCCCCACCACGGCCACCTGCCGTCTCGCCGGACCGGACCGCCCGAGTCGCCGCGCCGCGGCGGAACCGAGCGCGACGGCGAGTTCGGCGGTCAGGTCACGGTTGGCGACTCCGCGCACCCCGTCGGTACCGAAAAGTCGAGCCATGGACCCCAACATCTCACATTCGGGGGTCCGGGAGCCAACTGCCGCACCGGACCGAGGGGCGGTGAATCAACCGATCACGATCAGTTGTAGCCGGGGTTGTTCGGTTCCGGCTTGTCGGCGCCTTCCGGAACGTCGGGCGGTTCACCTGCACCGGCGCCGGATGTGTCACCCTCGATCCCCTCCGGCGGCGCAGGTGGGGCCGGCTCTTCGGGGGCTCCGGTGCCGGCCTCGGTGCCAGGCACCACCGGCGACGTCTCCATGGCCGGCGGTCCGTTCTGGACCAGCACCACATCGCCCTCGGCGCTTGTGCAGGCCGTTTGGCTGGCCCCGGTGGCGTCGACCTGCGCGACAACGGCGCTGACGACGGCATCCGGAAGTGCGCAGCTACCGGCGACCGATTGCGTGGCCTGGGCGACGGGCACGCTGTCGAGCAGCACCGTGCCCCCGACGACCACGTTGACCAGGCCATCCGGACCCGGCGGCGGCGGTGGCGGTGGTTCGGCCTGCGCCAACCCGAGCCCGGCGGTGACAACCAGCGAACCGCCGATGACGGTGCCGACTGCAGCCCGTGCGAGATGTGATCGGAAATTCCGGGAATCCATCAGTTACCCCTTCCGCCATGCAACGTTGCGGTCCGGTGATACCCGGCGGGCGTCCGCATCGGCGTAAGGAGTAGCGGGCGTCCGCCCTTACCTCAGAGCAGTTGACGCCTTCGCAGAATCTCAAACCCGCGAGCCGCGGAAGTGGGTGTCAGTTCTCGCTGGACATGTTGTCGGGTTCGGTCGGCAGGCTTCCGGTGATCGGCGCGGGGCCGTCGGGTTCGCTGCCGCCACCGGATCCGAAGGACGCCGATGTGCCCGGGACAACTGGCGACTTCTCCATCGCGGGCGGGAGGTTCTGGACAAGCACCACATCACCACCCGACCGGCCCGAGCACGCCGTCTGGCTGCCGCCCGCCGCGTCCACCGCAGCGACCATCGCGTCGACGGCCGGGGCCGACAGCGCACACATGCTCGTGACGGCCTGCACCGCCTGCGAGTCGGGGACACTGTCGAGGACCGTCGCCCCACCCACCACGACATTCACCATCCCGTCAGACCCGGGCGGCGGTGGCGGCACCGGCAGAGCCTGCGCTGTGCCCATTCCTGCCGTCGCCATCAGCGTCCCGCCGAACACGGCGGCCACTGCGGCGGTCTTCATTCTGTTGCCGATGCTCATCGGTGACACCTTCCACTCGAGTGGCGGTCCGGTAGGCCTCACCGAGTTCGGCGCAGCCGGCGGCAGTCCCCCGGCTGCCGACGTCGCGATGACGTCCGCTCCTCAATTCTGTTGACTCCGCAGGCAATCGGAAACCCGTGGACCGCGATCCACAGATGGTTCACAACCAAAACACCGCTCACACCCAGGGGCGCGAGCGGTGTTCGGAGTGACCGGCTATCAGATCGGATCCCAAGTGGCGCCGATGCTTTCATCGGCCGCGGGCGAACCGGGCTCTTCCTCTTCCTCGGGCGGCGGCTCGGCTGCACCGGCACCCGTACTGTCACCCTCGGCGCTCTCCGCGGAGCCGGGCGGAACAGGTGCAGCCGGTTCGGCCGACGGGTCCACGGCCGTCTCGGCCGGGCCACCCGGCACCGTCGGCGACGGCGCCTCGGCGCTGATGTTCTGTGCGACAACAACGTCGCCGGCAGGCAGACCGGCACACGCGACCTGGCTACCGCCCAGAGCGTCGACCTGTTGGGCCAACCCCAGGGCGTTCGGTGCCGCGGGCCCACACAATTGCGCGATCGCACTTGCGGCCTCGGCGGTGGCCACGCTGTCGACGACGGTGGTGGCGCCCTGGGTGACAGTCACCAGATCGTCGGGGGTCGGAGGCGGAGGCGGCGCCGGCTCCGCCCCTGCCACTCCCAGACCGGCGGAGAAAAGCAGTGCGCCACCGAAAACTGTTCCTACAGCGGCGTTCTTGAAGTTCTTGCTGACAGCACTCATCAGAGATCCCTTCCGATTTCGCGACGTAGCGATCCGTTGACGCGCAAGGCATTTCGCTCGCGCCCGGGAGGCAGAGCTTTACACTGCCGGCGCCGGTGTGACGCCCGCTTGGTGATCTTGTTGACGCCTCGCCGGATTCTCAAACCCCCCGAAATCAATCGCCGCCCGCATCACAGGATGCGGGCGGCAAGAGACACCGAGATCATTCCTCTTCGTCGGTGGTCAGCCCTTCATCCTCGCCGACCTGCTGATCTCCCCCGATGCCGAAGTCGGGGTCGGCGGTGGGGTTGGGCGCCTGGGCGGGTGCGCCACCTTCGGCGGAGCCGGGGGGCACGTCGGCCGCCGGTTCCTGAGCGGGGCCTTGCCCAGGGAAGACCGGCGATGGGGCAGCGCCGCCGTTCTGCACGATCAGCACATCACCGGCGGGGAGTCCGGCGCACGCCACCTGGCTGCCACCTTCGATGTCGACCTGCTGAGCCAGGCTCAGCGCATTCGGGGCGTTCGCCCCGCACAGATCCGCCACCACTCCGACGGCTTGATCGATGGCTACGCCATCCGCTACTGCGGTGTCGCCCTGGGTGACGGTCACCAGACCGTCGGGTGCGGGCGCCGGCGGCGCCGGAGAGGGCTCGGCACCCGCGACGCCGAGTCCTGCGGTGAACAGCAGCGATCCACCGAACACGGCACCTACGGCGGCTGTCTTGAAGTTCTTCCTGATGCTGATCATCAGTCACCTCTTCTTGCTTGCGATCTCGCCACAGCCGTGATGTGCAGCTATGGCGATTCGAGTGCCGGCGTTGGGTTCACGCCAACCGGACGAGGTCGGTGTTACCCCGCTCGAAGCGCTCAAACCCGGACACAGTCACCGCCCGCACCCTGGGTGGGTACGGGCGGTGAACCGGCGTCAGTTATCCGGCGTCTTCTTCGCCTTCAGCGGCCGGCGGCTCAGCCGCGCCCGCGCCGCTGGTGTCGCCCTCGGCGCTCTCGGCGGAGCCGGTCGGAGCCTCGGCGGCGCCGCCTTCGGCGCTGCCCGCGCTACCTTCGGCCGAGCCTTCGCCCGCGCTGTCGGATTCGGTCTCCGGGAACACCGGTGACGGCGTTTCAGCGATCACGTTCTGCGTCAGCACCAGGTCACCGCCCGGCAGCCCCGCGCAGACCGTCTGGTTGACGCCCTGGGTGTCCACCTGCTGAGCCAGCACGTTGACATCGGTGGCAGCAGTGCCGCAGATCGCGGCGCTGGCGTTACTGGCGACGTCGGCCGGCACGCTGTCGAGGATGGTGGTGCCACCCACGGTGACGTTGACCAGGCCGTCGGGCACCGGAGCCGGTACCGGCTCGGCGCCTGCAATGCCCATGCCCGCGGTGAACAGCAGCGAGCCCCCGAACAAGGTGCCCACGGCGGCAGTCTTGAAGTTCTTACTGATTACCTTCATCAGGTACCCCTTCCGAATCGCGAAGCCACGGTCCGGACGCACGAGCGACGTGCTCGGTTCCGGAGGCAGAATCTCTGCCGACGTGACTTAGACGCCCGCGCTTCCGGATCTGAGGCTGTCTCATCCCGGGGCGGAAACTCAACCACCGATCACACAGTGGCCGCGATGGGTGCGGCGCGCTAAGTAACTGTCTTTGGCGACATCGCAGGGCAGCCAGGTGCGGCGATTTCCTGAGATTGTGGTGTGTGACAGGTCACACTTGGGTGTTACTCCCCCGAAACGACGATCGCCGAGCACGTTGACACGTGCTCGGCGACCATCTCGAACTCTTTGGATCAGCGCTTCGAGTACTGAGGCGCCTTACGGGCCTTCTTGAGGCCGTACTTCTTACGCTCGATCGCACGCGGATCGCGGGTCAGGAAGCCGGCCTTCTTCAGCGCCGGACGATCCTCGGGGGTGACCAGGATCAGCGCTCGGGCGATGGCCAGACGCAGCGCGCCGGCCTGGCCGGACGGCCCGCCACCATCGAGGTGAGCGAAGATGTCGAAGCTCTCCAGGCGATCGACGGTCACCAGCGGAGCCTTGATCAGCTGCTGGTGCACCTTGTTCGGGAAGTACGCCTCGAGGGTGCGGCCATCGAGATCGAACTTGCCGGTGCCCGGAACCAGACGCACCCGGACGACGGCTTCCTTACGGCGGCCGACGGTCTGGATGGGACGGTCGATGTAGATGGGCTCGCGCGCCACTGCGTCATCGTCGTACGACGCGGCGACCTCTTCCGTCACGAACGCTTCATCGGCAACGACGTCGGCGCTGAAGTCTTCTGTGGTGTCGGTGGTTTCGGTCACTGGCTCACCTGCTTGATTTCGAACGGAATCGGCTGCTGAGCGGCGTGCGGATGATCCGGGCCGGCGTAAACGCGCAGCTTCTTCTGGATCTGGCGGCTCAGCTTGTTGTGCGGGAGCATCCCGACGATGGCCCGCTCGACCACGCGGTCGGCGTGCTTGGCCATCTCATCGCCCAGCGAGCGTGCGCGCAGACCGCCCGGGAAACCCGAGTGGCGGTAGGCGAACTTCGTCTGGAGCTTGTCACCGCTGACGGCGATCTTGTCGGCGTTGATGACGATCACGAAATCGCCACCATCGACATTGGGGGTGAATGTCGGCTTGTGCTTGCCGCGGAGCAGCTTGGCTGCTTCGACGGCGAGCCGGCCGAGCACCACATCCGTGGCATCGATGACATACCACGAACTGGTGGTGTCACCTGCCTTCGGCGTGTACGTAGGCACAGCGCTTACCTTCTCTTCTCGGGCCCTCACGGGCTTGTGGATCCCGGAAACCGGGCGTCGGCCAGGCGAAGCGGTGAACACTTCCGGCGACCGACACTGACCCGGAAGCGACGCGTTCCCGGAGAGTCCGGGCGTACCGCACGCCGACGGAGCAGCTTACCTGTGCGTGTCGGTGCAGGTCAAAACGCCGATCGGGCGGGCGCTCCCGGGGAGGAGAGCACCCGCCCGATCTTGGGCGAGGACGGTGGAAAGGGGATCCGTACTCGCCGATGGGCTTCCTTGATCAGAAGAAGCCCAGAGCGTTGTCGCTGTAGCTCACCAGCAGGTTCTTGGTCTGCTGGTAGTGATCGAGCATCATCTTGTGGTTCTCGCGGCCGATACCGGACTGCTTGTAACCACCGAACGCGGCGTGCGCGGGGTACTGGTGGTAGCAGTTGGTCCACACCCGGCCGGCTTTGATGTCACGGCCGGCCCGGTAGGCGGTGTTGCCGTTGCGGGACCACACGCCGGCGCCCAAGCCGTAGAGGGTGTCGTTGGCGATGGAGATCGCCTCGTCGTAGTCCTTGAACGACGTCACCGCGACCACCGGACCGAAGATCTCTTCCTGGAAGATCCGCATCTTGTTGTGGCCGGTGAAGATGGTCGGCGCCACGTAGTAACCGCCGTTGAGGTCACCGCCGAGCTGGGCACGCTCACCTCCGGTGACCACCTGGGCACCTTCGCTCTTGCCGATCTCGATGTAGGACAGGATCTTCTCGAGCTGATCGTTGGAGGCCTGGGCGCCGATCATGGTCTCGGTGTCCAGCGGGTCGCCCTGGCGCACTGCCTTGGTGCGAATCGCGGCCAGAGCCAGGAACTCGTCGTAGATATCGGCCTGGATCAGCGAGCGCGACGGGCAGGTGCACACCTCGCCCTGGTTGAGGGCGAACATCGTGAAGCCCTCGAGCGCCTTGTCCTGGTAGTTGTCGGCGGCGGCCAGCACATCGCTGAAGAAGATGTTCGGGCTCTTGCCGCCGAGTTCCAGGGTGACCGGGATCAGGTTCTGCGAGGCGTACTGCATGATCAGCCGGCCCGTGGTGGTCTCGCCGGTGAAGGCGATCTTGGCGATCCGGTTGCTGGAGGCCAGCGGCTTGCCGGCCTCGACACCGAAGCCGTTCACCACGTTGAGCACACCGGCGGGCAGCAGGTCGCCGATCAACGACACCAGGTACAGGATCGAGGCCGGGGTCTGCTCGGCGGGCTTGAGCACCACGGCATTTCCGGCGGCCAGTGCCGGAGCCAGCTTCCACACCGCCATCAGGATCGGGAAGTTCCACGGGATGATCTGGCCGACGACGCCGAGCGGCTCGTGGAAGTGGTAGGCCACCGTGTCGTCGTCGATCTCCGACAGCGAACCTTCCTGGGCGCGGATCGCGCCGGCGAAGTACCGGAAGTGGTCGACGGCCAGCGGGATGTCGGCGGCCAGGGTCTCCCGGATCGGCTTGCCGTTGTCCCATGATTCGGCGACGGCGATGGAGTCGAGGTTCTCTTCGATGCGGTCGGCGATCTTGTTGAGGATCAGCGCACGCTCGGCGGCCGAGGTCTTACCCCAGGCGGGGGCGGCGGCGTGAGCGGCGTCGAGGGCCTTCTCGATATCGGATTCGTCGGAGCGGGCCACCTCGCAGAACACCTCACCGGTGACGGGGGTGGGGTTCTGGAAGTAACGGCCCGCGTTCGGCGGCACCCATTCGCCGCCGATGTAGTTGTCATAGCGTGCGTCGAAGGACATCAGCGCGCCGTCGGCACCTGGCCGGGCGTAGGTGGTCATCGATTCATCTCCTACCGTCTGCTGCTCCCCCAGCTGAAATCAGCTGTCAGTGAGTCACGAATGTGTCGTGCGTCACCACGGTAAGAGTTGAACCGTTGCACCACAGTTGCATCGTCGCGAACCCGGCCAGAATCGCTGTGATCAGGCGGGTTCGGCGAGTTCCTGGGCCTCGGTCAGCGGGATCAGCGAGGCGGGGTCGCACAGTTGCAGCACCCGGTGCACCGCCGGACTGGGGAGCACCGCCCAAGAAGCCCCGCACCGCATGACCAACGCGTTGACCGCGTGCAGGGCCGTGCATCCGTCGACGGCCAGAAAGTCCAGCTCGGACAGGTCGACGGTGATGTCGCGCCCCGGGCCGGCATCGGCGATCAGAGCACATACCTGGTCGGCGAAGGCCTTGGCGTTCTTCGCGTCGACCTCACCCACCGCGGCGATGACGAGTTCCGAGGTCACCGCGTGGTCGAGGCGGGTGACTACCAGGGGTGTCGAGCGCGTGGCCCGGCGTGACCGCAGGGCGCAGTCATCCTGCACACCTTGGAGGTACGTGACCGTCACCGTGATTCCACCACTCGATAAGTGCTGCTCAGGCCGATTTGGCCGGTGGGTTACCCCAATTTCGAATTCATCAAACCTGATCGCGAGAATTCGGGCACTTCACCACGCGGGTCAGCTGA
This sequence comes from Mycobacterium sp. Soil_C_30, assembly GCF_057656995.1. Taxonomy (NCBI): domain Bacteria; kingdom Bacillati; phylum Actinomycetota; class Actinomycetes; order Mycobacteriales; family Mycobacteriaceae; genus Mycobacterium; species Mycobacterium sp. Soil_C_30. The sequence goes on along the minus strand of NZ_JBDGJH010000004.1, from coordinate 196,804 downwards.
GTTCGTAGTCGATGCCGGCCAGGTGCCCGCCTGCTTGAGCGCGGCGCAGCGGATCGATCACCGCGCTGTCGCGCAGCACCCGCCACCCGTCGCGGTCATCGCGGCCCTCCGGCGATTCCAGCCACCGCCGCAGCAGGTCCGTCCGCCCACGTGCCGCCTCGGCCAGCACCGCTCCGCGCAGCGACGCGGACAGCTGGGTACGCAGCCGGGCGATGGCCGGTGACGCCGACTGCGGTAGCAGCGGCCCCTGGTATCGGGCCAGCGCCGACTCCACGTCACCGGCGTCGAGCGCATCGAAGATCTCGCCGATGTCGGAGGTCACCGGCACCAGCAGCTTGTAGGGACGTGAGGTGAGGTGCTCGGGCCCGATCACCTTTCGCAGCCGCGACATCTCGGCACGGACGGTGACGACGTCGAGGTCCTTGTCGTCGAGCAGTACTGCGAGATGGTCGGCGGACAGCCCTTCCGGGTGGCGGCTGAGCAGCACCAGGATGTCGGCGTGGCGTCCGGTGAGTCCGGTGGCCCGCAGATGGCCGAGGTCATCGGTGGTGACCCAGCGTGGCCGCTCGGCCCCGAGCACCACCAGATGCGGTTTGCGCGCCGCTGGTTCGGGCGTGGTGTTGCCGGTGAGCCGCAACAGCGCCAGGTGGCTCTCGACGGCCACCACCGTCGCCCGCACCAGGGCCAGCGTCTGTGGGGAGGCCACCTCGGCACCGCCGGTCAGGTCGATCGCACCCAGCAGCGCGCCGGTGCTGGGGTCGTGGACCGGTGCCGCGGTGCAACTCCAGGGCTGGACGACGCGGGAGAAATGTTCGCCACCGCGGATCTGCAGTTCCCGGTCCAGTGCCAGCGCGGTGCCCGGGGCGTTGGTGCCGGCTCCCCGTTCGCTCCAGTCGGCGCCGGGCAGGAAATTCATGGCCTCGGCTTTACGACGCATCACCGGGTCGCCTTCCACCCACAGCAGCGTGCCGTCGGCGGCGCTGACCGCCACCACCACGCCCGAGTCGACGGCGTCATCGACGAGCAGGCGCCGGATCACCGGCAGCGCGGGTGCCAAGGGGTGGGTCTCGCGCAGGCGGGCCACCGTGAGCGCCACCGACGACTGCCGGGCACCGCCGAGGTCGGGGTCGACGCCGCCGGCCAGGCTGCGCCGCCAACTCTCGGCCACCACCGGCCGCACCTGGTTGGCGTCGAGGTAGGTGGCGTCGACCTCACCGGCGACGAATCTTTCGTGCACAGCAAGAAGCGTCCGGGCTGCTACCCGGTCGCGCGAATCCTGTGTCATGTCCACCGGCGATCACCGTTCCCTTGGCGAGTGCCACGTCCTCGGACTCGCCGTGTGCCGCCACCCTATCCGTTCGGCGAGCCACTGCGCAGCCACTTGTTCCCGGGCGGTTGCTGTGCGGCCCCGCAGGGCTCTCCATTCCCCGCAGGGCCGCACAGGTTCGTGGTGTCACCGCCAGGCGTTGGCCGCCGCCCGGTCGGTGTCAGCGACGTGTCCGGCGCCCTGGGCGACGGCGTTGCCGAGCCGCATCAGGATGTCGTTGAGCGCCGCTGCGGACTGACGCCAGGCGGTCTGCTGCACGAGGTAGGCCTGCGCCGCTTCCCGGGTCCAGACCTGCTGTAGCGGGGCGATCCGCGCGGTCAGGTCGTCGAGGGCGGCATTGAGCCGCGTCGCGGTGGTCTGGATCTCCTGCCGCACGGCGAGGTCGATCTCGTTGAAGTCGTAGCTGATCTGGTCCATGGGTGCTCTCCTCGGTGGGTCAGGGACGGAGCTCGGAGGCCACGGCGGCGATCTGTTGCGCGTGCTGGTGGCCGGCTTCGTTCAGCGTCTGCTCGTTGTGCCGGATTGTCGCGGCGATGTTGTCCAATGCGTGGCACAGCTTGACGGTTTCGGCATTCCAGCGCTGCACCACGTCTTGGAAGCGGGTGGCCGCCATCCCACCCCACACCGAGGGCGGGACCGCCGACAGTCTGCCGATGCAGCCCTGCAGCAGTGTCCGTATCTCCGCGCAGCGGGCGTCGGTGGTGTCGGCAGCAGCGCGCATCAGCGCGAAATCTGTGGTCAGCGAGGCGTTGGTCATCGGCGGTCTCCTTCAGCGTGTCGGTGCTGTTTCTCTGTTCGTCTGTCCCCGAGTCGATTTGGTTCCCTCATCGAAGTCTTTGGGCGGTGCGTATCGCGTCGTCGCAGGCGGCCGCCACCGCGATGCTGCGGCCGGTTGCGTTCTGACAGCCGATGCTGATGCGCACATCACCGTCGACGAGCACCGTCCACAGGATGTCGCGCCCGGGCCGGATCTCGCGGTAGGTGACCGCCGCCCGGCCGGCACGGTGGTCGGCGGGGTTGAAGTCGACGAAGGTGCCCTGGGGTTCGGCGTCGACCGCACGCCGTAGTGCGGTCGCGGTGGCGGCCAGGTCCGGATCCACCAGCCGGGACTGGGTGATGTGCACCATCGCGTCGCTGTCTTCCGGCGAGATGACCTGCACGCGCGCCGATCCCGGGCCGGAGGTGATCCTGCGAACGATCCAGTGGGCGGGGATCTGCAGGGTGACGCTGCCTTCGACCAGCGCGGCGACCGGCGTGGGGGCCGCGCGTTCGCGACGCTCCCCGGGTGCGACGACGACGCCGGCCGCCAGGATGACGGCGGCGAGCGCGACGGTGAACAACACCGCCGGCCAACGGATCCGTCGCACTTCCCTGGCCTCGACGGGCCCGGGCTGGGGCGTCGAGCGCACGAGTGTGGTTGCTGCCCAGAACAATTGCCGGTCATCCGAGCTCCGGACCTGGACCGAGTGGCATGCCAGCGCCGCTTCGACCGCCGCGGCGACCTCGAAGGCGCCGGCGACCTGTGCCGGGGTGTCGATGACGACGGGCCCCTCCCGCCCAGCCCCGAGAACGGTTTCGGCGACGCGACGCGCCACCGCATCGGGCGCGCAGATCCGCTGGTGCACGGCGACGGGCAGGCCGTCGCGCAGCACCAGGACGGCGTGCGGCGCGATCTCCACGACAACGGCGCGGGGATGCCGGTGCCCGAGCACCACGGAACGCGACATCAGTTCCGCATCGGCGTCCAGGCCCGCCACCGCGGCGCTTACCGTCTCGATCCGCGGCGCGGTCCACCACGAGGGGTGGATCAGCACCGCGCGGTCAGCGCCGGCGAGTAGCGGTGCCAGGCTGTCAAGCCACACCCGTTGCAGTGGGGCGGGTTCATCGCCGACGAGCACACAGCGCCCGTCCCCGCCATCGAGGGCCGCCTGCACCAGGGCCACCCCGGCGGGGTGCGCCTCGGGTGGGTCGCCGGGCAGCCGGGCGATGGTAGCGGGCCCGACCGCGCAGATCGCCGCGGTCACGCCGGCTCCACCCACGCCAGCTGCAGCAGGTGCCGTCCGGACCGGGTGGTCATCACGGCGCGGCCGGGCCGCAATGGCTGCGGGCGCCGCGCGTCGTCGCCGTGCCCCATCTGCACGGTGACCGCGGCGAGGTCACGCATCGCGGCCGGCACCGGCTCATACAGTGACCGGGCCGTCTCGCGCTGCGCCACCACGAGGCGCAAGCCGATGTCGGAGGCGTGCGGGAGCAGCTCGAGGACAGGTGAGAGCGGATTGCCCGCGGCACCGGCGATGAGGTCATGGTCGTCGACGATCAGGTACACCTCGGGGCCGGTCCACCACGACCGCGCCCGAAGCTGCGCTGCGGTGACATCCGCTCCGGGGATGCGGCCGCGGAGCAGGGCCGCCAGCGTCGCGACCACGTCGGTGCACTGCGCGGCGGTGGCCGCGTATCCCGCCACCCGGTCCGGGTGGTGTTCGGCGAGCAGCGTGCGCCGGGGATCGATCAGGTACACCTGCGCTGCCGATGGCGCGGTAGTGCGGCAGATCTCGCGGTAGAGCAGGCGCAGTACCGCGGTCTTGCCGCACCCGGGATCGCCGGACACCAGGAGCAGCGGATGCTCCGCGAAATCGATTGTCACCATGGAGCATTCGTCGCCGCCCACCCCCAATACGGGTAGCGGGGGTTTCGGCATCTGGTGATAGTCGAGCTGGTCGGGCAACAGCCGCACCTGGGGTGCTCGCGGCCCGTGATGTCGAGCCGCCAGCGTGGCGGTGGCCGCGTTGACCTGCTCGGTGAGCCCTGCACTGCTGGACACGCCGTCGAGCCGGGGTAACGCCACCAGCATGGGCGCCCCGTCCGGCGCCAGACCACTACCGGGCCGGTTCGCCGGCACGGCGCGGGCGCGGGCGCGGTCGATCTCCGAGTCCACCGGATCGCCCAACCGCAGCTCGAGGCGAGTGCCGATCTGGTCTTTCAGCGCCGGCCGGATATCTGCCCACCGGGACGCCGACAGCACCACATGCACGCCGAAGGACAACCCGTCGGCGGCGATCGCGGTGATGGCGGAGTCGAGCCCGTCGAACTCCTGTCGCACGGTGGGCCAGCCGTCGACGACCAGGAACACGTCGCCATACGGATCCTCTGACCCGGCCGGCCGTTGCCGTCGGTAGTCGGCCATGGAACCGATGCCGCGAGCACCGAACAGGGCCTCGCGGCGTCGCAGCACGGCCGCGACATGCGCCACCGTGCGGTGCACCAGATCGGGCTGCTGCCGCCCCGCCAGCGCGCCGATGTGCGGCAGCTGCGCCATCGCGGCCAGGCCGCCGCCGCCGAAGTCCAGGCAGTACAGCTGCACATCTGCCGGACTGTGGCGCGCGGCCAGCGCCAGCACCAACGTCCGCAACGCGGTGGACTTCCCCGATTGTGGCGCCCCGACCACCGCGACGTTTCCGGCCGCCCCGGACAGATCGAGAACCACCGGTGCATAGCGCTGCTCGAATGCCCGGTCGGACATTCCGATCGGGATCACCAGAGGCGCAACTGGTTCCGCCGTCAGGCTGTCCAGGGTCGGTGATTGCGTCAGCGGCGGCAACCACACCCGGTGCGCCGTCGGCCCGGAACCGGCCACCCCGTCGAGGACAACCTCCAGGACCCGCCGGTCGGTGGCACGGACCGCAACCGGCCGCACCACACCGACCTGCGCGCAGCTGAACACCGCCGGCGCCTGCGGCGACTCCACCACCACCGGTGCCCTGCTCGCGGGCGCCGGCCCAGAGACATGGGCGGCCTGGAAGCGGACCGGATCGGCGGCACCGACCTTGAGGTAGGCCGCGCCCGGGGTGGTGGGCAGATGGTGGGCGTCGGGAACACCGATCGCGATCCGCGACTCGTTGGGGGACAGTGTTTTCAGGCAGATACGGTAGGAAAGATGCGAGTCCAGACCACGCAGTCGACCTTCGTCGAGGCGCTGGCTGGCCAACAGCAGGTGGACGCCCAGCGATCTACCCAGCCGTCCGATCGCCACGAACTGCTCGATGAACTCCGGGTGCGAGCTGAGCAGTTCGGAGAACTCGTCGATGATCAGGAACAGCGCCGGCAGCGCCGGAAGATCGGGACGGGACCTTCGCTCCTGCGCGTAGGCCGTCACGCCGGCCAGGTTGCCCGCCGACCGCAGGAGCTGTTGGCGACGCTGGATCTCGCCTCCGAGAGCGTCCTGCATGCGGTCGACCAGATGCGCCTCCTCCGCGAGGTTGGTGATGACCGCACTCACGTGCGGGGCACGCTCCAGGTCCAGGAATGTGGCCCCACCCTTGAAGTCGACGAGGACGAGGTTCAGTTCCTCGGGTGAGTGCCGGGCGATCATGCCGAGTGCGACCGTACGCAACAGTTCTGATTTACCCGATCCCGTTGCCCCCAGGCATAATCCGTGTGGCCCCGCACCGCCGAGTGCCGCCTCGTTGATGTCCAGATACAGCGGTTCGCCCTCTTCGGTGGTGCCGATCGGGCAGCGCAGCCGCGAGCCGGACCCGTCGAGCAAGCCCAGCCAGTCCGGGCGCTCGTGGGGCTGCGGTGCGCCGCAGTGCGCCGCGAGGCGACGGGCACACGTCGCGGCCGACAGCAGGGACAACGCGTCGGGTTGCACCACGGGCAGGTCCGGACTCGGCGAGGCGCCGGTGATGCAGATGGCCGCCACCTGCGGGCCACCCGGACAGTTCCCGGTTTCCACACCGTCGATGACGAGCACCGTGATCCGGTCCTCCGGCGTGGCAGCAAGCGCGGCGCTGACTGTCCGGAACGTCAGCCGCCGCGGACCGGCAGCATCGGCCATCAACGGATCCCGATGATGCGGAAGCCATTTCAGCCAATCCCACTGGTGCCGCTGTCCACCGCCGGTCACCGCGACGATCGCCACCTCGGCCGGGCTGTGGAAAACGGCGAGCTGGCACAGCATCGCGCGCGCCAACGCACGGGCAGCTGCCTCGTCGCCGCCGAGTCGCAGCAGCGGCGTCTGCCGCAAGTCCACGGTCACCGGGACGTCCTCCAGGACGGTGTGCGCAGTGAGCAGTCGCTGTAGCGCCGCAGTTGTCACCGGATCGACCTCACCACTGTCGTCCTGCTGTGGCGCGACCGGCCGGGTGGTCGCCGCCACCTGCCCTCGGCCCACCCTGATCCGGCAGAACGACACGTGGCCGGGGTCGCGCTCCCACTGCCGCGGTGTCCCCGCCAGCTGCCACAACTCGTCGGGCTCGGGGTGCTCGACTTCCGCCGAATTCCGTTGTGCGGCCGCGGCGTCCCCGAGTTGTGCACCGATGTCATGAAGGTAGGCCAGGTAGCGGCGGCGGGCGGCGTTCATCTCGGCCGTGCCCTGCCTGCCGGCACCCTGGGCGAGACTGCCCAAAGCCGACACCACCAGCACCGCGGGGAACATCAAGAACATGGGACTGCTCACCAGCGGCGAGCCGGCCGCGTAGACCGCGGCCACCATGGCCGCCGTGATCACCAGGGTGAGGATGGGGATGAGCCGGCTCTGCATGGCGGTGGGCGTCGCGGTGGGCACCGCGGGCGGTGCCGCCACCGGGATCTCGACGTGCATTGGCCCTCCCCGCCGATAGCAGCTGCGATGTGAGTGCGGACGCTAAGCAGCCGCGCGCCGCTTGGCAATTCACCTGTGCACAGCGGTGTACGGCCGGCACGCGGGCGTGCTTACAGTCCCGGGCGTGACTCGCGTTGTGGTGTACACCGGCGGTGACGGCATTGATCTGACCCTCCCCGGTGACGTCCCGGTGGCGGTGCTGCTGCCGGCGTTGCATGACCTGCTGAGCGAGGTGGGGCTGCATCCCAGCCGCGGGGGCGCGCTGGCGCCGATCGGGCATGGACCGTTGGATTCATCGAAGACACTGCAGCAGAACGGTGTTCGCGATGGATCAGTGTTGATGCTGCGGACGGCCGGGGTGGCGCATCGTGCGCCGGTGGTGATCGACCCGGCGGTGGCCGTCGCGGCTGCGGCCGGGCAGTCCCACCCGGCGGGCCCGCTGGCGATCCGCCGGGTCGGAGCGGTGGTCGCGACGGTGATGGCCGCCCTGACCGGTGTTCTGGTGGTGCCGGGCGGACCGGGTCTACCCGATGTGTTGCTGGCGTCGGCCGCGGCGGCGGTCACCGCTGTGGTCTCGGTGCGGGTGGTCGGCGATCCTGCAGGTGCCGGGTCCGCGACGGCGTGGGTGGCGGCGTTGTGTTCGGTGGTGGCCCTGGTGGGAACACTCGGCGGGCTGAGCGTGGCCACCAGTGGTGTCGCGCTGGTGGTGGTCTCGCTGGCGGTGCTCAGCTGTGCGGCCCGGTTGGTGGTCCGGGTGTCCGCGGGCGCGGAACCCGCTGTCCTGCATCGCCGGCTGGCGGCCCTGACGGCGGGGGCGGCGGCGGGTGCTGCCCTGGGCGTGGTCGCCGTCGCCTGCGCACAGCCGGGGTGGGCCGCGTGTGTGTTGGGCGCCGTGGTGGCGGCTGTCCTGGCGCTTCGCATCCGGGCCCATCGTCAGGCGCTGTCGGCATTCGCATTGGGTGGTGGTGGAATGGTCTGCGCCGCAGCTGTTTTACTGCGACTGGGGGTTCAGGTTCCCATGGTGTCCTGCCTGGTCGCCGTGGTGCTCGGCGTCGCGGGCCTTCTGCTTGCGGTGTCCTCTGGTCGAATCCCGGTGTCGCCGGTGACCGACCGGGTGCTCAACGGACTGGAACTCGGGTTGCTGGCCGCGGTGACACCGTGGGGATGCTGGACCGTGGGCGCGTTCGGCGGGCTGCTGCCGTGAGGGCGGCGGCCAGCCTCGCTGTCGTCACCCTCGCACTGTCGGCCGCGGTGCCTGCCGCCCACGCCGTGAGTCCGCCCGTGGTGGACGCGGGCCTGTTACCCGCGGCCGCAGCACCGGCACCGCCACGACCCAGTGTGCAGCGGGAGCCGTGTGCCACTGTGCCGGTGGCGGCCAAACCCCGTTCCGCGCCTGGGTTCTTCGATGTCACGGCGGTCCATCAGTTGTCCCGCGGCCAGGGTCAGCGGGTCGCTGTCATCGACACCGGTGTGGCACGGCATCGGCGGCTCGCCGAAGTCCACGCCGGAGGTGATTACGTGTCGACAGGTGACGGGACCCAGGACTGCGACGGCCACGGCACGCTGGTTGCCGGAATCATCGCCGCCACAGCCGATCTCGACGACCCGATGGGATTCTCAGGCATCGCTCCGGCCGCCGCCATCCTGGCGATCCGCCAGTCCAGCGCCATGTTCACCGCCGCCGACTCCTCTGATACCGGCTCCGGCGATGTGAACACCATGGCCATGGCGGTACGGACGGCTGCCGACCTGGGCGCCACCGTCATCAACATCTCCACCGTCGCCTGCGCCGCCGGCCCGCTGGACGACCGCGCCCTCGGCGCCGCGCTGGCCTATGCCGTGGATGTCAAAGACGCCGTGGTGGTGGCCGCCGCGGGGAACATCGGCGGTGCGGGCAGGTGCCCCAGACCGCCGGAGGACAGCGAATCCGACTGGGAGACAACCACGGTGATCACCAGCCCCGGCTGGTATGACGATTACGTACTGACCGTCGGATCGGTCGGTCCGACGGGTGCGCCGTCCGATTTCAGCCTGCCCGGTCCGTGGGTGGACATCGCCGCACCCGGCGAGCAGGTGGTGTCGTTACATCCGAGTGGCAGCGGCGTGGTCGATGCACTGCCGGCGTTCGGCCGCACCATGCCGATATCGGGGACCAGTTACGCCGCGCCGGTGGTCAGTGGTGTCGCCGCCCTGGTGCGGTCCCGCTTCCCGGAGCTGACGGCACGGCAGGTCATGCAACGTCTCGAGTCGACGGCACGCCCTGTGTCGACGGGTTGGACCCCGGAGACCGGCCACGGGGTGGTGGACCCGGCTGCTGCACTGAGCGCCGAAACGCCGCCCGCTCCGGTACCGCTGCCGGCACCCCGGAGTATCGCCGCACCGACACCGCCTCCGCCCACGTCGTCGAACGGCAGGGCGGCGGCCACCGCGGTGGCCGGGACCGGGCTCTGTGTGGTGCTGCTGACCGGAACCGCTGTGCTGGGCAGGCTACGGCGACCGGGTGGAGATGGTGTCGTGGGCGGTGAGGGCGGCTGACCGGCTCAGCGCCGGGCCCTGCGGCAGCGCCTCGAGGACGGCGCGCGGGACCGCGGTGGGCGCGGGCAGGGCCAGCACCCGCGCGGTGTCGGTGTCCGCGACCGGAAACCGAGTGCCGAACTCGGTGACCAGCCAGCCTGCGCCCGAACCTGTTCCCTCGGTCAGGTGGGCCGACCGGCCGGCCGGCAGGTACACCGCATCGGTTCGGGGTCCGGCGCCGTCGGCCTGCGCCAACTCGACCGGCATCTGCGTCGCCTCCAGTGGAGTCGGCCCGGACAGCACATCGACGCTACCGTCGCGCCATGATGCGCAGACCCCGTGCTCGTCACCACTGACCGCGCCGATCCGGTCGGGGAAGCCGGCCACCGGCAGCACGCCCAGTTCCGGAATCGCGGCCAGCGAGGCCGGGGCAATGGAGGTGACCGAGGAGGCTCGCCCGGCTGCCCGCAGGACGTCCGCGGCCACCTGCCCGATTCGTTGGATCCCGCCGGCCAGCACCACATAGAACTGCGCCTCGCTCGCCCCGCGCACCTGCACCACGTCACCGATCATGAAGCCGGGCAGGGCTGCCGGCCCCGGCGCGCCGAGGGCCGGTATCTGCGGGGTACGGATCGGCGCCACTTCCGGCACCAGTTCCAGTAGTGCCCGCGACACGAGGGCGGGGCGGATACCCTCGGCGCCAAGCGCTCTGACGACACCGGGGTCGGTGAGGTCCACCCGGGCCCGCCGGCCGTCGTACACCAGGTAGACCGTGCCCGACGGGCCGGCCACCAGAACCCCGTGGTCCGGCGCGAGCGGCCTCGCGGTGGAGCTCAGAGCCCCCGCGATCAGCGTCGTCGCATTGTGGTCACACACCGTCCACCCCGAGTCGGTCAGCGGTTCGCCGATCTCGGACGGGGCGCCCGGAATGCCCAGCAGCACACCGCGGGCGACGCCTTCGAGGGCCGCCGCAGTGACCTGCTCGGGCACATCGGGGGTCCCGGTGATCAGCCGCGCGGAGGTCAGGTTGAGAACCGGGTGCACGACGTCGTCGACACGCACGTAGAGCGCACCGCTGCCGCGCACCACGACCATGCCGGCGTCACCCCAGGTGGGCGCCGGCCGCAGCCCGGCCATGACCGTGCACAGGACCACCGCCACCGCCGCCGCGCCCGCGCCTGCCACAAGCGAAAGCCATTGCGAGCGAGGCGAATTGTCGTCGGTGTGGATGTCTGCGGCCAGCAGCGCGCGTTCCATCCGGTGCACCAGGAAGCGCTGCGCGCTGAGCTGCAGCCGTTTGGACGGTCGTGCCATTGCGCCACGCTATGGCGGCCACGCTCGCCCGGGTGTGCGTCCATCCACAGACCGGCGGTCAGTCCTCCTTGGCCCGACGCTCCCGGTAGGCGGCCACGTGCTGCCGGTTACCGCAGTTGCCGGTATCGCAGAACATGCGGGAGCGGTTGCGCGACAGGTCGATCAGCACCGCTTCGCAGTCCGGGGCGGCGCAGGTCTTGAGGCGGCGCAACTCCCCCGCGCGGATCAGGTCGGCCAGCGACATCGCCATCTCGGCGCCCATCCGCTGCGCCAGCGGGTCGTGAATGGAAGCCAGATGGAGATGCCACTCGGGCATCTCGGGATGGCGGGTCAGCCACGGCGCGGCCCTGGTATCCGACAGCAGCGCGTTGACCTGACCGACGGTGCGTTCCTCGTCCTCGGCGACGGCCCAGATCTTGCCCAACCGCACCCGCAACCGGTGTACGTCGTCGAGTTCGGCGTCGTCGTGGTCACGGCGTCCCGTCCATCCCCAGTCGGTCAGGTACCGGTCGAGCGCAGGCTGGTCTCCCAGCTGTTCACCGTCCACCCGATCGGTGTTGACCAATACACAGGCCGCACGCAATGTGAGCTCAGTGTCATGACTGAAAATCATTTGACTCCTGACCTCTCACACCCGTAGCGTCACTACCAAAGTTCATTTTACTCATTACATCCTCGGGGAGGTGGCTCGACATGTTGATGTCCGAATCGACCGGCGCGGCGCGGAGCAGTACGTTCCGGCTCGGTCTGTTGTTTGCGCTCGGCTCGGCATTCACGTTCGGTCTGTCCGGCCCCTTCGCCAAATCGTTGATGGCGGCGGGCTGGAGCCCCACCGCCGCGGTGACGGCCCGCCTCGCCGGTGGCGCGTTGGCCATGGCCGTGTTCGCCACCGTCGTCAAGCCCGGCTGGTTCCGCCAGGCGCTGCAGCACATCAAACCCATCGTGCTCTACGGCCTGATTCCCATCGCGGGAGCCCAGCTGTGCTACTACAACGCGGTCTCCCACCTCTCGGTCGGCGTGGCGCTGCTCCTCGAGTACACCGCGCCGTTGCTGGTGGTCGGCTGGGTCTGGATCGCCACCTCACGACGCCCCAGCAACCGGACCCTCGCCGGCGTGGGCACCGCAGTGGCCGGGATCATGCTGGTGCTGGGCGTGTTCGACGGACTGACGTCGGCCACCGTCAACGTCACCGGCGTCATCTGGGGGTTGGGGGCGGCGATCTGCGCGGCCTGCTACTTCCTGATGAGTGACAACGTCAGCACCGACGGCGACGGACTCGACGCGATCACCCTGGCGGCCGGCGGGCTGATCGTGGGCGCCGCCGCGGTGGCGGCACTGGGGTTGACGGGCCTCATGCCGCTGGCCTTCAGCACCAGCGACGTGGTGGTCGCGGGCTTCACCACCTCGTGGATCGTCCCGGTGATCCTGCTTGCGCTCCTGCCCACGGCCATCGCCTACACGCTGGGCATCGGCGGTATCGCCCGCCTGCGGCCCAGCTTCGCGTCGCTGGTCGGGTTGTCCGAAGTGCTGTTCGCGGTGCTGTGGGCCTGGCTGCTGGTCGGTGAGGCGATGAGCATCACCCAGGCGGTCGGCGGACTGGTGGTGCTGGTCGGTCTGGCGACGGCACGCGCCGGCGACCGCTCCGCTGAGGTGACCGCCGCGACCTGGCCTGACGTGGGCCCGCTGGAGGACACCGACCGCCTGGACCCGAGCCGTCGGGACTGACTGCCGCGAAAATCACACGGCATCCATCTGTCGTGCTGGGCTAACATCTTTGCTGTGACGAGCGACAAACGCACCGTGAACATCTGCAGGGCGCTGGCCGCCGCGCTCGGAGCGGCGGCCGTGGCCATGGCAACGCTCATAGCGGCGCCGCAGACGGTCGTTCCCGCCGCGCAGGCCGAACCGTCCTGCCCGGACATCGAGGTGATCTTCGCGCGCGGCACCGACGAACCGGTCGGCCTCGGCCGCGTCGGCGGGGCGTTCGTCGACTCCCTGCGCGGACAGGTCGGCGACCGCTCGATCGGCACCTACGCGGTCAACTATCCGGCCACCTGGGACTTCCTGGCAGCGGCCGGCGGGGCCAACGACGCCAGCGGTCACATCCAGTGGATGGTGACCAACTGCCCCGACACCCGCCTGGTGCTGGGCGGGTATTCGCAAGGCGCCGCCATCGTCGACGTACTGGCTGCGGTTCCCTTCCCGGCGGTGGGTTTCAACGCGCCGTTGCCCCCGAATGTGCCCGCGCACATCGCCGCTCTCGCGGTGTTCGGCAATCCCACCACGAAAGTGGGGCTGCCCCTTACCGTCAGCCCCGTTTACGGCACCCGGTCGATCGACCTCTGCAATGTCGGCGATCCAGTGTGCTCCGGCGGCAACGACATTGCCGCACACAGCGGTTACGGCCCTGCCGGTCTCACCGCGCAGGCCGCCACTTTCGTTGCGGGACTGGTCTGATGGATTCGGTGGAAACCCGTCGCTGTGTGAGTATTAGCGCCATGAGCGACCGTCCGGAGACCCCGTCACTGTTGCGCCGGATCACCCGTGCCGTTGCGCCCGTCATTGCCGCGAGCATGCTGCTGGTCGCACCGGCCGGGGGTATGGGCACAGCATCGGCCGAACCCCCCTGCCCCGACGTCGAGGTCGTCTTCGCGCGCGGCACCAGCGAAGCGCCCGGAGTCGGCCGTGTCGGAGTGGCACTGGCCGACGCGATCCGCGCGCAGAGCGGACTCAACGTCGGCACCTACGGTGTCATCTACCCGGCGACATACGACTTCTTCGGCGCGGCCGACGGTGCCCGTGATGCCACCAATCGCATTGCGCTGATGTCACAGCAGTGCCCGAACACACGAATCGTGCTGGGCGGCTACTCCCAGGGCGCCGCCGTGGTGGACATGCTGGCCGGAATCCCGCCACTGGGCAATCGGGTCGGCGATGTCGGTTCGGGGCCGCCACTTCCCGGCAATTTGAACGGCAATGTCGCTGCCGCCGCGGTATTCGGCAACCCCTCGGCGAAGTTCGGTGTCCCCCTCAACGGTTCGGGTCAGTTCGCCGGTAAATCGATCGACATGTGCAGCGACGGCGATCCGATCTGTTCTGACGGTCGTAACCCGTTCGCCCACACCAGCTACGAGCGCGGTCCGCTGGTTCCGCAGGCCGCAGGCTTCATCGTCGGCCGGCTCTAAGAACTGACGCGCGCGACGGTTTCGTCCCGGGGCTGAGCTGCACCGCAGGCTATATTGACCACATGGGTCACTTCTGTCACACGCGTGTTCGGCGGGTCCTCGCCTCGACGTGTGCGGTGATCGCCGCCGCCGTGCTTCTGACAGCGGGTCCCTCAGCGCTTCCCGACGGTGCGGGTGCGCTGCCCACCGCCGAGGCCGCGGTATGCCCCCAGGCCGAAGTGGTCTTCGCCCGCGGCCGGGAGGAACCCGCGGGCACCGGCATCGTGGGCACCGCGTTCGTGAATGCGCTGCGGGCCAAGAGCTCGTTGAACATCGGGTACTACCCGGTGGACTACGATGCCGAGATCAGCGTCGACCAGGGCGCCAAGGACATGAGTTCGCACATCCAGTACATGGTGGCCAATTGTCCCGACACCCGCCTGGTGCTGGGTGGCTATTCACTCGGCGCCACGGTCACCGATCTGGTCCTGGCCACGCCCGGGCCGTTCTTCGGGTACAGCAACCCGCTGCCCCTGGGTAGTGACAGCCACATCGCCGCCGTGGCGTTCTTCGGTAACGGCGCCCGCAAGGTCCTCGGCTACCCGGTGTCGGAGTTCCTGCCTACCTACACCCACAAGATCGTGGACCTGTGCAACGCTCAGGATCCGGTCTGTAGCTCGAGCCTGGACGTCAAGACCTGGCCGGACAACTGGGGCGATCACCTGCAGGCCGGCTACATCGATTCCGGGCTGGTGAACCAGGCCGCGCAATTCGCTGCGGCCAGACTCTGATCGAAGAAACCTGGCGGGTTCGGCCCGGCCAAGTACCATGTGCCTCATGCGAGTCGGGCGCGCCATCGGGTCATTGTGTGCAGTCATCGGAGCCGCGGCGCTGTCCTTGGTGGGACCGGCCGTCGTACCGTCCTCATCGAGCGGCCTTCCCACCGCCGCCGCGGCACCGTGCCCGCAGGTCGAGGTCATCTTCGCCCGCGGCCGCGTCGAACCCGCGGGCGCGGGCCAGATCGGCAATGCGTTTGTCAGCGCGCTGCGACAGAAGACCGACAAGAACATCGATCTGTACGCGGTGAACTACCCGGCCGACAACGAGATCGACGTCGGCGCCAACGACATGAGCTCGCGCATCCAGGACATGGCGGGGCGCTGCCCCGACACCAGGCTGGTGCTCGGCGGCTACTCACTGGGCGCCGCCGTCACCGACGTGGTGCTGGCTGTGCCGTTCGGATTCTTCGGCTTCGACAAGCCCCTGCCGCCGGGGATGGACCAGAAGATCGCCGCGATCGCCCTGTTCGGCAACGGCGCCGCCTGGATCGGCCCGATCAGCAACTTCAGCCCGCTCTACAAGGAGCGCACCATCGAGCTGTGCCACGGCGCCGACCCCATCTGCAACCCTGCCGACCCCAACACCTGGCAGAACAACTGGTCCGATCACCTGCAGCCGGCCTACATCAACGGCGGCATGGTCAATCAGGCCGCAGACTTCGTGGCAGGCCGCATCTGACGGAGCGTCATCCCACCAACCCGGTGCGGGTCTTTGGGATGCCGTTCAGCGGCGCCGCACGTCCCGCGTGACGTGAATCCGTTCGGCCAGTTGGTCATCGGGCGGGTAATCGACCCCCACCAGGGTCAGTCCGCGGGCGGGTGCGGCGGCGAAGTCGCTGGAGCGCTTGTCTTCTGAGAGCAGGCCGCCGAGCCAATCGACGGGCCGGCGATGCTCACCGATGGCCAGCAGCGCACCGATCAACGAACGCACCATGTTCCAGCAGAACGCATCTGCGGTGACGGCCGCGGTGATCAGGTGGCCGTCGCGCTGCCAGGACAGTGCCTGCAGGTCCCTGATCGTGGTACCACCCTCGCGGTAACGGCAGAACGCGGCGAAATCGTGCAACCCCAGGAGGTTCTGCGACGCCGCGGCCATCACCTCGACATCGAGTGGCCGCGGCCAGGAAGTGATGAACCGGGCCTGCTGTGGTTCCACCCCGTAGGGGGCCGTGGTCAACCGGTAGCGATAGTGCCTGCGCAACGCCGAGAAGCGGGCGTCGAAACCCTCAGGCGCGCGGACGATATCGCGTACGCGGACGTCCGCGGGCAGAAACCGCCCCAATCTGCGCACCAGGGGCAGGAATTCGGGTTCACCGGGACGAGGTGTGCGTGGATACGCCTGCCCCAGCGCGTCCGTGGGAACGTCGACGTGCGCCACCTGGCCGGTGGCGTGGACGCCGGTATCGGTGCGGCCGGCCACCCGCAGCACCACCGGCGTCCGGAACACCGTCGAGAGCGTCTCCTCGATGACACCGGCGACGGTGCGCTGCCCGGCCTGCGGCGCCCAGCCCGCGAATTCGGTGCCGTCGTAGGCGATCTCGAGGCGCAGGCGGACAAAAGCGACGTGCCCGCCATCGCATTCGATGGCGGGCACGTTCACAGCGTTGTCGCTACTTCTTGTCATCCTCGGCCGGAGCGTCCTCGGCGGGGGTTTCCTCCACAGCCTCGGCCGCCGTGGTGGTGTCCTCGACGACCTCGTCGGTGACGGGGGCGTCGGTGGCCTCCGGCGCTTCATCCTCCACAGGCGAGCTTGTGGTCGCGGCGGCGGCCGCCACCTTCTGCGCAGCGTCGGAACGGCGGGCACGGTTGGCCTCAGAGGTCACCGTCTTCTCCCGGACCAGCTCGATGACCGCCATGGGGGCGTTGTCGCCCTTGCGGTTCTCGACCTTGATGATCCGGGTGTAGCCACCGTTGCGGTCCGCGTAGAACGGCCCGATCTCGGCGAACAAGGTGTGCACGACGTCCTTGTCACGGATCTTCTTGAGCACCTCACGCCGGTTGTGCAGCGAGCCCTTCTTGGCGTGGGTGATCAGCTTCTCCGCGTAGGGCCGCAACGCCCGAGCCTTGGGCTCGGTGGTCTTGATCCGACCGTGCTCGAACAGCGAGGTGGCCAGGTTGGCCAGGATCGCCTTCTGGTGAGAGGACGACCCGCCGAGGCGAGCACCCTTTGTGGGCTTGGGCATTGCGACTGTCTCCTAAATGGGGCCGGCCCCCGTATCAGGTAGGACCGGGACGGATGTAGAGCTTGGGTTAGAGCTGTTCGGTTTCGGCGTAATCCTGGGTGTCTTCCAGGTCGTAGCCGGCATCGCTGTTCCAGGTACCGGTGGCGACGTCGTAACCGGCAACCTCGGACGGATCGAACGTGGCGGGTGAGTCCTTGAGCGAGAGACCGAGCTGGTGCAGCTTGATCTTCACCTCGTCGATGGACTTCTGGCCGAAGTTACGGATGTCCAGCAGATCGGACTCCGTGCGGGCGACGAGCTCGCCCACCGTGTGCACACCCTCGCGCTTGAGGCAGTTGTACGACCGGACGGTCAGGTCCAGATCGTCGATGGGCAGCGCGAACGACGCGATGTGGTCGGCCTCGGCGGGCGAGGGGCCGATCTCGATGTGCTCGGAATCGGCATTGAGTTCCCGTGCCAGACCGAACAATTCCACGAGCGTGCCACCCGCAGACGCCAGGGCGTCGCGCGGGCTGATCGAGTTCTTGGTCTCGACGTCGATGACCAGCTTGTCGAAGTCGGTGCGCTGCTCGACCCGGGTGGCCTCCACCTTGTACGTCACCTTGAGCACCGGCGAGTAGATGGAATCGACCGGGATACGGCCGATCTCGGCACCGGAGGCCTTGTTCTGGACGGCGGGGACGTAGCCGCGGCCGCGCTCGACGACGAGCTCGACCTCCAGCTTGCCCTTGTCGTTCAGGGTGGCGATGTGCATGTCGGGGTTGTGCACCGTGACACCGGCCGGCGGCACGATGTCACCGGCGGTGACCGCACCGGGGCCCTGCTTGCGCAGGTACATGGTGACGGGCTCGTCCTCTTCGGAGGACACGACCAGACCCTTGAGGTTCAGGATGATGTCGGTGACGTCTTCCTTGACCCCGGGCACGGTGGTGAACTCGTGCAGAACACCGTCGATGCGGATGCTGGTGACCGCTGCGCCCGGGATGGACGACAGCAGGGTGCGCCGCAGCGAGTTACCCAGGGTGTAGCCGAAGCCGGGTTCCAGCGGTTCGATGACGAACTGCGAACGGTTCTCGGCAACGACCTCTTCGGCCAGGGTGGGACGCTGAGAAATCAGCATTTCTTTTCTCCTTCTCGGCAACCGCTATTTGATGCCGTCGGGTGATCCATGACCCGGTTGGGCCAGGACGGGTGTTACTTCGAGTAGAGCTCGACGATCAGCTGCTCGTTGAGCGGGATGTCGATCTGCGCGCGCTCGGGCAGCTGGTGCACGAGGATGCGCTGACGCTCGCCGACAACCTGCAGCCAGCCCGGGATCGGGCGCTCGCCGGCGGTCTGCCGGGAGACCTCGAAGGGCAGGGTGTTGATCGACTTGTCCTTGATGTCGATGATGTCGTACTGCGACACCCGGTAGCTGGGGATGTCGACCTTGACACCGTTGACGGTGAAGTGGCCGTGGCTGACCAGCTGACGCGCCATGCGACGGGTCCGGGCCAGGCCCGCGCGGTACACCACGTTGTCCAGCCGGCTCTCGAGGATGCGCAGCAGGTTGTCACCGGTCTTACCCGGCAGCCGCACGGCCTCTTCGTAGTAGCGACGGAACTGCTTCTCCATCACGCCGTAGGAGAAGCGAGCCTTCTGCTTCTCCTGCAGCTGCTGGCGGTATTCGCTCTCCTTGATCCGCGCGCGGCCGTGCTGGCCGGGCGGGTAGGGGCGCTTCTCGAACGACTGATCACCGCCGACGAGGTCGACGCCGAGACGGCGCGACTTGCGGGTGGCGGGTCCGGTATAACGAGCCATTTTTTAGTCCCTCTCCCCTAGACCCGGCGCCGCTTGGGCGGACGGCAGCCGTTGTGCGGCTGCGGGGTGACGTCGGAAATCGCGCCGACTTCGAGTCCGGCGGCCTGCAGCGAACGGATGGCGGTCTCGCGACCGGAACCCGGTCCCTTGACGAACACGTCGACCTTCTTCACGCCGTGTTCCTGCGCCTTGCGGGCAGCGTTCTCGGCGGCCAGCTGCGCGGCGAACGGGGTCGACTTACGCGAACCCTTGAAGCCGACGTGACCCGAGGACGCCCAGGCGATGACGTTGCCCTGGGGATCGGTGATGGACACGATGGTGTTGTTGAACGTGCTCTTGATGTGAGCAGCGCCGTGGGGAACGTTCTTCTTTTCCCGGCGGCGGGTGGTCTTGCCACGACGGGCAGCTGCACCGCCTGCGGCTTTCTTAGCTGGAGGCATGTGCTGTTACCTGGCCTTCTTCTTGCCGGCGATGGTGCGCTTGGGGCCCTTGCGGGTGCGCGCATTGGTCTTGGTCCGCTGACCGCGCACCGGCAGGCCACGGCGGTGCCGCAGGCCCTGGTAGCAGCCGATCTCGATCTTGCGGCGGATGTCAGCCTGCACCTCGCGGCGCAGATCGCCCTCGACCTTGAGGTTGCCCTCGATGTAGTCGCGGAGCAGGGTCACCTGGTCATCAGTCAGGTCCTTGGAGCGCTGGTCCCGGTCGATACCGGTGGCAGCCAGGATCTCCTGGGAGCGGGTACGGCCGATGCCGTAGATGTAGGTCAGCGCGATCTCCATGCGCTTGTCGCGCGGGAGGTCAACGCCCATGAGACGTGCCATCAGGCAGTGTTCCTTTTCGTTGCGGAGGTCTGTTCCCAGTCCGTTCCCCTCACGGGGTCCGGCCTCCGTGCCGGACGTGGTCGAGGGCCGTATGCCCTCAGTGGTACTGGGAGGTCTGCATTCAGTTGTGGGTGGTGCTCAGCCGAACGGCGGAGGGGTTCAGCCCTGACGCTGCTTGTGGCGCGGATCAGAGCAGATGACCATGACCCGCCCATGCCGGCGGATCACCCTGCACTTGTCGCAGATCGGCTTGACGCTCGGGTTCACCTTCACGGCAGTAACGATCCTGTCTTGTCTAAATGGGGATGTGAGTGTCGGACTGTTTACTTGTAGCGGTACACAATGCGGCCACGGGACAGGTCGTAGGGAGAGAGCTCCACCACGACGCGGTCCTCGGGCAGGATGCGGATGTAGTGCTGCCGCATCTTGCCGCTGATGTGCGCGAGCACCTTGTGTCCGTTCTCCAGCTCAATGCGGAACATCGCATTGGGCAGAGGCTCGACCACGCGGCCCTCGACCTCGATGGCACCGTCTTTCTTGGCCATACGCTTCGGCGATCCTTGCTTGTTCGGTTTCGTATCTACTGCGTCCGACTCGGCGCAGCAATCGTTGCCGACTACACAACGTGGACCGGAAGTGAGACATTCCTGAAGTTCGGCAGATGAATCTGCAGAACGAGCACGCAAAGAGTCGGCGCGGTTGCCGCACCGTTGGTCCACGATACCCGTTCGGCGGCCATGCTCCAAAAACAGCCGTTCGTGGTCCGGCTCGAGCGTCAACCAGCAACGACGCCGGGATGCGAAGATCATCTCGACAGCCGTGCCGCCACGACCATTCTGCCGGAGGGGGTCGAAGTGACAGCCGTGTACGTGGCCGCGTTCGCGGTGGGCGCAATCGCGCTGCTCGTGACCCTGCTGCTCGGCGACTCCGGAGGCGGTGGTCATGACGTGGGCCATGACGGGCTGCCATTCCTGAGCCTGACGAGCCTGTCCGCGGCGATCCTCGGGGTGGGCACCGGCGGACTGCTGAGTACCTGGGCGGGACTGGGTGCTCTCGGGGCCGGTTTCGTGGCCCTGGGCAGCGGGGTGGTGCTCGTGCTGATCTTGCAGGGCGCGCTGATGCCCTATCTACGGCGTCAGCAGTCGAACTCCCAGCGCGGCCGGGTGTCCTACATCGGCCTGCTGGGCACCGTCACCCTCGAGATCCCGCCCGACGGTTGGGGTGAGGTGGCGTTCGCCGACCCCGACGGCAACCGGGTCCGGGCCCGCGCGGTCACCGCCGAGCCCTCGGCCCTGAGCAAGTCCACCCGCATCTACATCGCCGATGTCGATGCCGATTACGTCCACGTCGTCGCGGTTCCGGAAGACCCAGCAATTCCCGATCTGGAAGGCACACCCTGATGTCTCTGCTCGTGATCATCATCGTCGCGGCCGTCGCGGCCGTCCTGCTGCTCGTCGTCGTACCGCTCATCTACGTCAAGAACTACATCAAGGTCCCGCCCAACGAGGTCGCCGTCTTCACCGGTCGCGGTGCACCCAAGGTGGTGCGCGGCGGGGCCCGGTTCCGGGTTCCCGGAATCGAGCGCGTCGACATCATGAGCCTCGAGCCGTTCAACGTCAGCATCAACCTGCAGAACGCGCTGTCCAACGACGGCGTCCCCGTCAACGTCGAGGCCGTCGGCCTGGTCCGCATCGGTTCGGCGGACGAAGCGGTACAGACTGCGGTGCAACGCTTCCTGACCTCGGATCTGGATGCCCTGCAGAATCAGATCAACGACATCCTGGCCGGCAGCCTGCGCGGTATCACCGCGACGATGACGGTCGAGGACCTCAACTCCAACCGTGACACCCTGGCGCGCAGCGTGGTCGAGGAGGCCGGTGCCGATCTCGCGCGGATCGGTATGGAGGTCGACGTCATCAAGATCGCCGGCATCTCGGACAAGAACGGCTACCTCGAATCGCTGGGCCAGCGGCGCATCGCCGAGGTCAAGCGCGATGCCGCGGTGGGCACCGCCGAGGCCGAGCGCGACGCCCAGATCCGGTCGGCGAAAGCCCGCCAGGAGGGCGCTGTCGCGCAGGCCGAGGCCGATACCGCGATCGCCACCGCCAACCAGCGCCGCGATGTGGAACTCGCCCGGCTGCGGGCCCAGACCGAAGCCGAGAACGCCGAGGCCGACCAGGCGGGCCCGCTGGCCAACGCCCGCGCGCAGAAGGACGTGGGCATCGCGACCGAGCAGGCCGAGGCGGCCCGCGTGCAGGCCCGCATCGAGGTGGAGCAGCGGCGCGCCGAACAGGCCCGGGCGGCGCTGCAGGCCGACGTCATCGCCCCGGCGGAAGCGCAGCGGCAGGCCGACATCGCCCGCGCCGAGGGGCAGCGGCAGGCCACCATCCTGGCCGGGCAGGCCGAGGCCGACGCGCGCAAGGCCGCCGCCGAGGCGTTCCGGGTGGAACGCCAGGCCGAGGCCGACGGCATCCAGGCCAGGCTCGTGGCCGAAGCCGCCGGCAAGAAGGAGATCGCCGCCGCGCTGAACACCTACTCCCCCGAGGCCGCCCGGCTGCAGACCCTGCCCGATGTGCTGCAGTCGGTGGTCAAGGCCACCGAAGCGGCCGCCATGCCGCTCGCGGAGATCGAGCGGCTCTCGATCATCGGCGGCCCGTCCGACGCCCAGGACGCGGTCGGAGGACTGCTGGGGGTGAGCCCGCTGGCGGTGGCCAAGATCGTCGAGAGCCTGCGGGCGTCGGGGATCGATCTGGCGCAGCTATTGAACCGGCCGGAGCCTGCGCCGCCGATCACCAACGGGCAGCCCGTTTCGCCCACCGAGTAACACCTGCGGTCGGGCGCCGGATGTCACCCGCCCGGCGCATACTTACAGGCGATGTCCGGATCAGAGTCACAGACCCGTAAACCCGTCATCCTGAGCGTCGACGACGACCCTGCGGTTTCGCGCGCCGTCGCTCGGGATCTCCGCCGTCACTACGGCGAACATTTCAGGATCGTCCGCGCCGAATCCGGCCCCGATGCCCTGGAGACCCTCAACGAACTGAAGCTGCGCGGTGAGACGGTGGCGGTGTACGTCGCCGACTACCGCATGCCGCAGATGAGCGGTATCGAGTTCCTCGAAGCCGCCATGGACATCTTCCCGATGGCCCGGCGCGTGCTGCTGACCGCATACGCCGACACCCACGCGGCCATCGACGCCATCAATGTCGTCGATCTGGACCACTACCTGCTCAAGCCGTGGGATCCGCCGGAGGAGAAGCTGTACCCGGTGATCGACGCGCTGATCGAGGCGTGGCGCACCACCGGCGAGCACGCCATTCCGCACACCAAGATCATCGGCCACCCGTGGAATGCCCGCTCCAATGAGGTGCGCGAGTTCCTGGCTCGAAACCGCTTGTACTACACCTGGTTTCGCGCCGACGAGCCCAAGGGCAAACAGCTGCTGGAGGCCGCCCATCTCGATGAGCTGACGCTGCCGGTGGTGATCACCGAACAGGGCGAGACGCTGGTGGATCCCACCGACGCCGAACTGGGCGCCACCCTCGGACTGACCACCACTCCGGCCGACGACTTCTACGACCTCGTGGTGATCGGCGGCGGCCCGGCCGGCCTGGCGGCCGCGGTGTACGGCGCCTCCGAAGGCCTCAAGACGGTGCTCATCGAGCGCACCGCCACCGGCGGCCAGGCCGGACAGAGCTCGCGGATCGAGAACTACCTCGGGTTCCCCGACGGGTTGTCGGGGTCTCAGCTCGCCGAGCGGGCGCGCCGCCAGGCCGAGAAATTCGAGGCCGAGCTGATCACCGCCGCCGAGGTGACGGGCCTGGACGTCGACGGTTCGGCCCGCACGGTCCGGCTGTCCGACGGGCGCTCCATCGGCGCCCGGTCGGTGATCCTGGCGATGGGTGTGGAGTACCGCCAGCTGCCGGCCGAAGGATGCGCGGGGCTCACCGGGGCCGGGGTCTACTACGGCGCCACCGCGTCGGTGGCCTCGGACTGCGACGACGACGAGGTGTACGTCATCGGCGGCGCCAACTCCGCCGGGCAGGCCGCCATGTACCTGTCGCGCACGGCGAAGTCGGTGACCATCGTCAGCCGGCGCACGCTCGAGGACTCGATGTCGTACTACCTGATCCAGCAGATCCGGGCCAACGACAAGATCAAGGAGATGCCCAACACCGTGGTGCACGCGGTGAAGGGCAACGGCCACCTCGAGGGAATCTGCCTGGAGAACCGGGAAACCGGTGAGCGCGAGGACTTCAAGTGCGGGCGCATGTTCATCTTCATCGGCGCCGAGCCGCGTACCGACTGGCTCGACGGTGTGGTGGTGCGCGACGACCACGGCTTCATCTTGGCCGGACCGGATCTTCGTGACATCTCCGGGTGGACGCTGGACCGCCCGCCGCACCATCTGGAGACCAGCGTGCCGGGGGTGTTCGTCGCCGGAGACGTGCGCGCCGAATCCGCCAAACGGGTGGCCGCCGCCGTCGGCGAAGGGTCCATGGCGGTGATGCTGGTGCACCGGTATCTGGCCGAAGCCTGACGGGAGCGGGGGTGTTGTCAGACCGGTGTGACATCGACGAGCTCCGCGGGCTGTTCATCTTCGAAGGACTGACCGACCACCAGCTGACCCGTCTGTGCGCCGATGCCGAGGTCCTGACACTGCCGCCGGGGCTGCTCTGCCGTGAGGGCGACCCGGCGGCGGTGTTCTACGTTCTGCTCGACGGTGAGATCGCGCTGTCCAAGCGATCCGGTGACCGCGATATCGACATGTGGCGGGCCTCGCAGCCCGGGTCCTATTGCGGTGCGTGGGCGGCGTTCCTGCTCGATGAGGCCGACACCTACGACAACACCGCCACGCTGACCAAACCGTCGCGCATGCTGGCCATCCCCGCGACGGCGTTCGGGACGTTCCTGCGCACCGAATTCCCCATGGCCAGCCACCTGCTGATCGCCCATTCCGACGGCCGGTCCTACCAGACCCGCATTCTCAACACCCATGACCGGCTGGTGCAGCTCGGGCAGCTGACCGCCGGGCTGACCCATGAGCTCAACAACCCGGCCGCCGCGGCTGCCCGTGCCGCCGACGAGCTCCGGGCTCAGGTGGCAGAACTGCGGCATCAGCGCGCCGAACTGCCCGATCTCGTCGAGCTGCAGGACCGGGTGGCCGAGCTGGCGGCTAAGCCCAGCACGCTGTCGGCGGTACAGAAGTCCGATCTCGAGGACGCCGTCGGCCAGTGGCTCGATGACCATGACGTGCCCGACGCGTGGGAACTGGCCAGCAGCTTCGCCGAAGCCGGACTGGACATCGACTGGATGGAACGGGTGGCCGCGGCGCCGTGCGCCGCTACCCCGGACCAGCTGAACTCGGTGCTGCGGCGGCTGCGCTCCGTCGTCGAGACCGAGCTGCTGCTCACCGAGCTGACAGACGCCACGCGGCGCATCTCCGGACTCGTCGACTACGCCAAGCAGTACTCGCAGGTGGACCGTGCGCCGTTCGACCTCAGCGATGTCCACGAGCAGCTGGAGAGCACCCTGACCATGCTGGCGCACCGGCTGGTGCCCTCCGTCACCGTCGAACGCGATTTCGGCGCGGGTATCCCGCTGCTGCCGTGTCATCCCGCCGAGCTCAACCAGGTGTGGACCAATCTGATCGACAACGCGCTCGACGCCCTCGCCGGGGCGCCTGCCGGGGTGCTGACCCTGCGCACCCGCCGCGACGGCGATTCGGTGCGCGTCGAAATCCGCGATTCCGGTCGCGGTATCCCCGCCGAACTGCTCACCCGTGTTTTCGACCCGTACTTCACCACCAAGCGGTTCGGTGAGGGCACCGGTCTGGGGCTCGACACCGCGACACGCATCGTCGACGGGCACCACGGAAATCTGTGGGCGGAATCAAAACCGGGTGACACTTGTTTCACGGTGTTGCTGCCGCTGACCGTCGCACCGGATGCTCCCGCTCCGGATTTCTCGCCGCGACCGGTTCCACCGGTGAACGTGACCGCGCCCGACACCGACGTGTTTAGGAAGGAAGCCTGATGGGCGAGCAATGCCTGGCCGAGGAGCTGCGCACGTTGTTCCTGTTCGAGCACCTCACCGATGAGCAGCTCGACATGCTGTGCGGGCACGGCCATATCGAGACCTTCCCGGCCGGTCCCCTGCATTCCGAGGGTGACCCGGCGACGTGTTTCTACGTGCTGATCGACGGCGAGTTGGTGATGACGAAGCGCTCCGGCGGCGTCGACATCGAAACCGGCCGCACCTCGCAGCGCGGCGTGTACTGCGGCGCGTGGTCGGCCTACATCCCTGGCGAGGAACACGTCTATCAGGCTTCGGTGCGGCTGACCCGCCCGTCGCGGATGTTCGTGCTCGACGCCGAAGCGTTCGCGAAGTTCATGCAGTCGCAGTTCCCCATGGCCGTGCATCTGCTCGAAGGGCACATGGTCGGCACCGCGCGGGCCCGCTCGATCCTGGATCAACGCGAGAAGCTGCTCGCACTGGGCACCATCACCGCCGGCCTGACCCATCAGCTCAACAATCCGGCGGCGGCCACCGCCCGTGCCGTCGCCGACCTGCGTGAAGGTGTCGGCCACATGCGGCACAAGCTGGCGATGGTGGCCGAGGCGAGATTCACTCCCGAGGCGCTGCGGATGCTGGTCACCATCCAGGATCAGGTGGCCGAGCAGGTGGCCAAGAGCAAGGACCTCGAACTGTCGGCGCTGGAAACCTCCGACCGGGAGGATCAGATCGGCGACTGGCTCGACGACCACGGCATCGCCAGCGCCTGGGAGTACGCCCCGACGTTCGTCGAGGCCGGTCTGGACACCGACTGGCTGGAGCGGGTCTCGGCCCTGGTGGACGACGCCGACGCCTCGGCGTCGCTGCAGAGCGCGATCGGGTGGCTGAAGTACACCATCGACAACGAGCTGCGGATGAACGAGATCGCCGAGGCGAGCAAGCGCATCTCGGCGCTGCTGGCCGGAGCCAAGCAGTACTCGCAGATGGACCGCGGCGCCTACCAGAGCGCCGACATCCACGAGCTGCTGCGCAGCACCATGATGATGTTCGGCGACAAGATCGGGATGGCGGGCAAAGGCAAGCCCATCACTCTGGTCAAGGAGTGGGACGCCAGCCTGCCGGAGATCCTCTGCTATCCGGGCGATCTCAATCAGGTGTGGACCAACATCATCGACAACGCCATCCAGGCGATGGACGGCCACGGCACGTTGACCGTGCGGACCAGCCGCGAGAGTGACGGTCTGGTGCGCATCGAGATCTGCGATGACGGCCCCGGTATCCCCGAGGACATCATCGAGCGGATCTTCACCCCGTTCTTCACCACCAAACCGGTGGGCCAGGGCACCGGCCTGGGACTGGATCTGGCGTGGCGCGTCGTGGTCGAGAAGCATCGCGGCAACCTGTCGGTGCAGTCCAAGCCCGGTGACACCCGGTTCATCGTGTGCCTGCCGTTGCAGGCCCCGGCGCCGGAGTCGTCGACGCCCGCTGAACTCACCGTGAGCGAAACGGAATAGTCACCGACGTCACACAGGTTGTCCGTGCCATGACCAAACCTGATCTCGGCACGTACGGCGTTTTCGGCCACCATTCGCTGTGGCAGCAGTTCAGTCCGGAGCAGCTCCGGGAGATCGAGAGCCTGGGCTACGGCGCCCTCTGGGCCGGCGGTTCCCCGGCCGCTGAGTTGGAGTGGGTCGACCCGATTCTGGGTGCCACGGAGAAGCTGCAGGTCGCGACAGGCATCGTCAACATCTGGACGGCAGATCCCGGTCGCACCGCCGAGTCCTTCCACCGCATCGAGGCGGCCTACCCGGGCCGGTTCCTGCTCGGCATCGGCGTCGGTCACCCCGAAGCGCAGTCCGAGTACAAGAAGCCCTACGACGCGCTCACCGAGTATCTCGACACGCTCGACCAGCACGGCGTCCCGAAGGATCGCCGGGTGGTGGCCGCCCTGGGACCGCAGGTGCTGAAGTTGTCGGCGCGCCGCAGCGCCGGTGCCCACCCCTACCTGACCACCCCGGAACACAGCGCGCAGGCGCGTGAATTGATCGGGCCGGACGCGTTGCTGGCTCCCGAGCACAAGGTGGTGCTGACCACCGATGCGGAACAGGCGCGTGCCGTCGGGCGCAAGGCGCTGGAGGTCTACCTCAATCTCGCGAACTACCTGAACAACTGGAAACGACTCGGATTCAGTGATGCGGATGTGGCGAAACCGGGTAGTGACTCTTTGGTCGACGCCGTGATCGCCTACGGCGAGGTCGACGCCATCGCGGCCAGGCTGAAAGCGCATCTGGACGCCGGCGCCGACCATGTGCCCGTCCAGGTGCTGACCTCACCTGACAAGCTGATACCAGCACTGGCTGAGCTGGCCGGCCCGCTGGGCCTGAACTGAATACCTGTTACCGAGCCGAACTGGGAGCCCATACATGACTGACGCTGTTTCGCTGAAGCCCGACCTCGGCCGGTTCGGGGTGTGGACCGGCGGACCGGTCACCCCGGAGCAGGCGCAAGAGATCGAGAAGCTGGGGTACGGCGCCGTGTGGGTCGGGGCGTCCCCGCCCGCGGATCTCGCTTTCGTCGAACCCATCCTCGAGGCGACGTCCACGCTGCAGATCGCCACCGGCATCGTCAACATCTGGAATGCCGACGCCGAGACGGTCGCCGAGTCGTATCACCGCATCGAGAAGGCCTTCCCGGGCCGGTTCCTGCTCGGCGTCGGCGTCGGGCACCCCGAGCACACCCAGGAGTACACCAAGCCGTATACCGCGCTGGTCGAATACCTGGATGCGCTGGACGCCAAGACGGTGCCCACCAGCAGGCGGGTGATTGCCGCGTTGGGGCCGAAGGTGTTGGAGCTGGCCAAGAACCGCAGCGCCGGTGCGCATCCGTACCTGACCACGCCGGAGCACACCGCGCAGGCCCGCGAGCAGGTGGGCAACAGCGTGTTCATCGCCCCGGAGCACAAGGTGGTGCTGACCACCGATGCCGACAAGGCCCGCGAGCTCGGCCGCAAGACGGTCGGGTTCTATCTCGATCTGAGCAACTACGTCAACAACTGGCGTCGGCTGGGTTTCACCTCTG
The DNA here is from genome assembly GCF_057656995.1 of Mycobacterium sp. Soil_C_30. Lineage (NCBI taxonomy): Bacteria > Bacillati > Actinomycetota > Actinomycetes > Mycobacteriales > Mycobacteriaceae > Mycobacterium > Mycobacterium sp. Soil_C_30. The sequence goes on along the minus strand of NZ_JBDGJH010000004.1, from coordinate 168,150 downwards.
ACGATGTGGAACAGCCGGGCAGTGACAAGCTGATCGACGCGGTGGTCGCCTACGGCTCCCCGGAGGCCATCGCCGCGCGCCTGAAGGAGCACCTGGACGCCGGCGCCGATCATGTGGCCATTCAGGTGCTGGGCAGCAAGGACGAGCTGGTGCCCGCGCTGACCGAGCTCGCCGGACCCCTGGGGCTCAGCGGGTAGCGTCAACGGCATGCGGTTGCTCGTCACCGGTGGCGCCGGCTTCATCGGCGCCAACTTCGTTCACGCGGCGGTGCGCGACTACCCCGGCGACACGGTGACGGTGCTCGACGCCCTCACCTACGCCGGGACGCGCGAATCGCTGCGCCCGGTGGCGGGCGACGTGCGACTGGTGGAAGGTGACATCGCCGACGCCGCCCTGGTGAACGGGTTGGTCGCCGAGTCCGACGCCGTGGTGCATTTCGCCGCCGAGACCCATGTCGACAACTCGCTGGCCGATCCGGAGCCGTTTTTGCGGGCGAACGTGATCGGGACGTTCACCCTTCTGGAGGCAGTGCGGCGGCATGGGGTGCGGTTACATCACGTCTCGACCGACGAGGTGTACGGCGATCTCGCGCTCGACAGTCCGCAGCGGTTCACCGAGCACACGCCGTACAACCCGTCGAGTCCGTACTCGTCGACCAAAGCGGCTTCGGACATGCTGGTCCGCGCCTGGGTGCGGTCCTACGGGATACGCGCCACGATTTCGAACTGCTCCAACAACTTCGGGCCCTACCAGCATGTGGAGAAGTTCATTCCCCGGCAGATCACCAACATCCTCACCGGTCGCCGGCCCAAGTTGTACGGCGCCGGGGCGAATGTGCGGGACTGGATTCACGTCGGCGACCACAACGACGCGGTGCGCCGGATCCTGGAGTCCGGTTCCCCTGGCCGGACCTACCTGATCGGCGCGGACTGTGAGCGTTCCAATCTGGTGGTGATGCGGGAGATCCTGACGCTGATGGGCCGCGACGCCGACGACTTCGATCACGTCACCGACCGCGCCGGCCACGATCTGCGTTATGCCATCGATCCGGCGTCGGTGCGCGAGCTCGGCTGGAAGCCCCGGCACGCCGACTTCCGTGACGCCCTGCGCGCGACCATCGAGTGGTACCGCACCAACGAAGACTGGTGGGGTCCCCTCAAGGAGGGCGTCGAAGCCGGCTATCTGAAACGTGGTCAGTGACATGAGCTTTCATGAACTTCGGGTGCCCGGCGCCTGGGAGATCGTCCCCCGGCTGTTTCACGACGAGCGCGGCTCGTTCTTCGAGTGGTTCACCGATCGGGAGTTCATCGAGGCCACCGGGCACCGGTTCGACCTTAGGCAGGCCAACTGCTCGACGTCGTCGGCCGGCGTGCTGCGTGGGTTGCACTTCGCGGCACTGCCACCGAGCCAGGCGAAGTACGTGACCTGTGTGCGCGGTGCGGTGTTCGACGTGGTGGTCGACATCCGGGTGGGCTCCCCCACGTTCGGACTGTGGGACGCCGTGATCCTCGACGACCGCGAGCATCGCTCGGTGTACATCTCGGAGGGCTTGGCGCACGGTTTCCTTGCGTTGCACGATGATTCGACCGTGATGTACCTGTGCTCCGCGGAGTACGCCCCGGATCGGGAACACACGATCTCCCCCACCGACGAGTCGTTGGGCATCGAGTGGCCCGCGACGGTGTTCGGCCCGGAGGTGGTGCTTTCCGACCGCGACCGCGATGCCCCCACGTTGGAGCAGGCCCTCGAAGCCGGGACCCTCCCGACCTGGGATGCGGCCCGGGAGTTCGTCGACGAACTGCGCGCCCGACTCCAGGCTTGACTGACCGCGCGAGCGCGCGTGTTTGTACGCGACACGCGCAGCGTGGGCGTACAAACACGCGCGCTCGCGCTCAGGGGGACGGGACCAGCTCCAGATCGTCCGGCTTCCAGGACCCGTCGAATGCCGGGCCGTCGGGACCGTAGATGCGGAAGTAGGCGAACCAGCCGGACCCGGGAATCGTCTTGATCCAGCGGCCCTCGGCCTCCGCGGGCGGCTCGGGACCGAAGTGCAGCACCACCGAATCCCCCTCGAGCCCGGACAGCTCGAACAACGACCGCAGCGCCGCCTTGCCCTGATCGGTCTGGATCTGACTGCGCGTGGTGGCGTCGTAGACGGTCACCGACCAGAACAGCTTCGCCGGCACCGGCAGCGGCACGGTCAAGGTGTAGGTATTGCCGCCGTCGAGGTAGGCGCCGGTGCGGTCGGACAACGCCAACCAGTACAGCGATCCGGCACCGGCGTCGCGGCGGAACATCGCCGGAGAGGTGGCGATCGCCTGGAAGAACCACTTGTCCAGCGCATAGGTGTCGCGGTAGCCGGCGGTGTCGAAGGTACCGTTCTCCGACCGCAGCGCCACCCATTCCCATTGCCGGTCGGCCCACACCAGCCGCGCCGGGGTGCGATCAGCGAAGGACTCCACCCGCATCTGCAGATTCGCCGTCTGTGCGGCCAGCTCCAGGATGCGGGTCAGCCGCTCGTCGGGTTCGAACGGCTGGCCCTTGACGATGCCGAGCGCGGCCAGCTCGCCGTATTGGGCCCGGCTGTCCTCGAGCACGGGTTCCTCATCGACGATGCGGTGCACTGATTTCCAGAACTCGATGCTGGTCTCGATGGCCAACGGCGTGGTGTCCTGCCCACCTTCGGACATGTCCACCCACGTCGGCTCCTCCCAATCGTCCGGGCGCTCCAGGGGGTGGACCTTGACCGTCGTGACCCGCTCCAATGCGGCTCTGGCGTCACCGTCGACCGGAATGGAACGCACCGCGGCCACCACCCGGAAGGCTTCGGACCTTCCCACGTGGTAGCCCTCCGGCACGTCCCCGTCGTAGCCGGGCGGCAAGATCAGGTGCTTGCCGCCGGCGCCGCCGTCGGGTCCGGGCAGCCCGAAGTCGAGGATCCAGCGTTGATGGATGTCGATGACGGCGCCGACGAAGGACCCTTCGGGCACCTCGACCACCAGCGGGCCGGCATGCAGGTCCAGCAGCAGTGCGCCGTACGGGGTGTCCGAGTTCAGTGTGAAGCCGACGTGGCGTGGCTGGGTGTCGAGGTAGCCGAAGGTCTTGTTGGGCTGCACCCCCGCGGCCGCGGTGCCGTCGAAGATGGCCGCACCGGACACCGAGCGGTAGAAGTACCGGTACATCTGGACGGCCCGGTTGAGGTCGACTGCCTCGTAGGCGAGCTGGACGGTGTCGGGCAGTGGGTAGCCACCGCGCAGCGGCTCAGACGACTCTGGGTTTGCGGTCATCGCCGAAACTCCCTTCCCGGTCTGTGCTGACAGTAACTCCGCGCAGTGGCCGGGAAGGCCATTCGGGCTGGGTGTCGGCGTGGAAGCTGGAGCCTCTTGCGCCTGGCGTCAGCGATTACTAGGATATGCAAGTATCTTCTGGATCCGCATCGCGGGCGGATACCCGCGCCACTTCTCGATCTTGGGACTACTGATGACGACACAAATTCCGCACTTCATCGACGGCAAGCGCTCCACGTTGAACTCTTCGCGCACCGCCGATGTCCTCAACCCGAGCACCGGCCAGGTGCAGGCACAGGTGCTGCTGGCCTCGAAAGCCGACGTCGACACGGCAGTGGCGTCCGCGGTCGAAGCGCAGAAGGAATGGGCCGCGTGGAACCCGCAGCGGCGCGCGCGGGTGATGATGAAGTTCATTCAACTCGTCAACGAGCACATAGAAGAATTAGCGGAACTGCTCTCCATCGAGCACGGCAAGACCGTCGCCGATTCCAAGGGCGACATCCAGCGCGGCGTCGAGGTCATCGAGTTCGCCATCGGCATCCCCCACCTGCTCAAGGGTGAGTTCACCGAGGGCGCGGGCTCGGGTATCGACGTCTACTCGATCCGTCAGCCGCTGGGTGTGGTCGCCGGGATCACCCCGTTCAACTTCCCGGCGATGATCCCGCTGTGGAAGGCCGGTCCGGCGTTGGCCTGCGGAAACGCGTTCATTCTCAAGCCTTCTGAGCGCGACCCCTCGGTCCCGGTCCGACTGGCCGAGCTGTTCCTGGAAGCCGGCCTGCCCGCCGGGGTTTTCCAGGTGGTCCAGGGGGACAAGGAAGCGGTCGACGCCATCCTCACCCACCCCGACATCCAGGCCGTCGGGTTCGTCGGCAGCTCGGATATCGCGCAGTACATCTACTCGACCGCCGCGGCCCACGGCAAGCGTTCGCAGTGCTTCGGCGGTGCGAAGAACCACATGATCATCATGCCCGACGCCGATCTGGACCAGGCCGTCGACGCGTTGATCGGCGCCGGTTACGGCAGCGCCGGTGAGCGGTGCATGGCGATCAGCGTCGCCGTCCCGGTGGGCGAGGAAACCGCAAACCGGTTGCGCGGCAGGCTGGTTGAGCGCATCAACCAGCTGCGGGTGGGCCACAGCCTGGATCCCAAGGCCGACTACGGGCCGCTGGTCACCGGCGCCGCACTGGAACGGGTGCGCAACTACATCGGCCAGGGCGTCGAGGCCGGCGCCGATCTGGTGGTCGACGGCCGCGAACGTGCCACCGACGAGCTGACGTTCGACGATCAGGACCTGTCGAAGGGCTTCTTCATCGGCCCCACCCTGTTCGATCACGTCACCCCCGACATGTCGATCTACACCGACGAGATCTTCGGCCCGGTGCTGTGCATCGTGCGCGCCGCCGACTACGACGAGGCCTTGAGCCTGCCCTCCAAGCACGAGTACGGCAACGGCGTGGCGATCTTCACGCGCGACGGTGATGCCGCCCGCGACTTCGTGTCGAAGGTCCAGGTGGGCATGGTGGGTGTCAACGTGCCGATCCCGGTTCCGGTGGCCTATCACACCTTCGGCGGCTGGAAGCGGTCCGGCTTCGGTGATCTCAACCAGCACGGCCCGGCGTCGATCCAGTTCTACACCAAGGTCAAGACCGTCACCGAGCGGTGGCCGTCCGGCATCAAAGATGGCGCCGAGTTCGTCATCCCGACGATGAAATAGGCAGGGCCATGCAGTTATTCGGCCTCGACGACGACGAGCGCGTCATCACCGAGACGGCGGCGGCGTTCGCGGCCAAACGGCTGGCTCCGCACGCCCTGGACTGGGATGCGGCCAAACACTTTCCGGTCGAGGAGCTGCGGGCCGCCGCCGAGTTGGGAATGGCGGCGGTGTACTGCAGCGAGGACGTCGGCGGGAGCGGGCTGCGCCGATTGGACGCGGTGCGGATCTTCGAGCAGCTCGCTGCCGCTGATCCCACCGTGGCGGCGTTCCTGTCGATCCACAACATGTGCGCCTGGATGATCGACACCTACGGCACCCGGGAACAGCGCAAGAACTGGGTGCCCAAGCTCGCGTCCATGGAGGCCATCGCGTCCTACTGCCTCACCGAACCGGGTGCCGGGTCCGACGCCGCCGCACTGCGCACCCGCGCGGTGCGCTGTTCTGATGCGACTGGTGACCATTACGTCCTCGACGGGGTGAAGCAGTTCATCTCCGGGGCAGGCAGCTCGGATGTGTACGTGGTGATGGCCCGTACCGGCAACGAGGGACCACGGGGCATCTCGGCGTTTGTCGTCGAAAAGGACACTCCCGGACTCAGTTTCGGGCCCGACGAGATCAAGATGGGCTGGAACGCCCAACCCACCGCCCAGGTGATCTTCGAAGGTGTGCGGGTTCCGGCCGACGCGCTGCTCGGTGGTCCCGAAGGTGAGGGTGCCGGGTTCGGTATCGCGATGAACGGTCTCAACGGCGGCCGGATCAACATCGCAGCCTGCTCACTCGGTGGTGCGCAGACCGCCTATGAGAAGGCGGCCGCCTACGTCCGCGACCGCGAGGCCTTCGGTGGGTCGCTGCTCGATGAGCCCACCATTCGCTTCACGCTCGCGGATATGGCCACCGCGTTGCAGACATCACGAATCCTGTTGTGGCAGGCGGCTTCTGCACTCGATGCCGGCGCGCCCGACAAAGTGGAGCTGTGTGCGATGGCCAAACGCTACGTCACCGACACCTGCTACGACGTCGCCGACAAGGCCTTGCAGCTGCACGGCGGTTACGGCTACTTGAAGGAATACGGGCTGGAGAAGATCGTCCGCGATCTGCGAGTGCATCGCATCCTCGAAGGCACCAATGAAATCATGCGTGTGGTGATCGGCCGCGCCGAAGCCGCCCGCGCCCGCGCCGCCGTCTGAAGGGACAACAATGACGACAATCGCATTCCTCGGCCTGGGCAACATGGGCGGTCCGATGGCTGCCAACCTGGTGGCAGCCGGGCACACCGTGCGCGCCTTCGACCTGGTGCCCGCGCTGCGCGAGGCAGTGGAAGCCAAGGGTGCCACCGCATTCGACAGTGGCGCCGAGGCCGTCGCCGAGGCCGAGGTGGTGATCACCTCGCTGCCCAACGGGGCCATCGTCAAGGCGTGCTACGCCGAGGCGCTGCCCGCCGCCAAGCCCGGCACGCTGTTCATCGACACCTCCACCATCTCGGTGGCCGATGCCCGTGACATCAACGCCCAGGCAGTAGAGGGGGGCTTTCTTCAGATCGACGCGCCCGTCTCCGGCGGTGTCAAAGGGGCCACGGCGGGCACGCTGGCGTTCATGGTCGGTGGCAGCGACGAAGCCGTCGAACGGGCCCGGCCGGTGCTCGATCCCATGGCAGGCAAGATCATTCACTGCGGCGACTCCGGCACCGGCCAGGCCGCCAAGCTGTGCAACAACATGGTGCTGGCCGTGCAACAGATCGCCATCGGTGAAGCGTTCGTGCTGGCCGAAAAGCTCGGCCTGTCGGATCAGGCGCTGTTCGACGTGATCACCGGCGCCACCGGCAACTGCTGGTCGGTGCACACGAATTGCCCGGTGCCGGGCCCGGTTCCGACGTCGCCGGCCAACAACGATTTCAAACCCGGCTTCGCCACCGCGCTGATGAACAAGGACCTCGGGCTCGCGATGGATGCGGTGTCCTCCACCGGTTCCAACGCGCCGCTGGGCACCCACGCCGCCGAGATCTACCAGAAGTTCAACGAGGAGCACGCCGCCGAGGACTTCAGCGCCGTCATCAATCTGCTGCGCTGACTCTCGCCAGGCCCCCGAGGCGCGCTAGAAGTCTCCGGCGCTGTGCCGCAACGTCTCGATGGACGCCACCAACCCACGCGACTGTTCGTCCGACATACCGATATCGGCGAACACCTTCTCGTTCAGGGTCATGGTGGCGTCCTCGACGGTCGAGCGGCCCAGGTCGGTGATCTCCACCAACGTGGTGCGGCCGTCGGTGGGATGTGGCAGCCGGCGCACCAGTCCGCTGGCCTCCAGCCGCCGGATCGCGTGCGTCACGCTGGTCACGTGAACCTGTAGGCGGTCGGACGCCTTCGTGATGGGGAGCGCGCCGGCCCGGCTGAACGCCAGTAGCCGGAGCAGTTCGAAACGCGAAAAGCTCAGATCGTATGGCCGCAGCGCATTCTCGACCCTGGCCAGCAGGATCTGGTGGGCGCGCATCACCGACGTCACCGCCACCATGCCGTCGGCGACGTCACCCCAGCCGGCGCGCTCCCAGTTGGCGCGCGCCTGGGCAATCGGATCGCGCTTGTCGCCGGACTCGGACATCCGACCATTCAAGCAAATTCGGGTCCCGGCTGGCACGACGGACACCACCAGGTGCGCCGCCGCTCAGGATCTCCTGCCACTTCGGCGCGCACCCGCACGGTGGTCGCACACCGTAGGCAGGGTCGCCCGGCCCGGCCCGCCACCCAGTGCTGCTCACGCTTGTGCCGCCTACCCGTGGTCACCTGCATGGCGCCCGGCACGGTGGCCGAATGCTGCAGTGCGCGTGCACCGAGATCCAGCAGTGCGGGCACGTCGACCTCGCGTACCGGAGTCCACGGGCTGTGCCCCCGCAGGAAGCACAGCTCGTTGGCCCAGAGGTTGCCGAAGCCTGCCACACAGCGCTGGTCGAGCAGGGCGGCCACGAGTGGGCGATCGGGTTCGGCGGTGATCCGGCGCGCGGCCTCGGCGGCGTCCCAGTCCTCGCGCAACGGATCCGGGCCCAGATGACCGATGACGTCGGCCTCGTCGCGGGTGCGCAACAGGTCCACGACGGGCAGCCGCACGCCGTAGGCGGCCGGGCCGTCGGTCCGCAGGATCACACGCACGTCGGGCATCACCGCACGGGGCAGCCACCGCCCGGCCGACGACACGGTCCAGGAACCCGACATGCGCAGATGGGTGTGCAGCGTCAGATCGCCCGAGAGCCGGGTCAACAGGTGCTTGCCATGTGTCACCTGGGCCAGCACCGTCCGCCCCGCGAGGTCGGCGGTCGCATGCGCGGGCACCCGCAACTCGCCGTGGGTCAGGGTGCGCCCACCCAGCGCGGTATCGAGCCGGCGGGCCAGCACGTAGACGGTGTCACCCTCGGGCACGGTGCTCAGTCAAACGTCTTCTCCAAGAGGACCTCGCCGGAATCCGCCGACACCACCTGCACGGCAGCGATCTCGTTTCTGCTCAGCGAAGTGCTGGCCTGCGGCAGGGCCGTCGCGCCTGTCACCGCCGTCCACGTCGCCAACCGGGTCTCCCTGCCGTCCCGACCCACGGTCACCATCGCCAACCGGTCGCCGTCGTCCTCTTCTTCGGGTTCGCCGGGCGTGTGGGTGTACGTGCACGCCATGGCGATATGCGTACCCCAATCGTGGTCGGTGAGCGTCATCGTCGCGGTGAACTCCGACGGCTCGACCGCCACGAGTTCCACGGATGCGGCGTTCGAGGCGGGCGCAGGCGAACTCGGCCACACCGCGACCACCAGAGCGATGGCCAGGAGCACTGCGGCCGCCGAGACCATCGACACGGCCCACCTCGACCGGCGCCGCCGCTGGGCCACCTTGGCCAGCACAGCGCCGAGCATCTCCGGCGGCATCTCGGGCGCCGGCGGCTCATCGGCCACCGAGTCACGGTCCAGCAGCGCGAGCAGCGCCGGCATGCCGCTGAGGTCGGTCACCGCCGACCGGCATGCCATACACCGGTGCAGATGCGCTTCGTACTCGCGGCGCTCGTCACTGGCCAACGAACCCAACACGTACGCGGCGTCCCACAGTGCGTACGGATCCCCCGGCGTCATCTCGTCACTCCCATTTCCTGCAGGGTCAGCCGCAGCGCGCGTACCGCGTAGTGCAGGCGCGATTTCACCGTGCCTTCGGCGATCTGCAGGTCCACAGCGATTTGCGCGGTCGTCCAGCCGAGGTAGTAGGACCGCCGGATCACCGCGCGGTGATCGGCGGACAGTTGGGCCATCGCGTCACCGATCAGCAGCCGGTCCAGGGCGGCGTTCACCTCGTCGGGCCCTGGGTCTTCGTGCTCGGCGCCGGCATCGGGTGATTCGTGCCGAAAGCGTGCGCTGCGGCGCTCGTCGATGATCATGTTCCGGGCGACGGTGAACAGCCAGGCCCGCGCGGGTCGTTCGGTGTGGCCGACGGCCTCGGGGTGCTCCCAGGCCCGCAGCAGGGTTTCCTGCACCACGTCTTCGGCGCGGGTGCGGTCCCCGGTCAGGCGCATGGCATATCGCCACAACGCAGCGGCGTGCTCGTCGTACAGCGAGCGCAGCAGTACGGTCTCCGGGTCGTCCATCAGGCAACCTCCCGATCGTTCCACGAAACGGGTGGCCAACTGGTTCAAGTGTGCGCGCAGCCGCGGGCGAACACACCGAGAACGCCCAATCGTGAGAGTGGGCGGCGGGGGTCAGAGCGTCAGGATGCGGGGGCCGTCATCGGTGACCGCGACGGTGTGCTCCCAGTGGGCGGCGCGCGAGCCGTCGGCGGTGATGACCGTCCACTCGTCTTCCAGGACTTTCGTGCGGGTGGAACCGAGGGTCAGCATCGGTTCGATGGCCAGCACCGATCCGGGTGCCAGGAACGGGCCCCGCCCGGGCGGCCCTTCGTTGGGCAGGAACGGGTCCATGTGCATCTGCCGTCCGATGCCGTGGCCGCCGTACCCGGCCACGATGCCGAACTTGCGACCGTATTTGGCCTCGGCGGCCTTCGTACCGCTCTCGATGGCGTGCGAGATGTCGCCCAGCTTGTTTCCCGGGACCATCGCCGCGATACCGGCCTCCATGGATTCCCGCGTCGCCGCCGAGAGGTTCTCGTCCGCCGGGATCAGCGGGCCGACACCGAAGGTGACGGCGGAGTCGCCGTGCCAGCCGTCGACGATGGCACCGCAATCGATCGAGACCAGGTCACCGGAGGCCAGTACATCAGCGGACGACGGGATGCCGTGCACCACCCGGTCGTTGACCGAGGAGCAGATGCTCGCCGGGTAGCCGTGGTAACCCAGGAAGGAGGGCACCCCGCCGCCGTCACGGATGACGGCCTCGGCGATGCGGTCCAGATCCAGTGTCGAAACCCCGGGTGCGGCGGCGTCGCGGACCGCTCGTAGCGCCTTGGCGACCAGCCCTCCGGCCAGCGCCATGGCGTCGAGCTCGCCAGGGCTGCGCTGCGGCACCACTTTGCGGCCGCGCAGTCCGGGGATGGAGACCATTACTTGCCGAGTGCCTGCAGCGCCCGGGCGAACACCTCGTCGAGCGAGCCGACGGCGTCGACGGTCTTGAGTTCGGCGCTGTAGTGGTCCAGCAGCGGGGCGGTCTCGTCGCGGTAGACCTTGAACCGGTTGCGGATGACGTCTTCGGTGTCGTCGGCGCGGCCGCGGCCCTTGAGGCGCTGCACCAGTTCCTCCTCGGGAACGCGGAACTCCACCACGGCGTCGAGCTTCAGCCCGCGCTTGGCGAGCATCTCTTCGAGTGCCTCGGCCTGCTCGACCGAGCGGGGGAAGCCGTCGAGAATGAAGCCTGCGGCGGCGTCCTCGTCGTCGAGCCGGTCGTCGACCAGCGCATTGGTGAGCGTCGCGGGTACCAGGTCGCCGGCGTCGAGGTATTTCTTGGCCTCGACCCCGAGTTCGGTGCCGGTGCTGATGTTGTGGCGGAACAGGTCACCCGTGGAGATCTGCGGGACTCCGAGCTTCTCGGCCAGCTTCACGGCTTGTGTGCCCTTGCCGGCGCCCGGCGGTCCGAGCAAAACGATTCTCAACTTGCCGAACCCTTCTGTCACTTGAGGAAGCCCTCGTAGTTGCGCTGCATGAGCTGGCTCTCGATCTGCTTCACGGTGTCCAGGCCGACGCCGATCATGATCAGCACCGCGGTGCCGCCGAAGGGCAGGTTCTGCACACCGCCGCCGCTGTTCCCGATGTCGAGGAACACGTTGGGCAGCACTGCGATGATGCCGAGGTAGACCGAGCCGGGCAGCGTGATCCTGCTCAGTACGTAACGCAGATAGTCCGCGGTGGGCTTACCCGGGCGGATGCCGGGGATGAAGCCACCGAATTTCTTCATCTCATCAGCGCGTTCGTCGGGGTTGAAGGTGATCGACACGTAGAAGTAGGTGAAGAACACGATCAGGCCGAAGTACACGGCGATGTAGATGGGGTCGGACGGGTTGGACAGGTAGTCGGCGACGAACTTGTCCCACCAGCCGGTGCCGGGGTTGGAGCTGCCGCTCTGGATCAACTGCGTGATCAGCTGCGGGATGTAGATCAACGACGAGGCGAAGATGACCGGGATGACGCCCGCCTGGTTGACCTTCAGCGGCAGGTAGGTCGAGGTGCCGCCATACATCTTGCGGCCCACCATGCGCTTGGCGTACTGCACCGGGATGCGGCGCTGGCCCTGCTCGACGAACACCACGCCGATGATGATGATCAGCGCCGCGACGCACACCAGCGCGAAGACCATGTTGCCGCGGCTGTCCAGGATGGCCTTGCCCTCGCCCGGGATGGCGGCGGCGATGCCGGCGAAGATCAGCAGCGACATGCCGTTGCCGATACCGCGCTCGGTGACCAGCTCGCCCATCCACATCACCAGCGCCGCGCCTGCGGTCATCACGATGACGATGACCACCAGGGTGAAGATGCTCTGGTCGTTGATGATGTCGAGCGCGCAGCCCTGCAGCAGGCCGCCGTTGGCCGCCAGCGCCACGATCGAGGTGGCCTGCAGAACCGCCAGCGCGATGGCCAGATACCGCGTGTACTGCGTCATCTTGGCCTGGCCGGACTGGCCTTCTTTACGGAGCTGTTCGAAGCGTGGGATCACGACGGTCAGCAGCTGCACGATGATGCTGGCGGTGATGTAGGGCATCACGCCGACGGCGAACACCGACAGCTGTAGCAGCGCGCCGCCGGAGAACAGGTTGATCAGCGAATAGATCTGACCTGATTCGCCACCGCTGACCTGCTCGATGCACTGCTGCACGTTGCCGTAGTTGACCCCGGGCGACGGCAGTGTTGCACCGACGCGATAGAGGATCACCATCGCCAGCGTGAACAGGATCTTCCGCCTCAGGTCGGCTGTCCGCAGCGATGAGATGAAAGCCGAGAGCACTCTTCCTCCTGGGCAGCCGGGCTCTATCGCGGCGTGCCGATGGGGCTGGCCGAACCAGCGTCGGGTAATCCTGTGTCATACGCCGAGAACCGGCAGGCCAGAGTGGGTAACCACAGCCAGCGGTCTTGCGCGTCAAATCAGTGTACGAGAGTAACAGCTGGGGCCCTCACCGCCCGCATCAGCGCAGCCGCAGTTTCCTCTCAGGCGGCTGTCAGTATTTCCGGCGTACCGTGGATTACATCTCGTTAAGTCAGCTAAGCAACTCCGGAGAGGACCTGTACACCGATGGCGCGCACCGACAATGACACGTGGGATCTGGCCTCGAGCGTGGGGGCGACCGCGACCATGGTGGCCGCCGCCCGCGCCATGGCCACCAAGGCGCCCAACCCGGTGATCAACGATCCTTTCGCCGAGCCGTTGGTCCGCGCGGTGGGTGTGGATTTCTTCACCAAGCTGGCCAGCGGCGAGCTCAAGCCCGAGGACCTCGACGAGAGTCCGGCCGAATCGTCGGCGCGAGGTGCCATGCGGTTCGCCGACGGGATGGCCGCGCGCACCCGGTTCTTCGACGACTTCTTCCTCCAGGCGGGTAAGGCCGGCATCAAACAGGCCGTCATCCTGGCCGCCGGCCTGGACGCCCGCGCCTACCGGCTGGACTGGCAGCCCGGCACCGTCGTGTACGAGATCGACCAGCCCGAGGTGATCGCGTTCAAGACCCAGGCGCTGGCCGACCTCGGCGCCGAACCCACCGCCGAGCGCCGTGCGGTGGCCATCGACCTTCGTGACGACTGGCCGGCCGCACTCCGCGAAGCCGGGCTCAACACCGCCGAGCCCGTCGCGTGGATCGCCGAAGGTCTGCTGGGTTACCTGCCACCCGAAGCGCAGGACCGGCTGCTCGACACCATCACCGAACTGAGCCCTGTCGGGAGCCGGCTGGCCGTCGAAGGCGTTCCCAGCATCAGCGCCGAGGATCAGGAAGCCGCCCGCGAGCGGATGCAGTCGGTGACCGACCGGTGGCAGGACCACGGATTCGATCTCGACTTCTCCGAGTTGACCTATCTCGGTGACCGCGCCGACGTGCCGACCTATCTGCAGGAGCGCGCCTGGGGCACCACCACGCTCACCACCAACGAGCTGCTGACCCGGGCCGGCCTGGCACCCATCGAGAAGGACGAGGTCGGTTTCGCAGACGTCCTCTACATCACCGCCGTCCGATGAGCTCGCCTGCCGGACGCACCGACTCCGACAGCTGGGATCTGGCCTCCAGCGTCGGCGCGACGGCCACCATGGTCGCCGCCGCACGCGCGCTGGCGAGCACCGAGCCCGGCGCGTTGATCGACGATCCGTTCGCCGCGCCGCTGGTGCGTGCGGTCGGCGTGGAGTTCTTCACCAAGATGGTCGACGGTGAGCTCGAGGTACCGGCCGAGGCCCAGGAGGCGGCGGCGGCCATGACGACGGTCATGGAGGTACGCACCCGGTTCTTCGACGACTTCTTCCTGCAGACGGGCCTCACCCAGGCGGTCATCCTGGCCTCCGGCCTGGACTCCCGTTCGTACCGCCTGCCCTGGCCCACCGGCACCGTGGTCTACGAGCTCGATCAGCCCGAGGTCATCGAGTTCAAGACCCGGACACTGACTGATCTCGGTGCCGTGCCCACCGCTGAGCTCCGGACGGTGCCGATCGATCTGCGCGAGGATTGGCCCGCGGCACTGCGCGCCGCCGGGTTCGATGCCCACGCGCCGACGGCCTGGAGCGCCGAGGGGCTGCTGATCTACCTGCCGCCGGAAGCGCAGGACCGGCTGTTCGACAACATCACCGCACTCAGTGCTCCCGGCTCCCGGTTGGCCACCGAGTACCACCCCGACGCGGGAGCGGCCATCGGGCAGCGCGCCGCGGAGATTCGCCGGCTCTTTGATCAAAACGGCCGGGGTTCCCGGCCTTTCGACCTCGACTTCGCCGACCTCTCCTACAGCGGTCAGCGCAACCCCGTCGTCGACTACCTGGGTGCACGCGGCTGGGAGGTGAGCGCACGGCCGCGCCCGGAGGTGTTCGCCGACGTGGGCCGCACCTTCCCCACCTCCGAAACGCTCGCACCTCTGCGCAATTCGCTGTCGGTGCTGGCCACCCGCGTCTGAAAGGACATTCACATGCCACGTTCTGAAGCCGACACCTGGGATCTGGCGTCCAGCGTCGGAGCCACCGCGACCGCCGTCGCCGCCGGGCGCGCGCTGGCGTCGCAGGGCCCGGACGCGCTGCTCGACGACCCCCTGGCGGAGCCGCTGGTGCGCGCGGTCGGGGTCGAGCACTTCATCAAGATGGTCGACGGTGAGCTCGCCCTCGACGACGACCCCGTGCTGAACCGTCGCGCCCTCAATGAGCAGATGGCCGTGCGTACCCGGTTCTTCGACGACTTCTTCCTGGAGTCGGGCCTCACCCAGGCGGTCATTCTGGCCGCCGGTCTGGACACCCGGGCATACCGGTTGAACTGGCCGGCCGGAACCGTGGTCTACGAGGTGGACCAACCCGAGGTCATCGAGTTCAAGAGCCGGACACTGGCCGGTCTCGGTGCCGAACCGGAAGCGCAGCGCCGCACCGTGGGGATCGACCTGCGCGACGACTGGCCCACCGCGCTGCGCGAGGTCGGCTTCGACAGCCGGCAACCGACCGCGTGGATCGCCGAGGGGCTGCTGGTGTATCTGCCACCGGACGCCCAGGACCGGCTCTTCGACCACATCACCGCGCTGTCGGCACCGGGCAGCCGACTGGCCACCGAGCACATGGATGTGCATTCCCTGCCGGCCGACTGGGCCGAGAAACTCGACGAGCGGACGCGCCGAACCGGCTCGGACATCAAGCTCGCTGAGCTGTTCTACACCGGGGAGCGCAACTCCGCGGGGGCCTACCTGCACGGCAAGGGCTGGCAGGTGACGACCCTGCCGGCCGCAGAAGCGTTCGCGGCCAACGGGTTCGCGCTGCCGAATGACGAGCTGACGGCATTCATCGGTGGGGATTCCGGTTACCTGACCGCGGTCCTACAGTAGGGGCATGGCGCGCAGCGAAGGCGACTCCTGGGATCCGGCGTCGAGCGTCGGCACCACCGCCACCATGGTGGCCGCTGCCCGCGCGGTGGCCACCGCCAGCGGGCGCGGGATCATCGACGACCCGTTCGCCGCTCCCCTGGTCCGCGCTGTCGGCCTCGACTTCTTCACCAGGATGGTCGACGGTGACCTCGACATCACGCAGTTTCCGGATTTCACACCGGAGCGCGTGGAGGCGATGGTCGACGGGATGGCGTTGCGCACCAAGTTCTTCGACGACTACTTCATCGCGGCCGGCGACACCGGAATCCGGCAGGCCGTGATCCTGGCCTCGGGGTTGGACTCCCGCGCCTACCGGCTGCCCTGGCCCGGCGGCACTGTCGTGTACGAACTCGACCAGCCGCAGGTGATCGAGTTCAAGACCGACACCCTGAGCCGCCTCGGCGCGCAGCCGACCGCACAACGGCGTGCCATCGGCGTCGACCTGCGTGACGACTGGCCGGCCGCCTTGCGCGAGGCCGGCTGGACGACCGACCAGCCGACGGCGTGGTGCGCCGAGGGATTGCTGGTCTATCTGCCTCCGGAGGCACAGGATCGCCTGTTCGACACCATCATCGGCTTGAGCGCACCCGGCAGCACTCTGGCCACCGAGTACGCTCCCGGCATCGTCGACCTGGATGCCGAGCGCGCGCAAGCGGCGTCGGCCACGTTCGCCACCCAGGGTCTCGAACTGGACATGGCGTCGCTGGTGTACACCGGCCAGCGGCACAGCGCGATGGATTACCTCGGCGAGCGCGGCTGGCAGGTCACTGCGGTGACCACCTCGGAGTTGTTCTCCCGCAACGGACTTCGTGCACCTGAGCCGAACGAACAAGATCCGCTGGGCGAGATCGTGTACGTCAGCGCGACGTTACGGTAGCGGCGTAGGCGCCTCCGGCGAACCCCAAACTGCCGACGGGTCAGCGCCCGAGCCATCCGCCGTCGACATTCATCACTGCGCCGTGCATGTAACGCGCATCGTGGGAAACGAGGAACGCTGCTGCGTCGGCGATTTCCTCCGCTGATCCCCACCGTCCGGCCGGAATACGCGCCGAGATCTGTTCATTGCGCTCTGGATCGGCGATCAGCGCGTCATTCATGTCGGTGATGACGTACCCGGGCGCGATCGCGTTGACGTTCACACCTCGACCGGCCCACTCGTTGGCGAAGGCCTTGGTGAGCTGCGCCAACCCGCCCTTGCTCGCGGCGTAGCCCGGCACCGTCACGCCCCCTTGATAACTGAGCAGTGACGCCATGAAGACGATCTTCCCCGACCCCGCGGTGACCATGTCGCCGCCCAGCTCGCGGGTCAGGATGAACGGTGCCGTCAGGTTCACCGCGATGACCTCGTCCCACAGCTCGTCGCCGTGGGTCTGCGCCGGCGCCCGGCGGTTGATCCCGGCGGCGTGAACGAGGATGCCTGGCTGCCACGGGCGGATCTGCTCGATGGCCGCGTAGACCTCCGCCCGCTTCTCGAGAGCGGCCGCGACGGGCAGAAACCGCCGGCCGTGTGCGGCCACGCGGTCCGCGCATTCACCCATGGCCGCAACAGATCTCGCGACACCGATGACGTCGGCGCCCTCACGGGCGAGGCGCTCCGCGATGGCCAGGCCTATCCCCCGGCTCGCCCCCGTGACCACCGCGGTGCGGCCGCGCACGCTCATGGTCGGCCATCCCGGCCGTGTACGCGCGAGCCGAGTAGATGCGAGATGGTGCGTGCGCACCCGATCACCGCCGTCCCCAGTTCGACGTCCATGCTGGCGTTCACGCGGTCGGCCGGGCCGCCGATACTCACTGCGGCAACGATGGATCCGGTGTGGTCGAAGATCGGGGCCGCGTAACCGCGGATGCCGGTTCGGTTCTCCTGGTCGTCGATCGCGTACCCCCGCTCGCGGGTCAGGGCGAGGTCGTCGTCGAGCGCTGCCCGCTCCGTCAAGGTGTTCGCGGTACGCGGTGTGAGCACGGCGGGTAGGTGGCGCGCTGCCACGTCGGGCCCCATCCACGCCAGGATCGCCTTGCCGATCGCCGTGGCGTACGCGGGGACCGCCGCTCCGACCCGGCTGAAGATGCGTACCGGGTGGGGCGAGTCGACGAGTTCGATGTAGACGACGTCCTCTCCGGTGACGATGCCCAGATGCGCCGTTTCGCCGGTATCGTCCACCAGCGCCCGCATTTCGGGAAGCGCCACCCGACGCAGGTCGAGCCGGTGCAGGTACTCCGATCCGAGCTGGGCGTTGGCAACCCCCAGGGCGTACACGCCGAGTTCCTCGTTGTAGCTGAGGAAATTACGTGCCACCAATGTCCGCAACATCCGCTGGGTTGTGGCTTTGCTGTAACCGAGGATGCTGCTGCACGCCGCCAGACTCAGCCCCGGCGGGGGCTCGTCTGCGATCTTGAGCAGGACCTGAAGCGCCCGATCCAGGCTTTGGGTGCCCGCGATGGGTTCTGCGTCGTTTCGAGTCATGCCACCTCCAACCCTGTCGTGAGACTCCGTTGACCCGAACAGGTCCGCTCGATTTCCGTCACGATAGCGGTGTCAGCAACAACCCAGGTCGGTGATCGCGACCTGATCCATATCGGTGAACGCCTGATTCTCCCCGGCCATGACCCACACGAACGCGTAATTCGATGTACCGGCACCGAAATGCACCGACCAGCTGGGTGAAACCACCAGGTCCAGATTGCTCATCGTCAGCGTGCGCAGATCGTCGGGGCGCCCCATGAAGTGCTGGATCCGGTGCGCGTCCGGCAGGTCGAAGTACAGGTACGCCTCCGTGCGCCGGTCGTGCACGTGGGGCGGCATGCTGTTCCACACGCTGCCCGGTTCGAGTGCGGTGATGCCCAGGACCAGTTGCGCCGTGGGTACGCCCCCCGGCTGCAGATGCTTGTAGATGGTGCGGCGATTCGCCGTCTCGGTCTCTCCTGCCGCAGTGGCATCCGCGTCGGCGAGGGTCACCAAGGTGTGCGGGTGCGCCACGTGCGCCAACGCTGACGCGAGGAACAGCGCACTGTCCTCTTGGTCGGACGAGAACGCGACATCTCGTGCACCGCGGCCGAGATAGAGGACGTCGCCTTTGGTGAGCTCCCATTCCTGGTCGTCGGCGCGGACCCGCGCCGATCCTGCGACGGCGACGACCGCGAGTTCCCTTCGCTCGCAGAAGTAGTCAGATCGAAGCTCATCCGGTGCGGTGAGAGCCAGCCACTGTCCCACCTGGGGAATCACCCCGCCGAGCACCATCCGGTCGTGGTGGGTGTAGGACAGTCGCACTTCACCGGCGGCGAACAGATCCTTGTCGAGGAAACGCTGTCGCAGTTCCTGACCGCTGAGCGCGGCGAGGTCGTCCGGGTGGGTGGCATGTCGGATCTTCACGGATCTTCTCTCTGTTCGTTATTCGATGACGTTGGTGGGCGTGCCGGCGGCGAAGGCCAGGATGTTCTCGCCGGCCAGACGGAAGACGTCGTCAGCTTCGTCGGTGTGGAAGCCCACATGGGCTGACAGCACGACGTTCGCACCGGCGGGCGGAAGCGCATCGGTGCGCGGCGGTTCGTCGACGAAGACATCGAGGCCCGCGCCGAAGATCGTGCCCTTCTGCAGGATCTCCGCCAGAGCGGCCTGGTCGACGATTTCGGCCCGCGCCGTGTTCACCAGTATCGCCTTGTCCCGCATGCTCTCCAACAGCGGACGCGAGATGATGCCGTCGGTGTCGGTGTTGTGCGTCAAGTGCAGCGACACCACGTCCGAGGTGGCGAACAGCTCGTCGAGCTCGAGCCGTCGCGCACCCAGCCGCTGATCACGCGCTGCATCAGCGGTGCGCGACCAATAGGCGACATCCATGCCGATGCCTTGTCCCAGGCTGATCATCCTGGCGCCGATCGCCCCGGCGCCCACGACACCGAGTCGACGGCCGGCGAGCTTGAGGCCCTGGTTCTTCTCCCACCGCCCTTCGCGAACCAGGTTGTCACCCTCGGGAATCCGGCGCGCGACTGCGAACATGAGCGCCACGGCGTGTTCGGCAACACTCTGGCTGGCAAAGTCTGGAACGTTGGTGACGGTGACACCGCACTCGTCGGCCTCGTCCATCGCCACGAAGCGCCGAGCCCCCGTACCCACGAAGCTGACCAGCTTCAGTGTGGGATTGGCCCGCAGGAGCCCGGGCGGGACAGGTCCCTGGTCCCCTACGACGTACAGCGCGTCATACCCGGCCGCCCGCGCGATGGTGGCCTCGACATCTGCGAATGATTCTTCGAACCAATCGAATTCATGCCCTGCAGCCTCGAGCGGTGCGGCGACATCCCGCAGGACGATGTCGCGGTACTGGGCCTCGCCGTCGATGCAGACGGTTTTCACTGTTGTGTTCCTTCATGTGTCGTTGTCGAAGCGGCGCTCACTACTGGCCGACCCAGCGGTTGAAGGCGTCCATCACCGGATCGAGATTGTCGGCGTAGTAGTCGGCGTCCTGCCGGATGGAGTTCTTGACGTTGTCGCCCAGGGGCAGGAACGGCTGCACTTCGGCGGGGAAGTCCTGAGGTCCCACCCCGATCACCGAGGCCGGAATCGGGGTCGGGATCTTCGAGGCGAACGCGACCTGCCCTGCGGTGTTGTTGATGACATTGGCAAGCAACTCTTGGGCCGCCGCTGGGTTGGGCGCGTCAGCGGGAATTGCCCACACACTGTTGGAGTAGCCGGCCTGATTCCAGGTGATCTCCATCGGAAAACCGTTCTCGGTCTTGGCAGTTGTGGCACGGTTGGCCCACAGGATGCCGATGTCGCAGGAGCCGTTCTCGAACGATTCGATGGACTGCGCGCCGCTGGTCCACCAGGTGATGTCGGATTTGATCTCGTCGAGTTTGCCCAGGGCACGGTCGACATCGAGGGGGTAGAGCGCATCGGGAGCCACGCCGTCGGCGAGCAGAGCGGCTTCGAGTGTCCACCCGTACTGGGGGTTGTTGAAGAAGCAGCGCTTACCTGGGAAGCGCTGCACATCCCACAGATCGCTCATCGAGGACGGCGCGGTCTCGTAGGCGTCACCGTCCCAGGCCAGCACCATACCGAAGGTGCCCACTTCGATGCCGTGCTGGTCATAGGTACCCTCGGTCAGCTTGTCCAGTGGGACGATCGAGGTGTCGATATCGGCCAGGAAGCCGGCCTCGGCGGCGGTCCGCGCATCGTTGACCGTCGGGAAGAACACCAGACTCCACGGCACCTGGCCGGCCTCCGCGGCACCGAAGAATTTTGTCGCGGCCTCGTTGTAATCGTCGGTCACCGTCACCCCGGTGTCTGCCGTGAAATCGGCGAACAGTGTCTGACTGAGCTCCGTCCAGACATCCCCACCGCTGGTGTCGTAGAAGAGGATGTCCCCGCTCAATTCGCCAGGAGTGGAGGATGTTTCAGGGGATTCACTCGATCCGCAGGCGCTGACCGCCAGCGCGGTGACTGCGAGGGCCGCTCCGAGGCGACGTGTGGTGGACTTCATGTCGATGCCTGCCTTCGTGGTTGAGGTGTCGTGAGAGGAGTTGAGTGGTCAGAGCGCCGCGGCTGAGGGGTTCACCGCAGCGGGGATCAGGGCGGCGTGGCCGGCGCGTACGCAGGCACCGACCATGTCGCCGGGCTTGGGAACGGGGCCGTAGGGGTCGAGATCGGCGGTGATCTCGGTGTCGCCCATGGAGATGTGCACGCTGTGACGCTGACCCAGGAAGCGCGACACCGTCACTTCCCCGCGGCCGATCAGGTCATATCCCTCGTGCGGAACCTCCGCGCACAAGGCGATCTGCTCCGGGCGGACCACACACGTGGCCGCACCATCGGTGATCCGTTCGGATGCTCGTGCGCGAACCCGGAATTCGCCCCGCGAGACAGTGAAGACGTCGTGGGACCGGTCCAGTATGGCGACGTCGAGCAGGTTCGCCTGACCCAGGAACCGGGCAACAAAAAGGTCTGCGGGAGAACGGTAGATGTCTTCCGGTCGGCCTATCTGACAGATCTTGCCGTCCCGCATGACTCCCATCCGGTCGGACAGGATGAACGCTTCGTCCTGATCATGGGTTACGTAGATCGCCGTGGTGTTCGATTGCCGCTGGATACGGCGCACCTCGGCACCGAGGTCTTGTCGCAGGGCCCGGTCCAGCGCCCCGAGCGGCTCATCGAGCAGGAGCACACGGGGGGCCTGGGCGAGCGCGCGGGCCAGTGCGACACGCTGTTGCTGTCCGCCGCTGAGTTGGCCCGGCGAGCGGTCGCCGAGCCCCTCCAGGGCGACGAGTTCCAGCATCTCCTGCACCCGCCGATGTCTCGCGGCAGCATCCAAACGTCGTACCTTGAGCCCGAATTCGATGTTCTGGGCGACGGTGAGATGCGGGAACAACGCGTAGTTCTGGAAGACGAATCCGATGTCGCGCCGCTGGGTGGGGATGTGGGTGACGTCGTCGCCGTCGATGTCGACGCGCCCCCGGGTGGCGTCGAGGAGTCCGGCGATGATCCTCAGAAGGGTGGTCTTGCCCGAGCCGCTCGGGCCGAGAAGGGTGAAGAACTCACCTGCGTCGACGTGGAGGTTCGCGTCATCGAGTGCGGGCTTGCCGTCGTAGTCCAGCCCGACCGCCGTCGCGGTGACCTCACCGCGCGAGCCCCGGGAGTGTGCTGAATTGCTCATCTATGACTCCTGAACCTTGAGTGCACGGTTGTTCTTCAGCGCCGTCACGATGCCGCGAATCGCGAGGACGACCAGGACGGAGGTGACCAACAGCGAGGCCACGGCAGGAACGGTGGGGACGATCCCACTTTCGAGGTACTTGTAGATGGTCACAGGGAGCGTCTTGGTGGGTCCGGTCTGGAGGAAGAGCGCGAGAACCACCTCGTCCCAGGAGGTCACGAAGGCGATGACGAACGCGCCTGCGACGCTGGGCAGGATCGCCTTGACCACCACCGCCCAGAAGGCGCGGGTGCGTGAGGCTCCCAGCGTCCAGGCCGCTTCCTCCAGTCCCTGATCTGCGCCGCTCATGGCGGCCGCGATCAAGGCGAAGGACAGCGGCGCGGCGATGACGGTGTGCGCCAGGATGAGACCCCATATCGTGCCCGTCAGCCCCAGTTGCAGCTGGACGTCGTACATGCCGATGGCGAGCAGGATCGCCGGGGTGATGATGGGCGCGAACGCCAACCCGGACAGAATCGCCTTTCCTGCTGTGGATTTCATCGCCCGCATCTGACGGGCCAGGATCAAACCGATGGCGATGGACAGCACCCCGGTGCCGATGCCGACCACCAGACTCTGCCCGATGGGTCCCATCCACGTCGACGTGGTGAACACCTCGGCGTACCACTGCAGGGTGAAGCCACGCGGCGGGAAGACCACGGTCCCGGTTTCTCCGACCGACAGAGGAAAGACGAACAGCACCGGGACAACCAGCATCGCGATGGTCAGGGCTGATACCACGGCGGACACCACCATGGGTGCCGACCAGCGGAAGGGTTGTTCGGCGCTGACTCCCTTGACCTGGACCGAGCCGACGCCCACCTTGAACTCGCCGGTGAGGCGAACCACCCCGATGTAACAGATCACGGTGGCCACCAGCAGCAGGATGCCCATCGCGCTGGCGACAGCCCAGCGGTAGACGTCGATCTGCTGCTGGATGTAGACCGAGATGGTCTGCTCGGACGGACCGCCGAGGATTGCGGGGACGAGGAAGAACCCCAAGGCCAGGATGAAGATCAGCAGCCCGCCGCTGATGAGAGACGACCGGATCAACGGGACATACACCGTGAAGAAGGTGCGAGCGGCGGAGGCGCCCATGGTGCGGGCGGCCAGCAGGACGTTGGTGTCCACGGCGACCATGCCGGCGTAGAGCACCAGGATCATGTACGGCAGCAGGTACATGACCGTGCCCACCAGCGTTCCCGCGGGCGTGTACAGCAGCTCGAGCGAACCGAGAGGCCCGTTGGGGCTGAGGATCGAGGTGACGGAGAAGAGCCGCACCACGATCGAGATCCAGAACGGCACCAGCACCAGCAGGAGCACCAGCGTGGCGGTGCGCCTCTTGAGGCGCGAGATGAAGTACGCGGTCGGAAATGCCAACAAGATGGTGAGCACGGTCGAGTTGACCGCGAGGACGACGGTGCGCCACTCGACGAGCAGTAGGAAATCGTCCTGGAACAACTGGAGGTAGGCGTCCAGGGTCCACTTCGGCGCCGCCGCGTCGAACCGGCCCTGCTCGCTGACACTGCGCAAGAACACCGTCAGGATCGGCCAGAGGAAGAACAGGCCGTAGATCACCGCGACGGGAAGCATGAGGGCGACACGAACACCGCGCGACCCGCGACGGGAGCGCCGCGCGGACGCCGGTGGCGCCTGCGTCTCCGTCTGCGTCGGCACCGGCGCCTCCAACATAGTAGTTTGTCCAGACATGACTTCATCTCCTGAATTTTGAAACAACGTACCAATTCTTTGTTTCGGAGATGTGTCCTTTGGAAGAACCGGGTTAACTCGTCGCCGCCGTCGAGTAGATGACGTAGACCTTGCGAACGGTCTCGGTGACGTCCCACTCGCCGCTCCAACCCGGCTTCAGCGAGACCGTCACCCCGGCACGGATATCGGTGGTCGAACCGTCGGGGTGCGTCAGTGTGCCGCGGCCGGAGACGAAGTGCATGACTTCCCCGCTGGTGGGCTTCACCGACAGGAAGCGGCCCGGGGTGACCTCCCAGACGCCGATCTCCATACCGGCGGTGTCGACGAGCACACGCTCCGAGCACCGTGGCGCTCCGGCGACGATCCGCGACGGCGGATCCGACGGCGCGAGGGCCACCTCCGCGACGTCGAGCGAGGAGCACAAGGAGTTATCAGCAGTCATCACAATGCCTTTCGGGAGTGTTCGGCAAGAGCGGCGGCATTCACCACCGACGGCACCACACCGCCGGTGAGGACGGCGGCGCAGCGGGATGCCAGCAGTCCGCGAAGGCGGGGTTCCGAGCGCTCCGAGTACCAGGCGACATGGCTGGTCACCACGAGGTTCGGCGCGGACAGCGCCGGATCGTCCGGCGCAGGCGGTTCGGCTTCGAGCACGTCGAGGGCCGCGCCGCTCAGAGCGCCCGCCGCCAGCGCCTCCGCCAGCGCGCGCGTATCGATCAGGCCACCGCGTGAGACGTTGACCAGGTGGGCCGTGGGCTTCATCAATGCCAGCGCCGCGGCGTCGATGAGGTGGTGAGTGACGGCGCTGAGCGGCAGGTGCAGGGTCACGACATCCGCTTGGGCGAGCACGCCCTCGAGGGGAAGCAACTCCGCCGCATCGGATGTATCGACAAACGGGTCATACGCCACCACGCGCCCGAAGAAGGGTTTCAGCAAACGAATGGTCTCGCGTCCGATGCGCCCGAGACCCACCACTCCGAGCGTCGACTCCGACAGCGCGGGGATCGGGGTGAGATCGCGCCAACGCGCCCACCCGCCCTGGCGGATGAGCCGATCCGCTTGCGGAACCCGACGAACGGACGCCAGAGCCAGGGCGGCCGCATGCGTTGCCACCTCTTCTTCGCAGTAGTCGGGAACATTGACCACCCGGATGCCACGCCCGGTGGCTGCCTCCACATCAATGGTGTCGATGCCGACCCCGTACCGCCCGATCACCCGCCAGCTGGGGTGTCGGTCCATCTCGTCGGGACCGATGGTCGCAAATTGCACCAGGACTCCATCGGCGTCTCCGGCGTCTCGGTCGCCGGCACGCACATCGAATACCGAGACCCCGGACTCGGCCGCCGCGTCGCGCTCGACGTGGATGTCGCCATAGGACGTATCCAGAACTGCCAGAGACAGATTCACAGCCTTACCGCCTTCATCAGAGCTTCGGTCAGGACCCGCACCCGGTCGGGGTCACGCGAGGCCGCGAGCTCCCCTCCCATGCCGACGACGCTGGCTCCCGCGCGTAGATAGTCGGGCGCCGTGGCGATCGACACGCCACCGGAGACGAGGAAGTCCGCTTCGGGATAAGGCGCCCGGAGGTCGCGAATGTAGGACGGCCCCATCCGGGCAGCCGGGAACAGCTTGAGCAGCGGCGCGCCGCTGCCGAGCGCGGCATCCACCTCCGAGGGCGTCAGCACCGCAGGTACATGCAGAATCCCTTGTCGCCGGGCCGAATCGGCGACCTCGGGCGATGCGCTCGGCGAGATGAGGTACTGCGCGCCCGCTGCGACGGCATCTTCGGCCTGGGAGGCACGACGAACCGTGCCGGCGCCCACCAGGAGTTCGGGGTGCCGCGCCCGCAGTCGCGCGATCGTCGCATAGGCATCGGTTGCCACCAGGCTCACTTCGATGACGCGCAGCCCCCCGGAGACGAAGGCGTCCAGTACCGCGTCGGCAATGCGCTCGGCGCGCAGCAGCACCAGCGCCCGCTCGGCTCGGATGCGGCCCAGCGTCTCAGCGGCGCTCATCGCACCATCACCGCCCGCGGATCGTCGAGGACGGCGCGCAGCTCAGGCTCCGAGAACGCCGCGGTGTCACCGTCGACGGTGCAGGCCATTGCGGCCAGCGCCACTCCGGCGGACAACGCGTCATCGGGGCTCTCTCCCGCGGTGATGCTCCACAGCAGTCCCGCCATGAACGCATCCCCTGCCCCGAATCGGTCCACCACGTCGGTTCTCAACGCCGGCACCCGCCACTGGCCGTGGCCGGACGCCGCGGCAGCGCCGTCCGACGAGTCGGTGACCACCACCAGCTCCGCGTCCGGCGCATAGCGCTCACGCAGGGCCCCGGCACACTGCTGCGCAGGACCGGCGAGGCCGAACAGAGTGCGGGCGTCCCTCGCAGCGCAAACCAGGACGTCAGCCGCTCTCAGCAAAGGCGGCAGCGCTGCCGCAGCCGCAGCGGGTGACCACAGAAGGGCTCGGTAGTTGACATCAACGGCAATTCGAATTCCCCGCTGACGCGCCTCGGCAACTAGGTGCCCGAGGCGCGTAGCGGGGCCCTCGCCGAGAGCGGCGGTGATCCCACTGACAACCAGAGTGTCAGCACCGGCCAAGGCGCCGGGCGCTGTATCCGAGACGGCGAAGGCGCTGCCCGCGCGGTCATAAACCACGCGGTGCCCGCGAGGCGCGCAGGCCTGCTCGACGAAGTACAACCCGATGCGCGCGCCGGACACGCGGCTGATGCTGTCGGTGAGCACACCGTGGGCCCGCAGCTCGGTGAGAACCTTGTCTCCGACAAAGGAATCCGGGATCGCGCTGATGAAGCGGGTCGTCCTGCCCAGAGCCGCCAGTGCGACGGCCACGTTGAGCTCGGCCCCGCCAACTGCGACACCGAGCGCGGCACCGTTCTTGATCTGCCGCCCGGCACCCGAGCTCAGTCGCAGCAGGGGCTCCCCGTACGTCGCGATCATCGCATCCACCATTCGCCATTCAGATTTTGAAACAGCGTTCCATATGTCTGACAGGTGGTCAATCGGAACTTCTCGCTGCACGCCGCGAGCACGTTGCATCGAGATCGGTGAAGTCGTTGGTTCAAGAAGGTGCACGAGCGCTACGGACCCCGCCGGTGGGAGCACGGGTCCGCAGCCGGCGCCGCGTTCGTCCACTCGCTCGACCCGCGTGATCGCGGCGTGTCCTACCGCAGGAGCTCACCTTCCGAGCCCCGCGTACGACCGCCGGCGCCCACACGGGCCGAACCGCAGCGGATCGCCGAAAGCTGGTCCAGAAACCCCGACGACCACATGGGAAGCAGTCGGATTCACCTCGGGCGCATCATCTTTCGGCCATGCTCGGACCAATGGATGCCGTTGGATCGGCCGTGTAGCACCCCGGACCGCAGCCGCGTCACGCCAAGCTCTTGCCGGACAAGTTTTTTCGTTGAGAATCCGGGCGGTCTCGCGTTACCTGAGCACGAAGTCCGACACCGGCGATACCCGGTGAGCCCCGCTCTAGAGCCGGGTGCTGCCCCACCACAACACGTTCGCCCCGGTGAGCGACTGCTCGGCCTGGCTGACCGCACTCAGTACCGACTGGCCGAGCACCGAGGCCACCGCCTGCGGCAGTGACGCGGCGGCCGGCTGCGACGACGGCTTGGGTCGCAGTGCGTCCAGCAGCGACGAGCCCGGGTAGCTGGCGATGGTGACCTTGGCGTCGGCGTCGAAGCCGGCGAGCACAGCGGCTCGGCGGACGGCGGTGCGCAGGCCGCCGAGTTCGTCGACCAGGCCGTGCTCGAGTGCGTCGGCACCGGTCCACACGCGGCCGCGGGCCACCGCGTCCACGGCATCGACCTCGAGGTTGCGGCCGGCGGCCACCCGCTGGATGAAGTCGGTGTAGAACAGGTCGGCCTCGGCTTCGACCTGCTGTTGCTGCGCCTCGGTGAAGGGAGCGTTGACCGACCACGCGTCGGCATTGGCGTTGGTGCGCACACCGTCCGAGCCGACACCGAGCCGGTTCTTCAGATCCCGGGCGATGAGCTTGCCGGTGACCACGCCGATCGATCCGGTGATGGTGCCGGGGTTGGCGACGATCTTGTCGGCCGCCATCGAGACGTAGTAGCCGCCCGAGGCGGCGACGGCACCCATGGACGCGACCACCGGGGTACCGGCCTTTCTGGCGCGGACCACCTCACGCCAGATGGTCTCCGACCCGGTGACCGAGCCGCCGGGGCTTTCCACCCGCAACACGATGGCGTCGACGTCCTTGTCGGCGGCGGCCTCGCGCAGTGCGGCGGCAATGGTGTCCCCACCCGCGCTGGAGTTACCGAAGGGCGACAGCCCCGGACCACCACGTCCGCTGA
The DNA here is from genome assembly GCF_057656995.1 of Mycobacterium sp. Soil_C_30. NCBI lineage: Bacteria > Bacillati > Actinomycetota > Actinomycetes > Mycobacteriales > Mycobacteriaceae > Mycobacterium > Mycobacterium sp. Soil_C_30. The sequence goes on along the minus strand of NZ_JBDGJH010000004.1, from coordinate 139,933 downwards.
CGATCGGGCCGGCCAGGGTCACCACGGCCACCTTGGGCGTTTTCTTGCGGCTCAGCGCCGGCAGGCCCTTGGGGGCATTGTTCTGCGCGACGGCCCTGGCATAACGGGACAGGAACAGCCGCGGCGGCGCACCGGCACCGTCGGCGTCACCGGTCTCGGGTGAAATACCCTCGGCACCAACGAGTTCCGCGATCCGGGCGTAGGCTTCGTCCCGGAACCCGATCCGGTCCACCAGGCCGCCGGCCACCGCGTCGTCGCGCAGCAACGGGGCCCGGTCAGCCAGCGCGTCCACCTCGGCTAGGGCAATGCGGCGGGACTCGGCGACAGCCTTCCACACCTGGGCATGCAGGCTCTCCACCATCCGCGTGTCCGCCTCACGATGAGCGTCGGTGTAGCGGTCCTGGGTGAAAAGATTTGCCGCGGACTTGTATTCGCCCCGGGCCACGAACTGCGCCTCGATGCCGGCCTTGTCGAGCGCGTCGCGCAGGAACAGCGCGTTGGTGGCGAAGCCCACCAGGCCGACGGTGCCCGACGGCTGCATCCACACCTCACCGAACGCCGAAGCCAGGTAGTAGGACAGCGTGCCGGGATAGGTCTCCGCCCACGCCAGCGACGGTTTCTCGGCGGTGAAGGCGGCGATCGCCTCCCGCAGTTCCTGCACCGGTCCGGCGGGAGCGGCCGGAATCTGAACGCGGGCAATGAGTCCCGCCACACGGGAATCCTCGGCGGCTCGATGGATGGCCGCCACGGCTTGCCGCAGTGTCATGGGACGGCCGCCACGGGTCAGCACCACCAGTGGATCGAAGCCGACGGTCTCCGGGGGCACGACGTCGAGATTGAGTTCGAGGATCACACCACCCGGCACACCGTGGTGACGTGCCGTGTCGACCTTGCGGGCGACTGCGCGCACTTCGTCGAGACCGGGAATGCGTCCGGGGATGCCGGAGAGAGCGAACATTCTTCGAGCGTACCGACCGCGCGCAGGTGCGGAACTAGGCTGGAAGCGGGCGCTCACCTGATTGCCCCACGAGTAGAAGGGACACCGAACCTGATGGATCTGCTGGTCGGCTACGACGGATCACCGGCTGCCAATACCGCGATCAGAGTCGGAACGAGGTTGTTCCCCTCCGCGCAGGCCCTCATCGCCTATGTCCAGACTCCGCCGTTCGCCGGGCGCGAGCTGCGCCGTCGGCTGCGGCTGAGCGCCCACAATGTCGCCGAGCTCTCCGAATCGGTGGAACGCGAGGGCAAGTTCGAGGCCGAGTTGCTGGTCGAGACCGGGGTCGCGCTGGCTCGCAACGGAGGCTGGCAGGCCGAGCCGCTGGTGAAGCAGGCCTGGGGCGGTGAGGGGATCGGCCTGGCGCAACTCGCCGAGAGCCATTCGCCGGCGGCGGTGGTGGTCGGCTCGCGTGGGCTGACCGGCTCGGAGGCCGTGCTGGGCAGTGTCTCCGAGCTGCTGGTGGCGCATTCGCCGGTGCCGGTCCTGGTCGTCAGGCAGACGCTGCTCGCCGCTGAGTACGAGGCGCTGGCCGGTGGCCCCGTCGTCGTCGGCTTCGACCAGTCCGCCGGTGCCGCCGCGGCAGTGGCCACCGCGCAGAGCCTGTTCCCCACCCGCGACGTGCTGGCCGTCTCGGTGGCCTCCGATGACACCGCTCAAGCCTCGGCCGCCCCGCCGCAGGGGGTGAAGGTGCTCAGTGCTGCACCGCGTCGCGGCCGCGGTTCGGGCGCCACCGCCGACACACTCATCGCCGCGGCCGACGAACACAACGCCGCTGCCATCGTCGTCGGTTCACGGGGTCGATCGGCGCTCAAGCGGGTGCTGCTGGGTAGCGTGGCCAGTTCGGTGCTGCACGGCTCGTGCCGTCCCGTCATCGTTGTCCCCTCGGCCGGCTGACCCTCAGCAGTGGAACGTGACCGTCTCCCCGGCCGGCGCCTTGCCCATGCGATGACCGCCGGCCGGTGAGGCCAGGTCGGGATGCCCGAAAGAGATCCCGAACAGCATCTTCATCGACCCGTCGATGCCCAGCACCTCGCGCACGGTGTCGGCGAAGAAACCCAGCAGGGTCTGGGGCACGCCGCTGAGCCCGTGGGCGGTGAGCGAGAGCAGGAAAGTCTGGGCGTACATACCGACGTCACCGGCGACCCGCACCCCGTCGTAGAGATCCGGCATGAACAGCAGGCAGGCGTGTGGCGCGCCGAAGAACTCGAGGTTGCGCAGCAGCGCCACCCTGCGGTCATCCTCGGCATCGCGCGTGATGCCGAGCGCCTGGTAGTAGGCGGACGCCTGCGCCACCTGCCGGTCGCGGTAGACGCCGTACAACTCGTCATAGGCCCAGGGGAAGTCCGGGGTCATCCTCTCCTGCCCCGCGGCCGCCAACAGGGCTGTGCTCAGCGCGTCGCGCGTTGCGCCGGAGACGATGTGCACGTCCCACGGTTGTATGTTGGCGTTCGAGGGAGCGTGCCGCGCGTCGTCGACAACACTGTGAATCACGGTGTCGGGCACCGGGGTCGGAAGGAAGCTTCGGATGGACCGGCGATCACGGACGACGTCGTGGAACGTCTTGGTTACCGGCACGATGGCCTCCCCTTTGCGTCACGGAATTATCTAGCGCACTAGACTCTAGCGTACGAGAGAACGTGGTGATGACGTCCCCTGATTCACGCCATTCGGTGAACAAGCAGCTGTCGTTCGCGCTCTACGGTGCGGCCAACCGGCTCATCCGGATGCACAAACAGTTCCTCGAGCCACTCGGTCTCACCTTCCCGCAGTATCTGGTGATGCTCGAACTGCTCGGCGGCACGAGGCCGTCGGTCGGCGAATTGGGCACCACTCTCGGTATGGACACCGGGACCATCACCCCACTGGTGAAACGGCTGGAGCAGGCCGGTCTGATCACCCGGCGACGCGACACCCGGGACGAACGGCGCGTCCTGGTGGAGTTGGCGCCCGCCGGTGAGGCGCTGCGTGACGACATCTGGGCGGTTCCGACGCAGATCCAGACGGCCTGCCAGATCAGCGACGAGCGCGCCAGCGAACTTCGCGAGGCACTCGACGACGTGGGCCGTCGCGACCAACCCTGACGCCGGAGAGCAAAAAGCCCCGCACGCCGAAGCGTGCGGGGCTCTTGTGTGCAGCTCTTACAGCTCGGTGGCGGAACCACCGGCGGCGGTGATCGCCTCGCGGGCGCTGCCGGAGAACTTGTTGGCGGTGACGTCGACCTTGGCGGACAGCTTGCCGTCGCCCAGAACCTTCACCAGCACGTTCTTGCGGACCAGGCCCTTGGCCACGAGCTCGTTGACACCGACGGTGCCGCCCTCGGGGAACGCCTTGGCGATGTCACCGACGTTGACCACGGCGTACTCGGTACGGAACCGGTTACGGAAGCCCTTGAGCTTCGGCAGCCGCATGTGGATGGGCATCTGCCCACCCTCGAAGGTCACGGGCACGTTCTTACGTGCCTTGGTGCCCTTGGTTCCGCGGCCCGCAGTCTTGCCCTTGGAGCCTTCACCGCGACCGACGCGGGTCTTGGCGGTCTTCGAGCCCGGAGCCGGCTTCAGATCGTGCAGCTTGATGACACTCACTTGACCTCCTCCACCTCTACCAGGTGATGAACGGCCTTGATGAGGCCACGCGTCTGAGCGTTGTCCTCACGTACGACCGACTGACGAATCTTGCGCAGACCCAGGGTCCGCAGGCTCTCGCGCTGCTTCCAGCGGGCACCGATGATGCCCCGCACCTGGGTGATCTTGAGTTCAGCCATGGTTATGCGCTTCCTTCACGCGCAGCCGCAGCGGCCAGCGCTTCGCTCTCGCGACGGGCGCGCAGCATGCCTGCCGGCGCGACGTCCTCGATGGGCAGGCCACGACGGGCCGCCACCTCTTCGGGACGCTGCAGCAGCTTGAGTGCGGCAACGGTGGCATGAACCACGTTGATCGCGTTGTCGCTGCCCAGCGACTTGGCCAGGATGTCGTGCACGCCCGCGCACTCCAGCACGGCGCGCGCGGCGCCACCGGCGATGACACCGGTACCGGCGCTGGCCGGACGCAGCATCACGACACCGGCAGCGGCTTCGCCCTGCACCGGGTGGGTGATGGTGCTGCCGATCAGCGGGACGCGGAAGAAGTTCTTGCGAGCTTCCTCGACACCCTTGGCGATGGCCGCGGGAACTTCCTTGGCCTTGCCGTAGCCGACGCCGACCATGCCCTTGCCGTCACCGACGATCACCAGGGCGGTGAAGCTGAAGCGCCGACCACCCTTGACGACCTTGGAGACGCGGTTGATGGTGACGACGCGCTCGATGTAGTTGCTCTTCTCGCGATCGTCGCGGCCGCCACGGCCACCACGGTCATCGCGGTTGCCACGCCCGCGGCCGCCGCGGTCATCGCGTCCGCCACGCTGGAAATCGGTACGGGTGCCGGCGGTGGGGGCGCCGGTGTTCGAGGCACTCGCCTCGGCACCTGAAGTCTGCTCCGCCATCATGCGGTCCTTCCGTTGTCAGTCATTTAGAACTCGAGTCCGTTCTCGCGGGCGGCGTCGGCCAGTGCCGCGATGCGGCCGCCGTAGCTGTAGCCACCACGGTCGAACACGATGGCGTCGACACCTGCGGCCTTGGCGCGCTCGGCGATCAGCTGACCGACGCGCACGCTCTGGGCCTTCTTGTCACCTTCGACGGCACGGACGTCGGCCTCGATGGACGACGCGGCGGCCACGGTGGTGCCGGTCAGGTCGTCCACCAGCTGCACGTGGATGTGCCGCGAGGAGCGGTTGACCACCAGGCGCGGCCGCTCGGCGGTACCGTGCACCTTCTTGCGCAGCCGGGCGTGGCGACGGATGCGGGCCACGCGACGGGTAGCGGAGATGTTCTGGCCCACCGGCTTACGGGCGGCGGCCTGTGTAGCTGTCTGAGCCATGGTTACTTACCTGTCTTTCCGACCTTGCGGCGGATCTGCTCACCCTCGTAGCGGATGCCCTTGCCCTTGTAGGGGTCGCTCTTCCGCAGCCGGCGGATGTTCGCCGCGATCTGGCCGACCTTCTGCTTGTCGATGCCGGTGATCGAGAACTTGGTGGGGGTCTCCACCGCGAACGTGACGCCCTCGGGGGCGGTGATCACGACGGGGTGGCTGTAGCCGAGCGCGAACTCCAGGTTGGTGCCCTTGAGCACGACGCGGTAGCCGACGCCGAAGATCTCCATCTTGGTGGTGTAGCCCTCGGTCACACCGGTCACCAGGTTGGCGATCAGCGTGCGGGACAGCCCGTGCAGCGAGCGGTTCTCCCGCTCGTCGTTCGGACGGGTGACGACGACAGCGCCGTCATCGTTACGGGAGACGTTGATCGGCTCCTTGACGTCGAGCGTCAGGGTGCCCTTGGGGCCCTTGACCGCAACGTTCTGCCCGTTGATGGTCACGTCGACACCGCTGGGGATGACGACCGGTTGCTTTCCAATACGCGACATGGTTCTGAACTCCTGTCCCGCTACCAGACGTACGCGAGGACTTCGCCGCCCACGCCCTGTCGTGATGCCTGACGATCGGTCAGCAGGCCCGAGGACGTGGAGATGATCGCCACGCCCAGGCCGCCGAGCACCTTCGGCAGGTTGGTCGATTTCGCGTAGACCCGCAGACCGGGCTTGGACACCCGTCGCAGGCCGGCGATGCTGCGCTCACGGCTGGGGCCGTACTTGAGCTGGACCACCAGAGACTTGCCCACACGGGCATCCTCGGTGCGGTAGTCGCTGATGTAGCCCTCGGACTTGAGGATCTCGGCGATGTTGGCCTTGATCTTCGAGTGGGGCAGAGTCACTTCGTCGTGATACGCCGAGTTGGCGTTGCGCAGACGCGTCAAGAAGTCTGCGATCGGATCCGTCATTGTCATGACAGCGGTGTCACCTTCCTCGCGGCGGTTCCCCTGGGCGGAAATCCCTTGGAGGCCTGCCGCGCACCTGTGTTAGGAGTTTGAATGTCTCTTCGGTTACCAGCTGGACTTCTGCACGCCGGGCAGTTCGCCCGCATGAGCCATCTCACGCAGGCAGATCCGGCACAGTCCGAACTTGCGGAAAACCGCGTGCGGGCGACCGCACCTGTTGCACCGCGTGTAGGCGCGCACCGCGAACTTGGGCTTCTTGTTGGCCTTGTTGACCAGAGCTTTCTTTGCCATCTGCTCAGTTCTCCTTGAACGGGAAACCGAGGGCCCGCAGCAGAGCACGCCCCTCGTCGTCGTTGGTCGCCGAGGTGACGACGGTGATGTCCATACCGCGGGGGCGGTCGATGGAGTCCACGTCGATCTCGTGGAACATCGACTGCTCGTTGAGCCCGAACGTGTAGTTGCCGGTGCCGTCGAACTGCTTGGCGCTCAGGCCGCGGAAGTCGCGGATACGCGGCAGCGCGATCGAGATGAGCCGGTCCAGGAACTCCCACATCCGGTCGCCACGCAGCGTGACGCGCGCGCCGATCGGCATGCCCTCGCGCAGCTTGAACTGGGCGATGGACTTGCGGGCCTTGCGGATCTCGGGCTTCTGGCCGGTGATCAGAGCCAGGTCGTTGACCGCGCCGTTGATCAGCTTGGCGTCGCGCGCGGCGTCACCGACACCCATGTTGACGACGACCTTCACCACGCCGGGGATCTGCATGACGTTGGCGTACTTGAACTCGTTGTTCAGCGCGTCCTTGATTTCCTCGCGGTAACGCTGCTTCAGCCGAGGCTGCACCTTCTCGGTGTTCTCTACCGTGGTCATATCTCTCAGAGGTCCTTGCCGTTGCTCTTGGCGATGCGGACGTTCTTGCCGGTCTCGTCGTCGCGACGGACACCGACGCGGGTCGGCTTGCCGTCGGAGTCGATGACCATCACGTTCGACACGTGGATCGGGGCTTCCTGGGTGACGATGCCGCCCGAGGACGCTCCCCGCTCGTTGGCCGAGACCGCCGTGTGCTTCTTGATGCGGTTGACGCCCTCGACGAGGACGCGTTCACGCTCGGGGTACGCCACCAGGACCTTGCCCTTGGCGCCCTTGTCCTTGCCCGAGATGACGAGCACGGTGTCGCCTTTACGGACCTTCATTTACAAAACCTCCGGAGCCAGCGAGACGATCTTCATGAAGCGCTTCTCACGCAGCTCGCGCCCGACCGGGCCGAAGATGCGGGTGCCGCGCGGATCGTTGTCGGCCTTGATGATGACGGCGGCGTTCTCGTCGAACTTGATGTAGCTGCCGTCGGCGCGGCGACGTTCCTTCACGGTGCGCACCACGACGGCCTTGACGACATCGCCACGCTTGACGTTGCCGCCGGGGATGGCGTCCTTGACGGTCGCCACGATGACATCACCGATGCCGGCGTAGCGCCGCGACGAGCCACCGAGCACACGGATGCACAAGATCTCCTTGGCGCCCGTGTTGTCGGCGACCTTGAGCCGCGATTCCTGCTGAATCACTAGATCTCCTCAGACCTGATTTTTGCGTGTGCACGCCAGAACACCGACCCGCCCGTTTCCGGGCAGGCGAATAACCTGTCGTGCGCGGTCTTCTACTTCTTGAGCTGTCGAAAGGCACGCAGGGCCACCTCCCAGAGCACAGGAGACAGCCGAGGTCTGCCCACGGCAACCCCTAGAGTCTAGGTGACAGGCAGCTTTGCACCAAATCCCGGCCTTTTCGAGGGATCTGCGGAGCCTCAGCGGCGCTCGAACTCCCTCATACCGTGCGCCTCCAGGGCCGCGGCCGCCGCCAACACTGTCACATCTGCGTGACGCCGCCCGACGATCTGCAGGCCCACCGGCGCCCCACCCGCCATACCGGCCGGAACGGAGACGGCCGGCTGACCGGTCAGATTGAACGGGAAGGTGGCCGCCAGCGCACCCCAGTGGTCCACCACTCGGCCGGCGATCTCGGTGGGCATGGGCCCGTCGGCCGCGAACGCCGGCACCGTCGTCGCGGGAGTGAGCAGGAGATCGACGGTCTCGAACGCCGCGGCCAGGTCGGCGACGAGCCGGGCACGCGCCTCATGCGCCTGCACCAGCGCTTCGATGTCCAACGCCGCCGCGGCCTCGACGTAACGCCGCACGGCCGGATGGACGTCGCGATCGTCGGCCTGCGAACCGACCTGCACGTAGGCGTCCGGTGCCGTCAAGGTGCGGAACGCGCCGCCGCAGGCCGGATCGATGGGGACGTCGGCGTCGACGCGGACGGCTCCCGTGGCGTCGAAGAACCTCTCCGCGGCCGATTCGGCGACCCTCGCCACCTCCGGATCGCACGGCCCGAGCGTCGACGTGAAGGCCACCCGCAGGGAAGTGAGATCCGTTGTCAGCAACCGCTTTTCGAAACCGTGCGGCGGCGCGGGCAGAGATGCCCGGTCATGATCGTCGACCCCGCACACACAGTCCAGGAACCGGGCGGTGTCGGCGACGGTGCGGGTCAGCACACCGTAGTGGTCGTTGTCGCCGGTGCCGCGGTGCTGCGGTCCGCGTGGAACCAGGCCGTAGGTGGCCTTGAAACCCACCAGCCCGCAGTAGGACGCCGGGATGCGCAGCGACCCGGCACCGTCGGTGCCGGTGGCCACCGGCACCATGCCGGCGGCCACGGCGGCCGCCGATCCGCCGCTGGAGCCGCCGGGGGTGAGGTCGGTGTTCCACGGATTGCGGGTGACGCCGTGCAGCGTCGAGGCGGTGTAGGAGGCTCGGCCGAACTCCGGGGAGGCGGTGACTCCGATCGGCACCGCGCCGGCCGCGATCGCGCGCGACACCAGGGTGCATGTGTGATCGGCGATCCTCTCGGCGTACAGCGTGCTGCCCATCGCGAACGGCCAGCCCGTGACTGGCTGCAGTTCCTTGACCCCCATGGGCACCCCGGCCAACGGACCGGGGTCGTCCCCGCGGGCCACGGCGCGGTCCACCTCGGCGGCCCATTCGAGTGCCCGGTCACCGTCGACGTGTACGAATGCGTTGAGCTCGGGATTGCCCGCCTCGACGAGCGCCAGGGCGTGTTCGACCGTCTCGTGCGCACTCGTCTCGCCCGAGCGGACTCGTTCCGCGGTCTCGATCAGGGTCGCGGCGCTGCCCAGGCCCACCGCGCCGTTCACAGCAGCAGCACCGATGCCACCGTGGTGGCCACCAGGAGACCGCACACCACAGGGATGAACAACCGCCGGGCCAGGTCCATCACCGAGACACCGGTGAGACCGGCGACCACGATGAGTGAGGACCAGATCACCAGCGTGCCGCCGCCGGTCCAGCTGGCCCCGTTCTGCGCGATCGCCGCCAGGGTGGCGACGTCGGCGCCCGAGCCCTCGCCCAGCGAGGCAGCCAGCGACCCGGTGAACGGCAAACCCGGCCAGCCGCTGCCGTCCAGTCCGATCACCATGCCGATCAGCAGCATGGCGAACGCGGCGAACATCGGCACCTGCGGAATGTAGGGCTCGACCGTGGCGACAGCATCCAGCAGGAACGCCGGTGCGGGTGCGTCCGGTGCGAGGCCCAGGATGGCGCCGGAGTAGTCCGACAACCCGATGTAGACGAAGCCCGCGACCGGTATCACCATCCCCATCGAGCGGAACGAGAAGGTGATTCCGTCGGTGAAATGCTGACCGACGTCGCCCAGCCAGTTCTTGCGGCTCACGAGCACGGCGATGACCACCAACGCCAGAGCGGCGGCGCCCCCGACCAGCGGCGCCCCCAGCCCTTCGTCGATATCGGGGACCAGCGTGGTGAAGCGACCCAGCAGCATGAAGGCCAACAGGGCCGCGAACAAGGTGGGCACCCCGACCGCGATGATTCGCGCCTTGGTCGACGGTGGCTGCTCTTCTGCCGAGTTCGCGGCCTCTCCCCCGGCGCCGGTGGTGCGCACGATGGTGGAGTGTGCCCGCGTGGGGACGGGATCGCCACCGCCTGCCTGGGCGGTGGCGGTGGGCCGCGGCGAATCGGCGGACGCATCGGCGACAGGGAGGGCGACGGCGGCCGCGGCCACCGGGTCGAGCATCTTGGTGCGCACGTCGCGGAAGTAGGCAAGGGTCAGGGCCACCACGCCGGCGATCAGCGCGATGATCGTGGCGCGCCCGGCGATCAGGCCGGCGGACACGTCTGCACCCTCGGCGGACAACGACGGCGCGACGCCCATGACGAGATCGGAGCTGAGCGCCATCCCCTGGCCGGCGATGGCGATCGCCAGCGCGGCACCGAACGGCGGAAGTCCGACGCGGATGGCCGCCGGGAGCAGGATCGCGGCGATCAAGGGCAGTACCGGAGTGGGCCAGAACGACAGCGACAGCAGGAACGTCACCACCGCCAGCACCACGTAGGAGATGTGGCCGTTGCGGAACAGACCCCGCAGCGGCCGGATCATCACGGTGTCCGCGCCGGCCTGGCGCACCGCCCCCAACATCGCTGTCACCAGCGCGATGATGATGAAGATGGGCAAGAGCTCGCGGGTGCCGATGATGGCCGCGTTGAACACGGCCCCCAATCCGGCGGTGACGCTGCCCGAGAACGCCAGCCCGGTCAGGAAGGTGGCGACGATTGCCGGCGCGATGACGTTCTTCTTCGCGATCACCGTGGCGATGAGCACCGCCAGGCCGAGCAGGTATGTCCAGTGGGCAATCGACACGACATCACCATCCATTCGAAAGACTGCGGTCGCCGGGTGCTGCCGTCGAGATGGGGTGCGACCGGCACGGGAGATTCACATGAGCAGTGCAGCGGTTCGGGTGTGAGCTGGCCGACATGACACGCCGGTGTCGAAAGTCTTTCCAACCGGCGAACGTTCGGCAATGCTCACAGCGCACAGGTGCCGCGGTTGCCGACTGTGCATCCTGCCCAACACCGTGACGGTCACAGCGCCGCGGCGATCAACTGCACCTCGACCGGCGCGCCGGACGGTAGCGCCGCGACGCCGATGGCACTGCGCGCCGGCAGCGCACCGGCGCCGAGGGTGGCGGTGATGGCCTCGGAGGCACCGTCGGCGACCGCCGATGCGGCGGTGAAATCCGGAGTGCAGGCCACGTAGACGGTCATCTGCAGGCACCGGATCCCCGGCGAATCGGCGGGCAGCACCGAGCGCACCGCCGCCAACGCGTTGGTGGCCGCCAGGGCGGCGGCGGCTCTTGCGGTGGGCACGTCAACCCCGGCCCCGACGGCACCGGTCACCGTGAGCACCCCGTTGCGGCGCGGTGTCATACCGGCGCTGAAGACCAACCCCGCGTGAAGCACCGCGGGCACGTAATCACCCTGCGGCGCAGGCGGTTCGGCGGGCTCAGTCGACACCTAGGGCGATTCCTTCCTGCCGTGGATCGGCCGCACCGCTGAGGATGCCGCGGTCGTCGCGCGAAATGATCTGGGCACTCCCCCCGCCGCTGAACGCCGGCTGGACCACGACGTGGTGACCGGTGGCGGCCAACTCGTCCCGGACCGGTGCGGCCAGGGGCTCCTCGACACGCAGCTCGGGATCGGCACCGAGGACGTCGGCGTCGGATCCGGGGAACACGGTGAACCGCGGCGCGGATACCGCCTCTGCCGGGTCCAGACCGTGATCGAGGAGGTGGGACAGCAGCTGCATGTTCCACTGCACCTGCCCGTCACCCCCGGGGGTGTTGCCGACGTGCAGCAGGGCACCACTGTGGTCGGTGACGATCCACGCATTGAGCGTGTGCAGCGGTTTACGCCGTGGCGCAACCTCATTCGGGTGGCCTGGTATCAGGTACGCGCCACGCGCCAGGCGGTTGTTGAGCACCACCCCGGTGCCGGGGACGGTGAACTTCGCGCCGAAGGTGAAGGCCAGTGAATGGATGAAGCTGACCGCGCGGCCGTCGGCGTCGACGGCGACCGTCGAGGTGGTGTCACCGGCACGGACGTCGACGGGGCCGCGCAGTTCGGTGCGTTCGTCGAGATCGCGGCGCTGGGCGTCGAGCCGGCCCGGTTCCAGTACGTAGCGCGCTCCGTCGTTCTGGCTGCCGCACAGTTCGAACCGGTCGGCGAAGGTCAGGCGCGCGGCGCGGGCCATCCGGTCGACTGCCGGCGCGGACAGCCACCCGTCGAATCCGATCACCCCATCGCACAACCCCGCCTGCTGCAACACCATCCAGCCCGGTGTCGGCAGCGGGGTCTGGTGGATGACGGCCCCGGCGTAGTTCCCCGCCAACGCGGGTTCCGGGGCGATTGCCGCGGTGGCGGCCCACTCGTCACCGGTGAACGGCGCGCCGCCGTTGTGCAGCGCTGACACCGCGCGTTCGGCGAACTCACCGTGGAAGAACCAGCGGGGGTCGGCGGCCAGCCGGCGGATCGTGGCGGCCAGCTCGGGCTGAGGGGTCCTGGCCCCGGTGTGCAAGGGTGCCCCGCCGCGGGTGTAGACCGAGGCCAGGCCCGCGTCGGCGCACACCGCGCTCAGTGCCAGGGCCACGTCGCCTGCGGTGCGCGCCGAACAGGGCAGTCCGCCCTCGGCGACGCGGGCCGCCGGTTCCCAGAGTTCCCCCAGCGCACGTGATGCACCGTGGGCGTGCAGCGCGGCCAAGGCGGCCGGCGCACCGGGCACCGAGACCGCCAGCGGGCCGTCCATCGGAATGACCGAAAACCCCTGTGCGCGATAGAAATCGGTGGTACCGCCGTCCGGCCCGAACCCCGAGCCGTTGATGGTCCACACCCGGCCGTCGGGCTCACGGACGACGGCGAACGCGTCGCCGCCGATACCGCACTGGCCGGGTAACGTCAGCCATGTCATGGCCGCCATCGCCAGGGTGGCGTCGATGGCGTTACCGCCCTCGGCCAGCACCCGTGCGCCGGCGAAGCTGGCAGCGGGGTGGCTGCTGCTGACCATGCCGGCTGCCGAGAGAGCCGGGGGTCGCACTGCTGCGGCGGTCATGCTTGGCGGCGCAGGCGTCGGGTGGGCCCGGCGGGCGCTTCCCCGGGCTCCAACCCCACGAATATCTCACCGTCGCGTTCCTCCACGGGGAAGGTCTTGATCGGCTCGGTGGCCGGCGGGCTGATGGGCTCCCCGGTTTCCAGGTCGAAAGCACTTCCATGACAAGAACATCCGATTCCGTCGTCGCGGAGCTTGCCCGACGACAGCAGGCAATCGAGATGGGTGCAGTAGTTGGACGTCGCGTACGCCTTGCCACGCAATCTGGCCACCGCGAACTCGTGTTCACCGGCGTGGAACCGGCGCACGATCCCCTCCGGGACCTGCCCGGATCTGGCGACCCGAACGAATTCTGTTGTGGCCTTCTGGATCTGCTCAGTCATGTCGGTGGTTCCTAGCCGGTGGGGTTGAGGTAGACGGTTTTCTCATTGAGGTAGAACTCGATCATCGACGCGCCTGCCTGCTCTTTGAAGGTCGCGGTGGACGACGCCTTGTAGCCGCCGAACGGGGCGTTCATCGCCATGCCCGTGGTGGGCTGGTTGATCTTGACCAGGCCGGTCTTGGAGCGGCGCGAGAACATCTGCGCGACGGCGAGGTCATTGGTGACGATCGCGGCCGACAGTCCGAATTCGGTGTTGTTCGCGAGGTCGACGGCATCGTCGAGCGAGGCGGCGCGCTGAACGGCGATCAGCGGCCCGAACACCTCTTCGTCGACGATCCGCATGCCGGGCTGTGCGTCGGTGAACACGGCGGGACGCACGAAGAATCCGTTGGGTCCGTCGGCGAGCTGCACCGCCGTACCGCCGCAGCGCAGGGTGGCCCCGTCATCGACACCGGCCTGCACGTAGCTGGTGAACTTGTCGAACTGGTCGGCACTGGCCAGGGCACCCATGTCGACGCCGGACCTGTCACCCGGGCCCACTGTCAGCGCCTCGGCGCGGGCCACGATGGCCTCGACAAGCGCGTCGTGATTCTCGTCGGTGACGATCACCCGGCTGGTCCCGGTGCACGCCTGCCCGGACAACCCGAACGCGCCCTTGACGATCAGGGCCGCCGCCCTGCCGGGGTCGGCGTCCGGGGCCACCACCACGGGGTTCTTGCCGCCCATTTCCAGCTGGACGCGCCGGTGCGGGCCCACCTGACTGTGGATCAGGCGCCCGACCCGGGTGGATCCGGTGAAGGTCACCGCCGCCACCCGGTCGTCGGCGGCCACCGCTGCCCCGGCCTCGCCGCCACCCTGTACCAACGCGATCACATTCGGTGGCAGCCCGCCGGCCAACAGTGCCTCGACGAGCCGCTGCCCCATCAGCGGGGTGAGCTCAGAAGGCTTGAACAGCACCGTGTTTCCCACCGCCAGAGCAGGACCGAGCTTGCGTGACGGGATGTTCAGCGGGAAGTTCCACGGGGTGATCGCACCGACGATACCCACCGGTTCGCGCATCGTGTACAGCAGCGTCTCTCCCGCCACCGGGTAGGTGGCGCCGACGGCCCGGGTTGCTTCTGCGGCGTAGTACCGCAGGTTCATCGGTGTCCGGCTGACCTCCATGGTGGCCTCGGCGACGGTCTTGCCCTCTTCGCGGACCAGTTCCCCGATCAGCTGCTCGCTGCGCGACTCCAGCTGTGCGGCAGCCGCTTCCAGAATGGCGGCGCGGCGTTCCGGTGAGGTCGCCGCCCATTCGGGGGCAGCCTTCTCCAGCATGTCCACGGCGGTACGCACATCGTCGGGCCCCGACGCCGGGAAAGTGCCGATGACATCGGTCGGGTCGGCCGGATTGCGCCGGGTGAACGTCGCACCCGACTGCGCGGGCACCCAGTTGCCCTCGAGGAAGTTCGAACCGTCGATCATGCGTGTACCTGCGCTTCCACTTCGTCGTCGTCGGCGTATACGAGATCGAACAGGTCGGTGTCCTCGTCGCACAGTGCGAGGGCGTCGAGTTCGCGGCCCAGCAGCTCCCTGGCCGCCGAGATGTCCTCGCCCCTGTCGACGGTGAAGGCTCCGCACAGCACGCCACCGTCGAAGTAGAACCCGGTGAAATCCATCCCGTCGCGGTCGCCCCGAATCGTCGGCTCCCCCGTTGCGGTGCCGACGAACTGCAGGTTCCGGTCGAACTGATCCGACCAGAACCAATGGGGATCATCGGAGATCGCATCGAAGCCGAGCATGGCGTTGGCCACCGCGACGCCTTGGCGGCTGGCGTTGTCGAAGTGCTCGACGCGGATGTGGCGGCCCGCCCGTGGCGAGTAGCGCCGGGCGGCGTCGCCGGCGGCGTAGATGTTCGGGACGGCGGTGCGGCCCACCGCGTCGACGACGATGCCGTCGTCGACCGCGAGGCCCGACGCCACGGCTGCGGCCACATTGGGTGTGATCCCGATACCGATGACCACGGCGTCGAACTCCTCGGCGCCGATCAGTACGGCGTCGGCGGTGGTGCGCACCGAGGCCACCGCGGTGCCGGTGCGCATGTCGACGCCGTTGTCGCGGTGCAGCTGGGTCATCAAGGCGCCCATGTCGGCGCCGATCACCCGGGCCAGCGGCACCTGTGCGGTTTCCAGCACCGTCACCGTGACGCCGGCGGTCGTGGCGGTCGCCGCGATCTCCAGGCCGATGAAACCGGCGCCGATGATCGCCAGCCGGCGACCCGGCGTCAGCAGCGGCGCCAGCCGCTTGGCGTCGTCGAGTGTGCGCAGGTAGTGCACCAGGTCCGGGCGTGGACCCGGTACCGGGAGGGTGCGGGGGCTGCCGCCGGTGGCGAACAGCACGGCATCCGCCGTCAGCGACGCGCCGGAGTCGAATTCCACTGCGCCGGAGGCGGTATCGACTCGCGTGACGGTGGTGCCGGTGATGATCTCGACGTCATTGTCGGCAATCCAGCTGGGCCGCAGGATCTGCAACGAGTCGTCGGTTTCGGCCCCGGCGAGAAACTCCTTGGACAGCGGCGGACGCTGATACGGCGCATACGGCTCGTCGCCCACCAGCACGATCCGCCCGTCGAACCCGCGGCGGCGCAGGTTGCGCGCGGCGACCGCGGCGGTCTGGCCGGCACCGATGGTGACGTAGGTAGGGCGGGTCATGCGCGCGCCTCCTGATTGGCGGTCATGCAGATGTAGACGGTGCCGTCGTCGTCGACGCGCACCGGGTAGGTGGGCTGGCAGAGGTCCTGGTCGGCCTCGTAGCCCGTTTCCAGTTCGAACTGCCACTGATGGCCGGGGCAGATCACCTTGCCGTGCAGCAGCGTGCCTTTGAACAGTGAACGGTCTTGGTGCACACAGAGATCGGCGAATGCGTACACCTTGCCCTCGGCCTGGAACAACGCGATGGCGGAGCCGTCGACCTCGACCCGGAGCTTGCGTCGACGGCCGAGCTCCTTGGTGGTGGCCACCGCCACCCAACCCTCAGACATGAGGTTCCCCTTCCTGCGATTTCGGCGCGCTCGTAACCGCTACGCGGTTACGAGCGCGCCGAAATCCCTAAACGGCGACGGGTTCGAGCTCGGAGGCCACGTAGGTGTCGTAGAGGCCCTTGGTGTAGGAGAAGCGCATCTCGGCGCCCCAGCGCACCATCTGCAGGCAACGCTGCTGCAGTGCCGGGGTGTCGGCGTGGTCGAGCACGATCTGGTAACCACGCTCACCGTGCACCACATCGGAAGTGATGTGCAGATCGAAGAATTCGATCTCGTCCTCGGTGAACTTGTACACCTCACGCAGCGGCACGATCTGCTTCATGTAGATGCTGGGCACCTGCGACTCCAGACCCACCACCAGGGCGGCGGTGGCGACCACGAAGTGCTCACGCTGTGAGACCGCGTAGCACCAGGACTGGAGCCCCCGGGTGATCGCGTTCATGTTGTTCGGGTCTTCGATGCGCTCCTTGGTGGTACCGCATGCCTCGCCGAACTTGATCAGCAGATCGGTGTGGCGGATGTCGGCCAGTTCCTCCTCGTACATGTTCTGCAGCGTGAAGTCCTTGGCACCGGTGAACTCATCGGGAGTGTTGGCGTAGATGTTGGCCAGGTAGTCGGCGAACGGGCCGACGTAGTGGTAGTGGTTCTCGGCCCACCGGGCGAAGTGGTGGCGCTCGAGCCGACCCTCGGCCCAGGCCTTGGAGAACGAGGCGTTCTTGGCCTCGCGGCCCTTGATGGCGTTCTCCAGTTCGGCGCGGAACTCGTCACGCCCCAGCAGTTCGGTCATCGTTGTGTCCTTCCGGGTTATATCGTTCTGGCGAAAACTGGTGTACTGAGCTGCATTCCGCGTCACTGCGGAGAACCTGCACCAGCGACGTTAGTGTCGGGTTGTCGCGTCGACCACGTACACAATCACCCGCCGGAACCGGCTTGATCGGTGATATTGCACAGGGGTCAGCGGCGTGCGACGGAAGCGGTCAGCGCCTCGAACTCGGCGAGCACCGCCGCGCCGACGGCCTTGTCCTGAGCTCCGTTGCCCCCGCTGATGCCCACGCCACCGACGATCTGGCCGTCGAAGACGAGCGGGAATCCGCCGACGAAGATGGCGAACTTGCCCGGCAGCATGTGGCTGATGCCGAAGGCTTCGTTGCCGGGCAGGGCGGGCCCGTCAGGCGCCTCGTTGAACAGGTGAGTGGCGCGCTCGTGGCCCGCCGCGGTGAAGGCTTTGGCGATCGCGATGTCCACACCGGTCAACCTGGCGCCCGGAAGGCGGTGCAGCGCAAGCACATTGCCGCCGTCGTCGCAGATGCACAGCGTCTGCTTGACGCCGATCTCCTCAGCTTTGGCGCGGCCGGCGGCCAGCAGCGGCAGTGCGTCGTCGAGAGTGATCCGGTGAATCTGGTGCATACCTCGTGCCTCGTTCTCGGTGTCGGGGACTGTGGGGGCGTTCGGCTCGGCTAGGTGCCTTGCCGAGATTTCTATCAACCCCGAAGTCGCGACGGCAGGGCCAAGATGTCCTGATTTGTGCGGCGGAGAAGGTCAAAGTGCACATAGGCTGAGTGCTGGGTTTCACGATATTCCGTTAAGGACCAGTGAACGTCGGTGTTCATGTCCCCCGCAGTGCGACGAACAGCGCAGGTGATGAAGAGAATGTCCGAACAGGAAACCGACAACGGTCGATTGACGGTCGCCGGACTGCTCGACGAGTCACTGATGGCCGGCGCCCGCGTCATCGTGGGAGCCGACCGCGTGCAGGCGGAGTTGCACTGGGTGCTGCCGTTGGCCGAGGTGCTGTCGCGGACCGATCCGCTCGACGGCATCGCCGTCTACACAAGGCCGGAGGCGCTCCTGGGCAATCACGGGGCCCTGACCGCGCTGGCGGCCCGCGGCGCCACCACTTTGCTGGTGGACGGCGCGGTCCCGGCGGAGCTGCTGCAGCCGTCGTTACCGGCCGGTCTCGTGGTCGTCGAAATGAGCTTCCCGGTCGGCTTCGCCGCGCTCAACCGGCTGCTGGCCGAGCGTGCGCTCAATCAGGAAGTGCACGTGATGCGGTACTCCACGCACGTGCACGCGTCGCTGGCCGGGCTCTTCCATCGGGGGGCAGGACTGGAGATGCTGATCCGGGAGGTGTCCAACCTGGCGCGCAACCCGGCGATGGCCCTCGACGCGCGCGGCAACGTGGTCGCCCACTGCGGGCTCGGCGATGACGCCGCGGTGTCACTCAGCGAGGAGATCGGCCCCATGCTGGCTGCGCCGCTGCCCGCAGCGCGGCGCAGCATCGGGCACGACACCCGCGTGGAAAGTGTTGCGGGACCGAACAACTGCCCGTGGACGGCGATCGCCAGCGCGATCAGGCTGGGCAAGGCCTTCGAAGGCTGGGTGATCGTGCTGGTGCCTGGGGCAGCCCCGGGCACCCACGATATGGCGCGCCACGTCGTGGTCACCGAACAGGCGACGGCGATCATCGGTTCGGAGATGCTGCGACAACACAGCGTCGACGAGGCCGAGGAGCGGGCCCGGGGCGATTTCGTGCAGGCCCTGGTGCACGGCAGCTTCTCCAGCGAGCACGATATGCGGGCGCGGGCCGAGTACCACGAGATCGACATCGACACCCGGTTCGGCGTCTACGTGGCACCGGGTGCACTACCGCAGGGCGTCGACGATCCCGCGGCCAGCATGGTGCGGCTGGCCCGGTATGCGGCCGGGGTGGCTCCCGACCCCTTGGTGCAGTCGTATGTGACGGTGATCGGTGACGTGCTGGTGGTGGTCCGCTCCCTGCGCAACGACGACGACACCCGCATGCGGGCCGAGATGACCGATTACGCGGAGGCGATGTCCGCCGAGCTACGGAAACGGCGGGGATCCCCGGTGGCCGTGGCCTACGGCCGGCCGGCCCACGGCGCCAGTGAGGTCTCCGACAGCTACCGGGAGTCGCGGGTGGCACTGGGCATCGCCCGCCGCCTCGGCCAGACCGGCGCCACCTCGTATCAACAACTGCGCAGTTTCACCGTGCTGGCCGAGGCGGCGGACACCGAACAGAGCCGGGCGCTGGTGCGCGACGTCCTGGGGCCACTGCGGAAGTCGCCGGACCTGCTGGAGACGCTGACCGGCTACCTGGCTAACGGCGGCAACGTGAATGCGACCGCACGCGTACTCAACGTCCACCGCAACACCATGCTCACCAAACTGGACCGGGTGTCGCGGTCGATCGGTCTCGACATCCGGCAGCCGGAGCACCAGTTCACCGTCTGGCTGGCCATCCGGCTGGACATGCTGTCGGACGTGCGCGCGGCCGTCGACCGGGAAGCCAGTTTCCGCTGACCCGTCGGAACCGCAGCAGTGGCGGCGTCACCCCTGCTGCACCGGCGCCGGATCCGGACCGAAGAACGATCCGAGCAGGCCGAATGCCACCACCACCGCTGCCGCGCCGAACACCAGCGGATACCCCGCGGCACCGAGTGCGATCGCCACCCAGGCCGCGCCCATCGCGGACCCGCTGAACCGGATCAGGTTGTAGAGCCCCAGACCGGTGCCCTGCGCGCCGGCGGGCGATCGGGTGGCGCCGGTGGCGGCCGGGGTCTGGACGAAGGCGATCCCGACACCGGCGAGCACCAGGACTGCCACCAGCAGCGCCAGTGGACGTCCGTCGCCCACCACCAGCGCCAACCCCACTTGACCCGCCGCCAGCAACACCAGCCCGGTGCGCAGTACGTGCCGCGGTCCCAGGGGGTCCATATAGCGCCCGACCAGCGGTCCGAGCACCACCATGGTGGCCGGCACCACCAGCAGCACCAGCCCGGCGACGGACGCGGACCGGCTTCCGTCGCCCACCAGGTACAGCGGCACCGCCAGCAGTATCGCGCCGAGGCTGAACATCATCGCGAACGCCGCCAGCGAACTGCGCACGAACCGGGCTTCGAGCACCAGACGCACCTCGACGAACGGTTCCTCGGTGCGCAGGCTGTGCCAGACGAACACCGCCAGCACCACCACCGCGGCGATCAGCACCGCCCACGCGCCCGGCCACGGAATGGACGCGATGCCCAGGATCAGCAGGCCCGAGCCGATGGTCAGCCCGGCCGCCCCCGGCAGGTCGAACCGCATCCGGGTGCCCGGATAGGCGGGAACGTGCCGAAGCGTGCCGATCAGGCCGGCCAGCGCCACGGGCACCAGGGGGACGAACACCCACCGCCAGCCCCAGGCGTCGGCGATGAACCCACCCGTCGCCGGACCGACGGCCTGGCCGATGCCGTTGACCGATGCCCACAGTCCCACCGCACGGCCGCGGCGGTCACCGGAGAACATCCACGTCAACAGTCCCATCACGGCGGGCCCGAACGCCGCGGCCACGGCACCGCCGAGACACCGCCAGGCGATCAGCACCGGCAGCGTCGGCGCGGTGGCAGCACCGATGGCGCAGATCGCCGTGCCCACCAGGGCCACGCAGTACACCCGGCGGCGGCCGAAGCGGTCACCGATCCAACCGACCAACGGCATGGTGGCGGTGAAGGTGAGCAGGAATCCGACGACGACGAACACACCGCTGCTGAGCGGGGCGTCGAAATCGGCGAGCATCGCCGGCATCGGCACATTGACGATGTTGTTGCTCAACGTTCCGACCAGCGTCCCGGACAGCAGCGCAGCCAGCCCCAGCGGAGTGCCGTCGCCGGTGGTGCCCGCATCACGGGAGCGGTTGTCGGTGTCAGTCATGTCCTAGCAACTGTCTCATCCACTATTGGTCGATGGCAGCGCCCGAGTGGGACAACATGCCCAGTGCACCACCACGATCCGGGTCACGATGACCGGTCCCCGGGATTGTCACAACGATCGATTCGCGGGTGAACCCGCTGTGAGATCGGCATATTTACCTGCATGAAACGCCCCGACACATGACCGACAAGCCCAGCGCATATTGCACATGAGGGACATCACAACGGTGTGCACTGTGTTCGTTGACCATGGGAGTCAACGAGCCGAGCATTCCACCATCAAACTGCACAGCCCACGAGCAGTTGAGACGAAAGACGTGGACGATGGACACTCAGCTCAGCGCCGCACATTGGATCTATCTCGCAGGCATCGTCGTCATCCTGATCACGATGGCGCTGCGCAAGAACATCGTGGTACCGGCCGTGACCGCCACGCTGCTCACGGCGTGGGTGTTCTCGGGCAGCATCATCACCGGACTGTCGTCGATCTTCAACGCCAGCCTGGTGGCCGCCCAGGAGTTGTTCAACATCTTCCTGATCATCGCCCTGGTCACCGCGATGCTGGGCGCGCTGCGGGAAATGGGTGCCGACCGCTTGATGGTCACGCCGTTTCGGCGGGTGATGCGCGCTGGGACAAGCAGTTTCCTCGTCCTGGCGGTGGTGACGTATGTGATCTCGCTGTTCTTCTGGCCCACTCCCGCCGTTCCCCTGGTCGGGGCGGTACTGATTCCCGTCGCCATCCGGGCGGGGCTGAGCCCGCTGTCGGTGGGCATGGTCATCGCGATCGCCGGGCAGGGTATGGCGCTGTCGTCCGACTACATCATCAAGGTGGCACCGGGCATCTCGGCCAAGGCAGCGGGCGTCGACGCCGACAGCGTGGCGGACAAGGCGTTGGTCCTGTCGTTGATCGTGGGCGCCACGGCGCTGGTGATCACCTACCTCACACAGCGCCGCACCTGGAAGACCCCCTCGCCGGATCTGCTCACCGCGTGGGAGAACCGCGCGGACAAATTGGGTCTCACCGACGGTGGCGCCTCTGCCGAAGGCCCGTCCGCCGGCGGCCCGGCACCCCAACACGATGACGTGCCTTCCGGTACCCCCGTTCCGGCCGGCTCCGACGGCCCGGTCGCGACCGCCACGATGGTGCGGACCGCGCCCGTGGCCGATCCACCGAAAACCCTGTCCGCCAGGCTCTTTGCGGCGTTGGTCCCGACCGCCTACCTGGTGTTCATCGTCTACCTGCTGCTGGGCAAGTTCACTTCCCTGGTGCCGCCGCTGCAGGGTGGGGACGCCGCGGGAATCGTCGGTGGCATCGCGGCGATGCTGCTCTTCGCCGCGTGTCTGACCAACGACAAACGCGACTTCCTGGAGAGCTCGTCACGGCACATCATCGACGGGCTGGTGTTCGCCTTCAAGGCCATGGGAATCGTGTTGCCCATCGCCGGTTTCTTCTTCATCGGCAACGGCGACTTCTCCGCGCGCATCCTGAGCCTGGGCGAGGATGCCACCGGTCCCGCGCTGCTGTTCGACCTGATCAACGCCGGTCTGTCCCACGTGGCCCCCCACCCGTTCGTGGTCGGGTTCACCGTGCTGTTCGTCGGTCTCATCGCCGGCCTGGAAGGTTCCGGGTTCAGCGGCCTGCCGCTGACCGGTTCGCTGTCCGGTGCGCTGGGCACCGCAGCCGGCATGGATCCGTCGACGCTGGCTGCCATCGGTCAGATGGGCAACATCTGGTCCGGCGGCGGCACTCTGGTGGCGTGGTCGTCGCTGGTGGCGGTGGCCGGTTTCGCCCGGGTTCCCGTTCTGACGTTGGCGCGCAAGTGTTTTCTGCCGGTGATGGCGGGGTTGGTGCTGTCCACCGTGTTCGCCATCCTGGTCTTCTGAGCTGCCGATGACGGACACCAACCGCGCGCAGACCGCGCTGACGCTCACGATCGCCCTGACCTTCGTCACCGGAATCGTCGATGCGGTCGGCTTCCTCGCCCTCGACCGGGTGTTCACGGGCAACATGACGGGCAACATCGTGATCCTGGGGATGGGTGTCGCCGGGGCCGACGATCTGCCGGTGCTGGGGCCGGCGATCGCCCTGGCCGCGTTCACGGTGGCGGCCTGGTTCGCCGGGCTCGCGCTGCGCAAACCACGCGCCACCCACCCACCCGGCTGGCATGACCGGGTGACACTGCTGCTCGCCCTGGGCGCCCTGGCCCTGGCGGTGCTGACCATGGTGGCGATCTGGGCGGGCGACGAGCCCGCCACCGCCGTGGAGATCGGCATGGCGGCCGCCACCGCCGCGGTGATGGGGTCGCAAGCGGTCGTGGCCCGTGCGGTGGCGGTGGCGGACATGACCACCGTGGTGGTGACCTCGACACTGGCCTCGCTGGCCGGCGAGACGTGGACCCGCGGGGGTCGCGGAGTGCTGTTCAATCGCAGGTTGGGGGCCATCGTGGTGATCTTCGCCGGCGCGCTGGCGGGCGCCCTGCTCCTGAAAGTCCATCTTGCGGTGCCCTTCGGGCTCGCGACGGTCCTGACCGCCACGGTGGCATGGCTGGGGCATCGGCGGCTCTCTCCCAGGGCGCTGGACACCGCCGCTGCGTGAGGCTCAGACCACGCAGCGGAATCCGATGTGGGTGGTGGCGCTGTCCTGGGATTGCGGCGAACGTGCGGCCGGACGGTACCGATGGCAGTACTCCGGCGCGCACAGATGCGACCCGCCCTTGAGGGCCTGATTGACCGCCGGATCCGGGTCCTTCGGCGGCGGGCAGCATCCCCCGCTTGCGTCGATCCGGTGGTGGCCGGTGAAGCGGGTGGTGGTCCATTCCCAGACATTGCCGATCATGTCCGCCAGCCCGAAACCGTTGGAAGGGAACGTACCCACCGGTGAGGTGCCCACCCAGCCGGCGGCGCCGTCGTTGCGGTACGGGAAGCGGCCCTGCCAGGTGTTGGCCATCAGCCGGCCGTCGAGGCGCGCGTCGTCACCCCATGCGTAGGTGGTGGTCGCCCCGGCGCGGGCCGCGTACTCCCATTCGGCTTCCGAGGGCAGCCGACGGCCGGCCCACCCGGCGTATGCCCCGGCGTCGGGATAGGCCACCTGCACCACCGGGTGATCCATCCGGTCCTCGATCGAACTGTCCGGCCCGTGCGGGTGACGCCAGGAGGCCCCCGGCGACCAGGCCCACCACTGCTGCCAGTCCCGCAGGTCGACCGGCCCCGGCGTCGGCCGGAACACCAACCCGCCGGGCACCAGGTCCGACGGCGACGCCCCGGGGTACAACGCGGGATCCAGGGGGCGTTCAGCGACGGTGACGTATCCGGTGGCATCGACGAACTCGGCGAACTGGGCGTTGGTCACGGGGTGTTGCTCGATCGCGAACGGGCCGACCGTCACGGTGTGGATCGGCGCCTCCTCGGGATAGAAGTTCGTCGATCCCATCCGGAACGTGCCGCCGGGCACCTCGATCAGTGGGCTGAGCATCCCTTCAGGGTAGGACGGCTCAGTCCTTGGCGAACGCTGCCGCCAGCGCACGCTCGGTGTCGACATAAGGACTACCCGAGATGTCGACGACCACTTTGGCGATGCTGCCGCCGCTGAACGTGAACGGCGCCTTGTACGCGCTGGTCACCGGCTGGCCGTTGTTGCGGCCCACCGCGATGCCGCCGCCGGCCAGTCCGAACACCCCGGGATGTGTCCGGACGTCCGCCCGGGTGGCCACCACTGTGTCATCGACGTACAACGACACCACCCCGAGCGGCGTGTGGCTGCCCTCGACTGTGCCCGTCCTGTCGTATCTGACCCCGAAAACATGCTTTCCCAATGGAATTGACTCAGGCGAGGACACCACCTGTTCGTCTTCGCCCATGAAGTTGTAGACGTAGTGCAGCCGCCCGTCCTGGATGTACATGGCGTGCCCGCCATGGCCGGCGCCGTGCTTGAACAACACCCCCTCGGCCCCGCTGGACTCCACCGTCAGATCCGCGAGCACAGAGTACGACTGGCCGCGCAGTTCGACCGACGCTCCGATTCCCACTTCGGCGGTTCCGGGGTAGTACTCGAAGTTCGTGCGTCCGGTCGACATCGACGGCCGGAACCGGCCCAGTGTCTCCAGCATGTTGAGATCGCCCAGCGGTAAGCCGTTGTACTTGTCGGCTTCAGCGAACCACAGTGCCTTCAGCTCCTCGAGCTTTTCGGGGTGGTCGCCAGCGAGGTCGTGGCACTGGCTGCGGTCGCGCTCGATGTGGAACAGCTCCCAGCGGTCCTGGTCGAAGTTGCCCCAGCCGGCCGGACTGGCGGCGTGCACGGTGTTGGCGAACCACCCCTTGTGCCAGATGCCGCGGGTGCCAAGCATCGTGTAGAACTGGGTGTCCTTGCCGGTCGGCAGGTCCGGATCCTTCAGCGCGGCAGCGAAACTCACCCCGTCGAGCGGTTTCTGCGCGACGCCGCCCACCGTGGCCGGAGGTGTGACGCCGAGCAGGTCGTACACCGTCGGGGTGATGTCGCTGACGCTGATGTAGGTGTCGCGAACCTCACCGTGTGCGGCAATTCCCTTGGGCCAGGAAATGATTGCCGGGTCGGCGATACCGCCTTCGTGTGAGGCGTAGCGCTTGAACAGTTTGTAGGGCGTGTTGAAGGCCATCGCCCAGCCGATCGGATAGTGGTTGTAGGTGTCCGGTCCGCCGAGTCGGTCGAAGAACCGCATACTCTCTTCGACGGTGTCGATGTAGCCGTTGAAGAATTTCACCTCGTTGACCGATCCGTTGGGCCCGCCTTCACCGCTGGCACCGTTGTCGGAGATCACCACGATGATGGTGTTGTCCAACTGCCCCGATTCCTCGAGATAGTCCAGGACTCGGCCGATCTGGGCATCGGTGTAGGACAGGAACCCGGCGAACACTTCGGCCATCCGGGTGAACAGTCGCTTCTCTTCGTCACTCAACGAGTCCCACGGACGTACGGTGTCCTGCAGCGGCCACGGCTCACCGTTGGGGCCCTGCGTCTGGGCGTACGGGTTCACCGGTGACAGTTCGGTGTCCGCGGGGACGATGCCCAGCCGCTTCTGGTTTGCCAGCACGATCTCGCGATAGGCCTCGTAGCCCATGTCGAAACGTCCGGCGTACTTGTCGGCCCACTCGGTGAAGACATGGTGCGGCGCGTGCCCGGCGCCCGGGCAGACGTAGGAGAACCACGGCTTGTCGGGTGCGATCACCTTGGCATCGCGAATGAACTCGATCGTCTTGTCCGCGAGATCCTTCGACAGGTGGTAACCGTCTTCCGGGGTGGCCGGCGGCGCGACGGGGTGGTTGTCGTAGACGAGTTCGGGATACCACTGGTCGGTTTCTCCGCCCATGAAGCCGTAGAACCGCTCGAACCCCCGCGACAACGGCCAATGTCGTTTCGTGGACGCAAGATTGGACTCTTCGAGCGGAGTCAGATGCCACTTGCCCACGCAGTAGGTGTTCCAGCCCTGTTCGGCCAGCACCTCCGGCAGCAAGGCGGTCTCGTAGGGGATCCGGCCGCTGCAGTTGGGAAAACCGTCGGTGAACTCCTCGATGGTGGCCATCCCCACCGTAGTGGGGTTACGGCCGGTCAGCAGCGCCGCCCGCGTCGGTGAACACAGCGCCGTGGTGTGGAACTGCGACAGTCGCACCCCGCGCTCGGCGATCCGATTCATGGCGGGCATCTCGACCAGGCCGCCGAAGCAGTCCCAGGTGGCGATACCGGTGTCGTCCCAGACCAGGTACAGCACATTGGGCGCGCCCTCGGGGGCCGTCGGCGCGGCAAAGGGTCCCCAGTCCGGCTCGGAATCACGGATGTCGACTTCGATCCTGCCGTTGAATTCCTTTGCCATCGTTCGTCTCGTCTCCGTCGCACCGGGGCAGTCTGCTCGACCCCGGACCTCGACCGCACAGTACACCCAAGTCGGTTTGCCGAGCGTGTGTTCAGCCTCCGTTCACCGACATCCTGGGTC
Organism: Mycobacterium sp. Soil_C_30; assembly: GCF_057656995.1. Lineage (NCBI taxonomy): Bacteria > Bacillati > Actinomycetota > Actinomycetes > Mycobacteriales > Mycobacteriaceae > Mycobacterium > Mycobacterium sp. Soil_C_30. The sequence continues at coordinate 113,033 of NZ_JBDGJH010000004.1, read as the reverse complement.
AGCTCGCCGGCACCGCCTCGTTCACCCGGTAGAGCCGCCAGTCCGGTTGTCCGTCGCCGGAGTTGGGCACCTCGAGCTCGAGCGTGGCGATGTCGGCGCCGGTGTCGTAGAGCGTCGGGTAGCGCAGGTTCAGTGCATCGGAGGTACCGCGGCCGGTGGGAGGTACGGCCAGCATGTATTTCAGTTCGTTGTCCACCGGGTCGTTGAGCTTGGCGGTGAAATCCGGATCCGACGGAATCACATACAGTCTCGGGTTCTCCGAGGCAGCCAGCACCGCGAACCCGTACACCGTGTCGGTGATCACCGATCCGTCGGGCAACCCGAGACCGTCGAGGTAGTGCGCGATCTCCCGCTCGGTGGCGAAGGTGTTGGCGATGCGGTGCTCGTGGGCTTTCTGCTCGGTCAGGCTGTCCGGCTGCGGAGCCAGCACGGCGCCGAGGGCGTACTCCTGCGGGGCGTACTTCGGCTTGCCCATCCCCCACGCCGTCATCGGCACCGACAGCGCGAACACCAGGGCCACCGTCACATAGACCAGCCGTGAGTGCGGGCCGCGAAACGAGGCACCCGGATCGACCAGCACCGCGGGGGCGAATCTGCCTGGCCGCTTCGTCGGCAGGATCACCCCGTCGGGGACTGCCAGTAGCGCAAGACTGGCCGCGAACGGGATCGCGATGATGTAGAAGCGCAGGAACCCGAATGTCGTCCCGGATGCGTAGGCGTAACTCTGGAACACCAGGGCGCCACCGTAGATGGCGATCGGCACCAGCAGCGTCGGCCAGTGCGGTCTGCCCCAGCGCCGCCACACGGCCCAGCCGGCCAGCGGCAACAACGTCGGAGCCAGCAAGGTGATGGACACCGCGGCGAACGAAAGTCCGTCGAGGAATGCGGGTGTGGTGGTGCCGGACTGTTCCAGGATGGCGCTGTTGCCGTACTGGGAGGTGAACTGCGCGAAGGCCTCCCCCGTGATCAGCCAGCTCACCACCGCCCAGCCCAGGAATGCCGCGAATCCGGGCAGGCTCACCATCAGCAGGTCCAGCAGTGCCCGGCGTATCCGCGGTGCCGATCTGGCGCGCAGATAGGTGGTGGCGCCCACCAGGATGCCGGCCGCCGCGATGCACGCCACCGCGTCGTACCGCGTCAGGTAGGCCAGCCCCATTGCGATGGCACCCGCCACCACCAGGTGGTGGACGTCGTCGTTGATCATCCACATGATCAACCGGCGCACCGCCCACGACATGAAGAAGATGAACGGCGCCTCGCTCATCCCGTTGGAGCCGTAGAAGATGATCATCGGGTTGAGCGCGAACAACGCCGTGATGGTCATCGAATAACCGCGCGGCAGACCACGATCGGTGCCCATGCTGAGGATCTGGACAACCGCGGCGGCCATGAAGAGTGCCGACATGATGGTGCCGGAGAACGCGCGCTCGGCCATCTCCGGCCACAGCGGGCTCATCGCGATCGCCGGGATCTGCACCAGTGCGGTCAGCGGGGTGAAGATGAAGCCGATGGCCGCCAGGTGCGGGTCTCGGCTGAACAACACCGACTGCGCTGCCGCAACCCGCGACAGCGCGTCGCCGATGATGAAGCCGTTGTGCACCTGCAGCCAGTAACCGACGATCAGGTAGACGGCGAAGGTGCCGAGGAAGAAGACGGTCTTGAGTCTGCCGTTGGTCCAGCGGGCTATCATCCGGTGGCTGCCGGTTCTGCCTCGGCGGTCTCGCCGGGTTTGTCGGCCAGCCCGTGGAACGTCTTCTCCCAGTAGGAGGGTTGGCGGATCATCTGGTACACGCCCTTGGTGGCGGCGATGCTCATCATCAGCCAGAACACCGGCACCGTGAGGGCGGCCACCAGCAGATCGGACCGGTCGTCTTCGCGCAGTGCGATCAGGTTCATGTAGAGGGTGGCGGCGTTGCCCAGTACCAGTGCCACCAGGGCCGGGAAGTAGATGTACATCGGGAACACCTCTTCGACCAGCTGCGGCTGGCCGAGGAACCACAACATGGTGATCAGCCAGAAGGCCAGGTTGAGCACCGCGATGATCGGGGTGCCCGCCAGCACCAGGTTGAACCGGACGAAGTTGCGGAAACCGATGGTGCGGTACAGCCGGACCGGCCGGCGGATCTGCACGAGCCAGCTCTGCAGATAGCCCTTGTACCACCGCGATCGCTGCCGGATCCAGTTGATGCCGTCACTGTTGGCTTCCTCGAGCGTGGTGGAATCGATTACGGCGGTGTGGAATCCGGACGAGGCGATCCGCATACCCAGATCGGCGTCCTCGGTGACGTTGAACGGGTCCCAGGCACCGATCGGGTCGAGCACGTCACGGCGCAGGTGATTGGACGTGCCGCCCAACGGAATCGGCGAACTGGTCCTCATGAACCCCGGCAGCAGGTACCCGAACCACAATCCGTACTCGGCGGTGAACCAGCCGGTGAGGATGTTCTGGTGCCCGTTGTGGTAGACCAGTTTGGCCTGCACACAGGCCACGGTCTCGGGCAGGCTGCGGAACGCGGTCACGACGCGGCGCAGCTGCAGCGGCTCGGGCAGATCCTCGGCATCGTAGATGGTGATGATCTCGCCGGCGGCGAAGTGCAAGCCGTAGTTGCACGCTTTCGGCTTGGTACGTGGATCCGCCGCCGGCACAAGGCAAATGGTGATCGCGTCCGACTCGGCGCACTCCTTGGCCGCATTGATGGTGACGTCGTCGTCCTCTTCGAGAAGCAACAGGATCTGCAGTTTCGCGGAGGGGTATTCCAGCGCCGCCATCGCACCGATGAGGTCGCCCACCACTTCCGGCTCGTTGTAGGCGGGCACCAGGATGGTGTAGAGCGGCAGGTCCTCGTCGGGGATCTCCCGGGCTTCCTCGTCGGTGATCTTGATGGCACTGGCGGCCAGCCCCTGCCGGAAGATCAACACCCGGTCGAACATCGTCAGCAGGTAGCCCGCCGTGCACAGGCCGATCAGCACCACAGTGGTGTGCAGCGGCTGCCAGACCAGGCACACGACGACGATCACCAGCAGCGCGTAGAGCACGATACGTTGCCAGCCCAGCACCGGGTTGGCCGCCGAGGCCACCGGATCGTCATCGCGCAGCCGGTTGATCGCCCGGTTCAGCGCGTATTGGCGGTCCTCCTCGTTGTGCATGTCGAGAATGCGCTGCTGCCGGTCCAATTCGGGTTCGGAGGTCATCCCGCCTCCCCCGATGGAGTGAACTGGGCGGCCACCAGGCGACGGCCGAAGTCGGTGAGCAGTTCTTCGTCCTTGAAGGTCGGCGTCTGCTGGTCGAGCACCGAATTGCCCCGGAACAGCAGGGTGAACAGGGTGCGCAGCGTGGATACCGTGGTCGAGGCGGGTTGCGGGAACGGGGCATCCGGTTCGTGGTTGTCCACGCCGAAGATGGTGACCCGTTGCGCGAGATCCTCGTCGCCCCACTCGAAGCGGAGTGCGTTCCACGTGACCAGGAGGTTGTCATCCACCACGGACAGAATCTGGCCGTTGACTCCGTAGCCCAGATCGACGGTGTGGAGCGGGCTCATCCTGGCCCCGGTCATGTCGTAGACCGCGCGCGAGGGAAAAACGCTGAACGAGGACGGTCGCTGGCTGACGACGCTGTCGACCATCAATGTCCGTGGCCGCGAGAGCTTGTCGAAGCGTGGGTCTCCATCGAGCGCGGTCATCTGCTGTCGCACCAGCACCGCGTCGTTGCTGTACAGACGGGCCACTTCGCGAAAATTCCGCCGTGCCACCGTCTCCCAGCCTCGTGGTGCGACCAGCGGCTGACCGAACGCCATGGGCCCCGGTGCGGCCCGATGCACCGCGGAGGTGTCCGCCTGCGCCGGGAGCGGGATGAAGGTCAACACCACCGCCACCCCGACGACGAGCGGGACACCTGACCACACCTGCTTGGCGGCCAGCGGTTCGACCTTGCGGTCGAGCACCCGGATGGGGCCCTTGTGGGACCGCAGATACATGGCTCCGCCGACCAACAGCAGCGATCCCACCGCGGGCAGGCCTTGATACAGCCGCATCGGGGCGTCGCGGTAGAGCGTGCCCAGCGCGAAGAGCAGGGCGACACCCACCACCCAGGCGGCCGCGAACCCGAGGACCGCGCGCCGGAAGGTGCGGCCCACCGCGATAGCGGTGCCGAACGACGAGATCAGCAGGGTCGCCGCACCGGCCGCGCCCCGGCCACCCCCGGCGACGACCACCACCAGGTAGTACGGCAGGGAGAACACCATGAACAGCAGCGCCCAGACCCAGCCGAAGCGCGACACCGGCCGCAGCCCGAACAGCACCACACACGAACTGAGCAGGAACAGCCACATGGCCACCAGGTCGAGTCGCAACAGGTGGAAGTACATCGCAAAACGCGGCACCAGCACGGCCTGCACCAGCACCGCCAGCACCAGGCCCATGATCCCGACGATCATGTCGGTCTGCCGATCATGGATCGGGAGTTCGTTGCGTTTGCGCCGGGCCACCGCCACCGCCACCAGCAGCGCCACCACGGGTACGGTCCAGACGTAGCCGCCGATGCCCCCCGCGGTGGTGGTGTGCACCAGGCTGACGATGCTCGGGTAGAACGCGACGAGGGTGCTCGCGAGGATGAGCAGCCAGCGCAAGGCCACCCGGTAATTCGGATTGAGTCCGTAGTACCAGGTGCCCATCCTCGCGGAGAAGTTCTCCGGCGCCGAGGATTTGGGTTCCGCCTCGGGCGTGCTGACGGTCATGGGGTTCAGGTTTTCCTGCGGCGCGCGTTCACCACGGCGGCCAGCACCAGTGCCACCGCAATGAGGATGGTCACGCCGACACCCACCCAGACCAACGGGAAACTCTGCTCCTGGTCTTCGGCGGTGGCCGGGGGTGCGTCCTGCTCTGCGGTGTCCATCACCAGTGGCGGCGACTGCGGTGCCCCCTGCAGCGGCGGCACCGACAGCAGCGCATCGCCACTGAGCCGGGCCCAGCGCTGCGGATCGCTGTCCAGCCAGTTCAACAGGATGTCCAGCTGTGAGGGCGCGCCATTGGAGGTTGCCACCAGCAGTGTCCGATCACCGGAGTGCACTGCCTGCAGCGACCCGAAAGTCGTTGACGGGTTGAGTTGCAGCGTGGCGGATTCTCCGTCGCCGCCGGCGTTCTGCACCGTCAGCTCGCCGTCGGCGTTCCCCGCGACCGGCAACGTCACGTCGTCGTGGGTCCAGCTGGTCGCCTCGACCACCACCGCCGGGTTGCTCGATGCCAGCGCCTCTTCCACCGACACCACCGCGGTGTCGACGGGCAGTGAGCTCAGCCGTTGCAGGCCCACCATGATGCCCACCGCGCGACGGGTGTCGTCGAACCCGTCGGCGATGCCGACTTCCACGCGCGGCATCAGGGCCTGGGGCAGAGACTGGAAGCCGCCGGGCACCGGCGGATGGGCGCGGGTGCTCTCGACCGGGCTGTCTCCGTCGATGGTCAACGTGATCGGCTGGAATTCACCGCACTGGCCGACGTTGCCTGAGATGTTCAGCGCGACGCCCAGGTTGGTGTAGCGCTGCAGCAGCCGATCCGGCACCTCGATCCAGCGGTCGATGACGCCGGTGTCGTCCACCGTCCACCGGTCGATCGTCTCGCCGCCGATCGAGGCGATCAGCTGCCCGCCGACCGACGGCGGCAGCGGCGTGTAGGAGCCTTTCAGCTGAACCCGGATGTCGTGTGCGGGGCGCCCGAGCCGGGTCTGGTCGAGCGCGATGTTCACCTGCGGCGTCAGCGCGGTCGCGGTCACCCCGGGCTGGCCGAGGTCGCGCAGCGACGTGACATCCGGCGGCAGTTGCGGATTCGACCGCAAGGGCCCGACGACGGCCTTCGAACTCAATGCCAGCCGGCTGATGTCACTCGACAACAGCCGGGTCTGATTGGTCAGCTCTGCGGCAGGACCGCCGATCAGCAATGACGGAACTCCCGGGCCGTCGGTTAGCCGTACTCCCACCTCGTCGCCTTCGCGGATCACCACCCGCCTCTGGAACGGCAACGACGCGCCCGGTGGCACCTCTTGCCCGTCGGCCAACGGTGCGACCGTCACCACCGTGTTCTGTTGCCCGTAGCGGGCGACGACCGCGGTCGAAAGCCTGATCGCGGCATCGGTCTCGGCGCGGGTCGGCTCTTCTGGCAGGAAGAGATTGAGTTGCTGCAATACCGGCGGCAAGAACTCCGCAACGGTGCCCGGTGCGCGTTCCGTGCCGCCGTAGCGAATATTGGCGTCGACGAGACGAAGCGGATTCGACGGGTCCAGGCAGTAGCCCTCGATCGGCACCAGATAACTCCGCAGGGTCACGGTGACGGCGTTGTCGGCGACTTCGGCGCCGGCCAGTGGCAGCGACACCGGCACTCGATCGGTGTTCGGCAGCGGCACCCGCGACAACGTGCGACCCTCTTGCGTGACAATCAGGGTGCCGGTCGCCACGTTGACCGGCAACTCCACCAGAACGTCCAAAGATGCAGGTAGAAGCCCCTGCGGAACCGGAAGGGTCAAGGATGTCTCGCCTTGAGCGCCGTAGAACGGGATGGTGGGCTGTGACCCCAGATCGGCGAGACTCAGTATCGGCGCTTCGGCGATCAAGCCGCCGTCCTCGGGTTCGGCGCCGGCCGGCGGCGCGCACAAGCCAACGAGCAGCGCCGCTCCAGTTACCGCTGCAAGTGCACGAACACCGCCATACCGACCCGCAATCACCGCAAAATGGTAGACACGAAGGCAGGCGCCCGCAAACACATCGGGAGAATTGCTACCTGCGGCACGGCCACGGTAGCCCGCATCGGAGCGAATTTGACACATGCGTCAGTTGAACTCCGCCGTCTTCGCGGTCCGCACCGGCGACACCTCGGCTTCGGTCCCTCCGCGGCGCCGCTGGATACCGACCGGTTCGCCGACGGCCGTCGGTGCGCTCATTGGTCCGAGCCGGAACAGCCTCTCCGCGTGCGCAACTCGCGTGGCGAACGTCAACACCGCGCCCCGCGCCGTCGGCGACGGTAACCTTCGGGGCGACAGCGACGAAGGCAAAGGGGCAGTCGATGCCGGCACCACGACAGAACATGGATTGCTGAATGACCAACGGAGCCAGCCGATCCGTGGATCTGTTGTTCGACGTCAGGCACATCGACCAAAGCGGCATAGGAACGTATATGGCCGCTCAAGTACCGGTCCTGGAAGACGTGCTCGAACAGCACGGGCGCACACTGGCCCTGCTGGCCGACCGTACCAACGTGCCCGCGGTGCGCGACACCACCACGGTCGTGTTCTCGGTGCCTCCGTCCGCTCCCATGTACTCGATCCAGGAGCAACGCGCCTGGGATCACGCCATCCGGACCGTGCGTCCCAAAGCCCTGTGGCTGCCGCACTACCCTTTTCCGTTCACGCTCCTACGGCCGGGGAACAGAAGGATTCTGAGCTTCGCCACGGTCCACGACGACAATCATCTGCTGCCGGAACACATCAGCGGCCAGGGCCGCGCCCGCAGGGCCTACGCTCGGGCGATGCTCGAGATCGACGCCCGGAAGTCGAGCACGATCTTCACTCCGTCACGCGCCGCCGCCGATGCGCTCGCCGAGTTCGTCCCCAAGGCACAGTTCGTCGTGACACCGATCCCGCTCGACGACAGCTGGCTGGCACCGGTCGGCCCCGAATTGTCCCCGGTACAAGGCCCGTATCTCCTCTATCTCGGGAATGTGAAGCGGCACAAGAATCTGTCGGCACTGCTGGCGGCCTACTCCCAAGTGCAGAACAAGATTCCGCACACCTTGGTGATCGCGGGCAGCGGGGCATCGGTGCGTCAACTCGACGAGCGCATCCAGATGCAGGCCGCCGGCCTGGGTGACCGGGTGCGGATGATCGGCCGGGTCGACTTCGAGGTGCTGCGCTCACTTGTCGCGGGCGCGGCCCTGCTGGTGATGCCCTCGTTCAACGAAGGAGCCGGCCTGCCGCCCCTGGAGGCGATGGCTTCCCATACCGCCGTGTTGTGTTCTGCGATTCCTTCACTGCAGGAGACGTGCGGCGACGGTGCGGCATACTTCGACCCGCACGACCACCAGGAGCTGGCGCGGCTGCTGCTGACCTACTGCACCGACGATGCGGCCCGAGCGGAGCTGGCCGCCAGAGGATGGGCCCACGTGCGGCAGCGTCAATCGAGTATCCCGATGACGGCGGCCGCCGACCACATCGCCGCAAAACTCGACGAGCGGGGCCGCTGACCCCCGGACGTCGCTGTCGACCACCATCACAGACCAGTCAGCCCCGTCCTCGGCAGCGTTCGCTCACCGAGCCTTGCCCGCAGTGCACGACAGTGTGCGGTACGCGGACGGCGCGGTGCCGCCACCGCGGCCGGTTTCGTGGCCCTGTCGCCTGGTCAGGCCGGTTTCGCGGCGCCGAAGGAGATCCTGCGGTGGTTGCCAGCCGGCGCCGCGCGACTCGTCAAGAAGTTTGCTGCACCTGTTGCGTCGCGGCGGTCGCCCCGGACCGATCCGCGGCACCTCTCGGCCCGGCGTGCGCTACACTCTCAAGGCATCGCAGCAAAGTCCGATCACCCAACTGGCACATGACAGGGGCATGCGTGTGGTCCAGGCGCATATCAGCGACGGCACAGTCGCACCGATGCGTTTCGCTTTCCTGACCGAGCTCTACTTTCCGCATGTCGGCGGCCAAGAAGTGTTCTTCCAGGAGCTCGCCGAAGCGATGGTGCGGCGCGGTCACACGGTCGACGTGTTCTGCATCGGCCACGACACCGATCTCGCCACCGACGAGGTGATCAACGGTGTCCGCGTACGGCGGCACCCACTCAGCACCACCTACACGAAACCGCGGGTGCCTGCCCTTCGGCGAAATTGGGGAAACGTGCTGCGGTACAGCACCTGGGTACGCCGGCACGTGGTGTCGCAGCAGTACGACTTTCATCTGCTGAACCAGTGGCCGCTGCTGCATGTCCCCGCCCTACCCCGAAACATCCGCTCGCGCGCGGGCATTCACTGGTGCGAGATCCGTGAGGATCCGATCCTGAGCCAGGCTCAGAAGCGTTTACCGCTGCTGACCGGGTCGAACTTCGCGGTCAGCAACGCGGTGGCCGAGGCGATCACGGAACAGTCGGGCCGGCCGTGTTCGGTTCTGCCCAGTGGCATCGAACTCAGCCGGTACCGAACGGCAGACCGTAGCCGACGTTCGGGAGCGGTGTATGTGGGACGGCTGGCGCCGCACAAGAACCTTCCGCTCCTCATCGACGCTTTCGAGTTGGCCAGCGCCAGAGGATTCGCCGGTGAGCTGGTGATCGCCGGTGCGGGTCCGGCCCGCGCCGAGATCGAGGAGTACGCCCGACGCTCATCTGTCGCCTCGCGGGTGCGGGTGCCGGGTTCGGTCAGCGAGGCGGAGAAGATCGACCTGCTGTCTCAGGCTGCCGTGCTGGGAATGCCCAGTCAGCGCGAGGGTTTCCCCAGAGTCATCGCCGAGGCCATGGCCAGTGGTCTCCCGGTGGTCACGGCCGAATTCCCCGAGAACGGCGCCAAAGACGTTGTAGCGCAATACGGGGCCGGTGTGGTGTGCGGTACCTCGCCGGACGCCTTCGCCGAGGCGCTGCTGGCAGCGGAAGCTCAGTGGGACGTGTTTTCTCAAGCGGGGCTGGTCGGCGCGAAATCTCTGGATTGGTCGGGTATTGCGCGGGCGCTGGAACTGCGCGCGACCGCGGGGCGAGGTACGAGCCCCGCTGAGGAGCCGCGCAATCAGACCCCCGCGGCGACCGATGCGGGGCGAGGCACGAGCCCCGCTGAGGAGCCGCGACATCAGACCCCCGCGGCGACCGATGCGGGGCGAGGCACGAGCCCCGCTGAGGAGCCGCGACATCAGACCCCCGCGGCGACCGATGCGGGGCGAGGCACGAGCCCCGCTGAGGAGCCGCGACATCAGACACAAGTCGACAAGAAGTCCTGAGTCATAGCCCAAGGAAGCGGAGGAGACGCTCGTGCGAGTGATGGTGACTGGTGGTGCAGGCTTCGTCGGACGGGAGCTGGTTCGCGCCCTCGGCCCGAAAGCTGATGTGCTGGTGGCCGATCTGTTGCGGTACGGCGCCCCCGAGTGGTTGACGCGTGATGCGCCCGGATTCAGATTCCACCGGCTCGACATCCGCGACGCCGCCGCCACGCGGTCGCTGGTGGCGTACTTCCAGCCGGACGTGATCGTCCACCTTGCGGCCATTCACTACATCCCCGAATGTGATTCGGACCCGGCGAACGCGGTGGCCACGAACGTCACGGGGACGATGAACGTGTTGGCGGCCTGCCCGCCCGGAGTCCGGTTCGTCTTCGCCAGCAGCGGCGCAGTCTACGCACCTGATGAGGCGCCGCACCGGGAGTACGAGTCCGTGCTCGCGCCGGCCGACATCTACGGTCTGACCAAACTGCAGGGCGAACAGTATGTCCGGATCTTCGCCGAGGAACGCGGTATCAACGCGGCCATCGTCCGGCTCTTCAACGTCATCGGCCCCGGCGAGACCAATCCGCACCTGCTGCCGGCGATCGTGACCCAGCTGCGCCAGGGCACAGACACCATCAACCTCGGGAACACCTGGCCCAAGCGCGATTACATCGACGTGCAGGACGCTGCCAACGGGTTCGCCGCCGCCGCGCTCGGCACCAACTCCGACGGCGTCGCGTGCGAGGTGGTCAATCTCGGTAGCGGACAGCAGTACTCCGTCGACGAGATTCTCACCCGCATGCGGTCGGCGTTGAACCTCGAATTCACCGTGCAACAGGACCCGAAGCGCATGCGGGCGGTTGACCGGCCTTACCTCGGCGCCGATATCTCACGTATCGCCGAGGTGTTCGGCTGGAAGCCGGTACACGAGTTGGACGAGACCCTGCAGCGCACCTGGGCCGACCCCGATCTGTCGGCGGCGCTGCGCGAGCGTTCCTCCGTGTGAGCGGCACCGGGACTCCCACCCTGACATTCGGTGTCGGCCTGACAACGGTGGGACGCTGGGAGGAGCTGTCCCTCCTGCTCGACGACCTGGCCGGCCAGTCACGTCCACCACACGCCGTTGCCATCGCCCACCACGGTGACGGCGGCAACCCACCGGCGCTCGACGAGCTGGTGGAACGGTTTCGTGGAGTGCTCGAGATTCGCACGCTGGCCAGCCCGCGCGGTGTCTCCAACGGTCGCAATGCCGCGGCACGGGTTCTCGCCGACGTGGACTGGCTCTGGTTCCCGAATGACACCAGCCGGATCGACGCCGATTTCTTCGAACGCGTCGCACCGCACTGCGTGGCGCCCAGAACGGTTCTCGCGTTGCAGCTGGCTGACCGGGAGGGCCCAAGAAACCCTCTCCCCGAACGCGGCTCGCCGATGACACGACGCAATGTGTGGGGGGTCATCGAACCCGCCACGGTGTTCAGACGCGAACAGTTCATGGCAGTCGGCGGCTTCGACACCGAGCGCGGTTCGGGAGCCAACAGTCCATGGCAGGCCGGCGAGGGCACCGATCTCCTCCTCCGGATGGCCGAACGCGACGATTTCTCGATCGAGTGGATCAACGACATCGTGGTCCGCGCGCAAACCGAGTTCGCCCACCTGCCCCCGGAAGAGCGTCAACGCAAACTGCGCAACTACGGGCGCGGCGCGGGCAATGTGTTGCGCACGTGGCGTTACCCGCTCTGGTACAAAATGGCCCATCTGCTGGCGGCGGTGTTGCAACCGCTTCGCAATCCCGGAAAGTACACCCCGCGGGATGCGTTGGCGCTGTTGATCGGGCGAACCGAAGGCCTGCTGGGCAGGCCACTCTCCAGAGGTACGGACCATCAGGCGATCGTGCGGTGACACCGCGCGCGGCCTGGTGCTGCTGCTGTCGATCCTCCTGATCGGCACGGCCGCGCTCTCGTGCCGCGCGCCGGCCCCCGCGGTCGAGATCGGGATGACGGTGCATCCGCGGAACGCGGACCCAGCCGGCGTCAAGCGGCAGTTCGACCTGATGACGGAGATGAACGCGGCCTGGGTCAGGGTGGACATCGACTGGTCGGCGGTGGAAAGCCAACGCGGCCGGTTCGATTGGTCCTATCCCGATCTGGTTGTCGACGAAGCCGCGGCCCACGGGATCAACGTGCTGGCCGTCGTGGCGTTCAGCCCGGACTGGTCACGAACGACCACCACCGGCGATCCCACAACCGAACGGCATTCCCGTCCTGACCAGTTGTCGGATTACGCCGATTTCGCGCGTATCGCCGCCGAGCGGTACGCGCCGCGCGGCGTGCGCACCTGGGAGATCTGGAACGAGCCCAACACCAGGAAGTTCTGGCCGCCACGTCCCGACGCCGACGAGTACGCCGACGTGTTCCGGCTGGCCGTGGACGCGATTCGCGGGGTGTCGCCCGAATCCACGCTCCTCATCGGGGGGCTGAGCCCGAAATTCGAGGAGCCGGAATCCGAGATCGCCCCCGTTGTCTACCTCGAGCAGTTGTACGCCAACGGTACGGCGCAACTCGCCGACGGAATCGCGGTTCACCCCTACAGTTTTCCCGCGTGGCCCATGGACCCTAGCCCGCGGACCGACGGCGGCTTCTACCACCTGCCCGACGTGCGTGCGGTGATGGAGAGAAACGGTGATACCCGAAAGCGGGTGTGGATCACCGAGTTCGGCGCACCCACCGGGACCGGACCGTATGCGGTGTCGGAGGAGGATCAAGCGGCGGCGCTGTTGCAGGCCCGCGATCAGGTTCAGCAGTGGGACTGGGCCGGCCCGCTGATCTACTACGAACTGGTCGACGGCGGCTCAGACACCGATGACACCGAGCAGAATTTCGGGTTGCTCCGGGAAGACCTGTCGCCGAAGGCCGCAGCGTTGGCGCTGATGGGCGACGGTGCCGGCTGAGCCCTACACGAGACGGCGTAGCAGCGGCCTGACCCGGCCCGGCATCCGGGCGACCAGCCGCTCGATCAGTCCTGGGTCCACCATCGACGAGACCCTCAGCACCTTCAGACCGATCAGGTACACCACGATGGCGGCCGGTATCGCGACCAGCAGCGAGACCGCACCGCCCAGTTCCATCACGGCGAAATACGCCACCGCCGCCTGCGCCACTGCGGCCAGCGCTATCGCCCCCAGTGCCCGGTAAGGGGGTGAAATCTTCAGCCGTCTTGTCACGTACCAGGTTTCGATGAGTACCACCGTCACCTGCACGATGCCCCGCGACCAGGCCGCGCCGATCAAACCGAAGCGGGGTACCAGTAGAAACCCCAGCGCGATCGTGCCGATGAGACCGATGCCGTTGGACATCAGCAGGAACCCGGTCTTGCCGATGCTCTGCAGCAGATAGAACGTCGTGACGCCCAGGCTGCTCACCGCGGCCGCGATGAGCAGCACCGAGGCGACGGCGGCGGCATCGGCGAATTCCGTGCCGAACAACATCGGCACCAGAACGGGTGCAATCGCCGCGAGCCCGAAACAGAGCGGCACGATCAGCATCGCGATGAGTGCCGTCATCGTCCGGTACAGCTTGTGCATCTCGTCTTGGGCCCCGAGGCCGTGCTGCTCGCTGAACCGCGGCAGCAGCGCCGAGAGCAACAGGGGTGGCAGCTGTACCGCCATCTCGGCCACCGTCACCGCGGCGGCGAACAAGCCGACAGCGCCCAGATCGGTGTAATGCTCGAGAAACAGGATCTCCGTTCGGCCGAACACCAGGCCGCCGAGCACCGCGGTGGCCCAGCTGGCCAGCGCGAACTTGGTGACCTGACCCCGAAGTTCCTGCCCGACATGAGGTTTGACGCGTAACAAGCGAAAGATCCGGCTCGCCGGCAGGAGGTTGGCGGCGATGAAACCGGCGAGCGCGCCGGGTATCCCGAACAGCCACGCCCCCAGCGCCATCACCGCGAGTTTGATCAAGGCGGAGTAGGCGGACAACCGGGCGAGCTCACCGAATCGTTGCTCGCCGCGCAGGTAGAACTGGTAGACCTCGGCCATCCGCCAGCTGATGAACCAAACCAGAGCCAGTCCGATCACCACGTTGCGGGTGGTCTCGGAAGGTCCCTCGATGGCACCTCGACCCGGCCAGTACAGATAGGCGAGCAGCGCGACGGCGCCGACGATCGCGGCGACGGTGGACAACCGGGTGGTCGCCCCGATGAGACCGTCGGCTTCGTCGTCGCGGCCTTCGGCACGCAGATTCGGGATGAACCGCTGCTGCACTGTGCCGATGCCGAGCCCGGCGATCATCGATCCGATGGTCACGCAGAACACCACGTAGGCGAAGACACCGAGATTGTCGGGGCCGAGTAACCGTGCGGTGATGGCATTTCCGATGAATCCCGCGAGAGCGACTGCGGCACCGGAGGAGAACCCGAGCAGGGTGTTGCGAGCGAATGACGGCGACATCAGCGCCGGAGTTTCTTCAGCCGTCCCGCACCGAGCCGCAGCACCGACTTGGCGGCGCTCGCCCACGCCAGCCGGCCCGGCCGTCCGTGCTTGACTGCGGCCGCGACCGACGTCGCGACGCCGCGCAGCGATCCGGCTCCCAGCGCCGACCCGACCGGAGAGGTCAACAGGTAGTCGCCGCGCACCCGATCGGATTCTCCCGCGAGTTCGCGGACGCCCCAGTCGATCAGGTCTTGACTTCGATCGACCCCGGAGCGCGACAGCGACGCCGCGGTCCACACGATGTCCACCAGTGGCTCAGCCACCTGGATGATGGGCAGGTCGGGATAGGCGCGCCGAACTTCGATGAGCCACTTGGGATCGTCGTGTATCGAGCCGGCCGCCACCGACAGCGGCACCGTGTCGGCCAGCGTCCGCGGGAACACCAGGGTGGATGTCTGGACCATGTTGAACGCTTGTGGCGTCCGGAGCTCGAACAGGTACGGGGCGATGGGTTCGTGGCTGCTGATCAGGTTCTTGGGCCCGATGACCGGCTGGCGTCCGTCGATGTGGACGGTGAATCGCGAGGAGATGATCCAGCGGTCTCCTGGCGGCGCGGCAGCCAGCTGCTTCTCGAGTTTGTCTGGGCGCCAAGTGTCGTCGTCATCGAGGAGCGCGACGACGGTGCCGGTGGCCGCTTGGACGCCGATGTGCTTCGCGGCACTGGCCCCCACGCCCCCCGGTGTCTTCAGCACCCGGACCGCCGGCGAGGGCGGCAGATCGGGCTGACAGTCGGCGTCCAGCACGACGATGACCTCGCTCGGCGGTGAGGTCTGTTGCAGCGCGGACTCGACCGCTTTCACCAGGCTGGGTCGTCCGATCGTCGGAATGACCACGCTCACTGTCACGTCAGAACCCATGTCGCAGCCCCTCCCCCACGGGTGTGTCATGTCTGGTCAGGATCAGCACCGCGAAAACCAGGCCGCTGATCGGAAACAGTTGCAGATTCGGCAGGAGAGCCCAGACGGCCTCGGTGGTCGCGGCGATGAAGAACGCCATGAGAAAACCGAAGCACGCGATCTGCTGATTGGTGGCAGGCAAGGCGCCTGCCGACACTATCGCAGCGACCAACAGTGGCACCAGGACAACCAGGCCCAGCAGACCCGATTTGACCAACGTGTCGACAACCATGTTGTGGCCGGTTCCCACGAACGCCCACTTTGCGATGTTCCCCGATTCCTGCGCTTCGTTGAGAAACCAGTTGAGGCCCATGCCGGCCACGGGAGAGTCCTGCCACACTTTGATGCTTTCCGCCCATACGTGGGCGCGATCGGTGAAGGCGGACGGATCCCACTTCACGAACGGGACCACGAACATGACGCTGGCGGCCGAAACGGCCAGAGCGGTACCGGCGATCCGGACCGAGATCATGGACCGGAACCAGCAGAGCACCCACCACAACGAGATCAACCCCGCTGCGATCAGCGCTGTCCTGGACGCCGCTGCCAGCAACGTGACGATCAGGATCGCCGCGGTGACAAGCCGCCACCGGGTCTCGGTGATCAGCGGCACGAACGCGAAGGCCAGGGCGCAGTACATTCCCAGGACGTTGGCGTGGCCGAATGGGCCGGCCAGTTCCCACCCGGCGATGATCGCCTTCTGGGACTCGGCGTTGTACATCATGAACTCCGGGATGATCAACCCGCCGATGAGCGAGTACACCGCGATCGCGGCAACGGTCATCGGTAGCCACTTCAGGCCCGCGATCGGGGCTCCGGTGTTCCACAAGGCCAACACAAAAAGATTCGCCAGCGCGATCTTCGGAAGATCAGCCGTGGGTGGCATTTCCGGACTGAACAGAAACGGCAGATTGACTGCGAGCAGGACGATCAGCAGGCCGGTGATGTCCCGGTTGGGATGACCGCCCATCAGTGCCACCAGGGCGCTCAGGGCAAGCAGAAGTGCTGAGCCGCCGAGACTGGCCAGCTGGGCCAGGGGCAGGTCCGCCGAAGCGGCGGCCTCCCCCGGCGGCAGGATCGGCGAGTGCTCCACGCTCAGATACGTGATCAGGTCCGGCGTGACCACCAGTGCGATGGCCCCGACGATCAGCAACGCAAAAGCCGTGTTCCGGCGTCGCTCATCGGTTGCCGTCGATGCAAGAATGCGGGGAATCGCCGCGAGATAGGTCCCGAACGACGTTGCGGGACCGGTTGCCGTAATTGCTTCCCGGCGGTTCGGTTTGGGCGCGGCGGCTACGAATGTGGTTTGGGTGCGGTGTCGTTCGAATTCGTAGCGATCCATCGATCTGTCAGTTCTTCTGCGAGCTGCGGCGCCAACGTCCGCGCTGCTCCTGCGACGTGCGGTGCGTGCCGTAATGGTCTTCGCGCTGAGATCGCTTCTTGGCCGGTGTCATCGTCAGAACCGCACCGAGCAGCGGTGCCCCGGCTCGCCGGAGTGTGTGGATAGCATCGGCCAGTTGCTTTCGTCTGGTCCTGCCGAACTGCGCGACCAGCAGCACGCCTTGGGAATTGGTGGCCAACAGAGCGGCATCCGGTACCAGAAGTGACGGGGAATCGACCACCACGTAATCGAACTGTCGGCTCAGTTGGCTCAGAACATCTTTGGCCACCCGGGATTCGAGCAGCTCCGTGGGGTTGGACGGAATGGCACCTGAGGTCACCACGGTCAGTCGGGCGTGGCCTGACGGTTGCAGCGCCTCCTCCAGAGACGCCGCGCCGGCGAGCACGGTGCTCAAACCCGTTTGACCGGCCGGGTCGAAACACGACGCGACCTTGGGCCGCCGTAGATCGCCGTCGACGAGCACCACATCGTGTTTGGCTTCGGCCAACGCCAAAGCCAGGTTGACGGCCGTCATGGTTCTGCCCTCGTCGGGCATGCAGCTGGCGACCAGCAGCACGCGGGGGCCGTCGGTGACTTCGAGGAATCGCAGATTGATTCGCAGGTCGCGGAACGCTTCGGCCACCGGTGACCGGTCGCTGTCGAAGGGGATGAGCGGCTTTTCCCGGCGCTGACCGTCGAAGGGGATTTCGGCGAGCAGCCCTACTCCCGTGGCCTTTTCCAGGTCTTCCGGACCATGGACCGAATCGTTGACACGGTCGCGGAACAGGGCCAGCACGATTCCGAGTAGTGCGCCCATCACGGTGGCGATTGCCAGAGTGCGAACCGTCTTCTGATTGACCGGGTTGTCGGGGATCTCCGCGCGTTGTTGCACGATCACCCGTGCGTTGGGCTCAGCGCCCAGTTCGGGGGTTTCCAGTCCCGCCGCCATGACGACGAACTCGTCGGCCAGCGTGTTGGCGATATCGCGGGCGCGTACCGGTGAGGAGTCCAACACCACGACGTCGATCAGCACGGTGCCGGTCGGTGCACTCGCTTCGACTTCTTCCTGCAGTTCATCGGCGCTCATGTCGAGCCCGAGCTTGTCGATGGTGCGCTGTGCCAGGATCTCGCCCATCAGCAGTTCGGTGTAGGAGAGCACCCGGCGTTCCGCGAAGAGGCCGCCATCATAGGTCTGGCTGTTGGTGCCGTCGGAGGTCGTCGAGACGAACAGCCGTGTCGAGGCCTCGTACTGGGGAGTGATGACGAACGAGTACGCGAGCGCCCCCAGAACGGCGACAACTGTTGTGGCGCAGATGATCTTCCACCGGGTGCGCAAGATCCGCGCGAAGTCCTGAACAGTCAAGTGCGACCCTTCATCACCGATGCTCACCCTCGTCAGACCCGCTCGTTGCGCCAGCCGGCAAGCGCACAAGTCGTCACACGCTATCCCAGAATGTAGATTAACGCCCCCTCGCGCGCGACATCGGCCCTTTCCGCCAGCAACAACGCGCCAGGCCCCTGGGCCCGCCGGTATAGTCCGAAACCTGTTGGCATTTCTGAGCTCGAACAGTCGAAAGTAGAACCGCGTGCACCCGGTTAGTTCACTCCTGGCGGCGATGAACAGCAATGCGAGTCGAGGTGGCGCACTGCGCGCGCTGATCGTCGCGACGGTGCTCATCATGCCGACGATGCTCGCGGGGTCGGTCGCAGGCCCAGCGCATGCCGAACCCAGCGATGCTGCCGACACTGTGGATTCTGCCGGAGTGCGGCTGGCCTGGCCCACCCTCGGGCTGGAACCCGAGACGTTCCTCAGCGCCAACAGCAAGACCGATTTCTCGGTGCCGGTGCCCACCGGGCTGACCGCCGGGCGATTGCAGGGCCTGATCCACGCGCCCATGAACATCGACGCCGGGTACCTCGAGATCGCGGACGGCGACGGCAGGTTCCTCGCGGCGATCGATCTACCCGCCGCGTCATCGGCGCAGGCGGTGACCCCGTTGGACGTCGACATCTCGGGCGCTCGAATCCGGGCATCCACGCTCGACCTCTCGCTCACCGTCCGTCCACTCGACAACGCCGACCGGTTCTGTGGACCGCTGCAGCAATTGACAGTCAGTGATCTGGCAACGGTTTTCACCGGGACCGAATCGCCGGCGACCACGATCTCGAACTTCTTCCCGCCGGTGCTCGAGCGCGTCACGATCTATGCGCCCACCGACGCCGACGCCGCTGAGCAGCAGTCGGTGCTGACCCTCGTCTCCACGCTCACCCGGCTTTACCATCCTCAGCCCTTGGAGACAAGAGTTGTCAATCAGCCTCGTGGTGCGAATCCGCCACCGGCCGGTCAATTGACTCGGGCGATCGTCGTCGAGTCGGGTGGTCCCGCCAGCCTGAGCGTCGAAAATGCCGGGGCACCAAGCGCTTATCTGCGGGTGTCCGGCCAGGGGGACGAACTCTCGACGCAGGTGTCGCTGCTCGTCAACCAGCTGCAGTCACTGGTCCAGACGGCCGCCACTCGCGTCGAGCAAGCCGGATCCGTCGTCCCGCCCAGTGCGGACACCCTGACGTTCGGCGAGCTGAACGTCACCGGTAGGACGGACGTGCTCCGCACCGGAAACCTGCGGGTCGGGGTGGATCGGGCGGCGCTGGGCGGCGGTCGTGTCGACGGTGTGCAGGTGCATCTGCTCGCCGATTACACACCCGTCCCCGGGGACGATTCGGCCAGTGTCGTGGTTCGCTCCAATGATGTTGTGGTGTACCGGGCCCCGCTCAACGACAGTGGGCGACTCGACGCCACCTTCGACGTGAACAACCAGGCCTTCGGTCAGTGGATCAACTTGGATCTTGCGCTCACCTACACACCGAACGAATCATGCGGGCCCTTCATCGCCCCCATCACCTTCCAGATCGATCCACAATCGACGTTGACCCTGCACCGCGGTGGTCCCCCGCTCAACGGCTTCGGCGCCGTGCCGTCGGAGTTCAGCCCCAGTTTCCTGGTGGCTCTGGACGGCACCAGCCCGAATCAACTCTCCTACGCCGCCCGGACAGTCTCGGCGATCGCGCGTCTCACCGGCGCGCCGCTGGCACCACAGGTGGTCGATGTGAAGACCGCCGTCGACGCCAACTCGGGCGCCCTGATTGTCGCCGAATCCGCAGCGCTGGCGGACACCTCATTGAACCCGCCGGTCGGCGGTGACGGCGCCACGGTGGACCTCGGACTGCCCACCGAGCTCCGCGCGAACATCGACGAGGGACTGGGTTCGATCCAGGTCTTCGCCGACCGGCCACGCAACCGTTCCGTCGTCCTCGTCACGACCACCGACGAATGGGGATTGGTGGATCCGCTCTTCGGCTACATCGAGGGGCTCGAAGGCGGTTGGTCGGCACTGACCGGAGATGTGCTGGCCGCAGGTGCGGGCGGTATCCCCACCAACGTCGCGATACGAGCCGATGCCGAGGCCGTCGACACCTCTGCGGCGACGGCGCCGAAGTCGTTGCAGCGGTGGATTCCACTGGGCGTGGGTGCGGCCGTCGTCGCCGTCATTGCCATCGTCGCGGCAATGCTGTGGACCAAGAGACGCCGACCCGTTCGGGCCGGCGTACTGGACGATTGAACGCGCGTGTCGTCGAAATGACGGCGATCCACTCCACCGGCAACCGAATGCCGCCGATTCGACTAGCGTGTTGCGAATGAGCAGCACGGTGCCGCGGTTCGATGATTGGCTCAACCGCAAGCTCGAAGAGTGCGCACAAGTCGCCGGCCTGGACGTGGAGACCTACGTTGCTCATGCCGTGGCCGAGAAGATGCTGGCCGACCTGAGAGCTGCCGACAGCCCGTCCGTCGAGGAGGCGGCCAGCCGCCTGTTGGCTGCCGGAGTGCCTTCTGCCGCTGGGCCATCGGAAATCTCGGCCACCATCAGTGACCCCGCCCGACTGCGTGCGCTGTATGCCACCGGACTCCTCGACTCCGCCCCCGAGGAGGTGTACGACCGGATCACGCGTGCGGCCGCGGCAGCCCTCGACGCTCCGCTGTCCTCGATGACACTCATCGATGCCGACCGGCAGTACTTCAAGAGCTCGGTGGGCATGGATCTGCCAGACCCGGCATTCCGTGAGACACCGCTGGAGCGGTCCGTCTGTCAGTACGCCGTGGCCTCGGGTGCGCCGTTGGTCCTCGAAGACATGCGGGCCGACCCGGCCTTCAAGGATCACCCCGCGGTCGTCGACGGAACCGTGGCGGCGTATCTCGGCATCCCGCTGATCGATCATGACGACAACGCCATCGGGACGCTGTGCGTGTTCGACGTCAAGCCCCGGCAGTGGGGATCCGGGCACCTCCAGGTTCTGAGCGATCTGGCGAAGATAGCGACCGACCGCATCTTCGGCCCTGGCCCCGGCCCCGGCTTGAATGCCTGAATAACGGTTTTCCAGCAAAGGCGCACCGCTAGCTGTGCGTTTGCTGAGCGACACTGGCATCGACATTTCATTTGCTGTCCGGTGTTGCCGCAATGCTGCGTGTAGTACGTTTGCTATCCAGTCACGTTGCAAAGGGGGTGACGGATGCAGCATGAACCGACTCATGTCGGTCTGATACCCGACGGCCTGCGACGGTGGGCCAGCGCCAACAACTGCTCACTCGACGATGCGTATCTTCGTGGCGCCGAAAAGGTGACCGAGATACTTGTTGCACTCCAACGACACCAGGTACGAACCGTTTCGGTGTACAACCTCAGCCAGGCCAACCTGGCGCGACCCAACCTCGAGCTGAGCGCCGTGTACGCCGCCTCGATCCACTTCTTCACCACGCTGATCCCGGCACATTTCGATCCGGCCGAGTGCAGTGTGCGGCTACACGGTGATCGACGTTTGCTCCCGGGTGATTTTCTGGCCGCGGCGGAGGGCTTGGAAAATGCCATGCACGGCGACGATTTCCATATCAACATCCTTGCTGCCTATGACGCGATGGATGAATTGCGGGCCGCTCATCTGCTGGCGGAGCGAGACGCTTGCGATATCAGCGAAGCCTTCGAGATCGGCCAGGTGGATCTGGTCATCCGCAGCTCCCCCGAGCCTCTGCTGAGTGGCTTCCTGCCGATACAGAGCCAGTACGCCCAGCTGCGATTCCTGACGACGGCGCTCAACGATCTCCAGCCAGGCGACCTCGACGACCTCATCGCGGACTACCGGCTCTTCCCGCAGCGCCGGGGCCGTTAGTCCGACATGGTCTCTCGCCGTGACCCGCTGATCGTCGGTGCGGGCCCGGCTGGGCTCACCGCAGCGCTGAAGCTCGCAGAACGTGGCGTGGCGGCCCGGATCTACGAAGGCACGGGCACCGTCGGCGGCTTGGCCCGCACCCCCACGGCCGGCCCCTGGCGGGTGGACCCGGGCGGTCACCGATTCTTCACCAAAGACGAAGAGGTGTTGGACCTCTGGAACTCTCTGCTGCCGGCCGATCAGTGGATCTCGGTGCCGCGAAGCTCCGCCATGCTGGTCAACGGCACCTACGTGCAGTATCCGCTGATCGGGCGTGATCTGTTGACCGAAATGGGGTTTCGACAGGGTCTGCACGGTATGGGCAGCCTGTTGTGGTCTCGGATCCGTCGCCGCGGCCGACGCCCCGGCCACTCGGCGAGTTTCCGCGAATGGGGCACACACGAGTTCGGTCGCTACTGGTACACGATGTTCTTCGACGGCTACGTCCGCAAAACGTGGTTGGCCGATCCCGGGGCGATAGCCAGTGATTGGGCCAGTCAACGGATAAAACCGATCGCCTGGCACCTGCTGGGTGGCCGAGGGCCCAAGAGCCAAGACACCTTTCGTTATCCGCGGCTCGGACCGGGGCAGCTGTGGGAAGCCGCAGCAGCGGCGTCGGTCCAGGCCGGCGCGGTCATTGCCCTCAACTCCCCCGTGGCCTGCATCCGCTCCGACGGCGATGGCTGGGTGATCGAGCTGCAGAACGGCCAAACCGCCTCCGGTGATGCGGTTTTTTCGAGTATGCCGCTGCGCCAATTGGTGGACATCCTGGAACCGGAGCCACCGCAGCATATTCGGGCCGCCGCCGCCGCGCTCAAGCACCGGGCTCTGATCACCGTCGCCGTCGCCCTCAACAAACGTTATGAGATTCCCTTCAATTGGGTGTACACGCCCAGCAGGGAGTTTCGCGTCGGCCGGGTGCAGAACTACTGCCGCTGGTCGGATTCGCTGGCGCCGGAAGGCTTCGACGGCACGTATCTGGGCCTGGAGTACTTCACCCTCCCCGACGATGATCTGTGGATCATGATCAACGAGAGTCTTGGCACCATCGTCGAACAGGACCTCCGGGCATTGGGTTTCGACGAATCTGCGATCGACCACGTCGCGGTCGTGCGCTC
The DNA here is from genome assembly GCF_057656995.1 of Mycobacterium sp. Soil_C_30. Classification (NCBI taxonomy): domain Bacteria; kingdom Bacillati; phylum Actinomycetota; class Actinomycetes; order Mycobacteriales; family Mycobacteriaceae; genus Mycobacterium; species Mycobacterium sp. Soil_C_30. Next base: position 89,965 of record NZ_JBDGJH010000004.1, on the reverse strand, counting down.
ACTGTCTGCATATCCGATCTACGACTCGGCGCGCGATGCCAACGTCGCAGCGATCCGCGACTACCTGTATCGGGCTCATCCGACCCTGCACCCGATCGGTCGTAACGGTATGCACCGCTACGACAATCAGGACCATGCGATGCTGAGCGCCATGCGCAGTGTCGCCCGGTACTTCGGCGAGGATGTGGACCCGTGGCAGGTGAACACCGAACGGCACTACCACGAGTCGAACGTCATCAATAGGTGACAGCCTGAGTCCGAGGCTGGCGAGGGACGAGCCAGGCGAAGGAGCTCAGGCCCGACGAAACAGCCTGAGTCCGAGGCTGGCCGGGGGTACCTCCCGCTTGCGGGGGCGGGACGAGCCAGGCGAAGGAGCTCAGGCCCGACGAACCAGCCTGCGCAATTACTCCGAGCCGCGAAGAACCGCCGCCACCGTGAGCGCCAGGATCTTGAGATCCAGCACCAGCGACCAGTTCTCGATGTAGTAGTTGTCCCATTCGGCGCGATCGGCGATCGAGGTCTGGCCACGGAGGCCGTGCACCTGCGCCCAGCCGGTGACGCCGGCTTTCACCCGATGTCGCTCACCGTAGCGCCGGATCTGCATCTCGAAGAGTTCGACGAACTCCGGCCGTTCGGGCCGCGGGCCCACCAGGCTCATGTCGCCCCGCAGCACGTTGATCAACTGCGGCAGTTCGTCCAGCGAGGTGGCGCGCATGAACTTGCCGATCTTCGTCCGGCGGTCCACCCCCTCGACACCGCCTGGCGCAGCACCGGTTTGGAGCTCGAACTGCGCATCCGAAGCGCGCGGGGGACGCATCGACCGGAACTTCAGACATTCGAACACCCGACCATCGCGTCCCACCCGGTCCTGGCCGAAGAAGATCGGTCCAGGGGAGCTCAGGCGGACCAACAGCATGAGCGTCAAGAACAACGGCGAGATCGCCAGTAGCCCAAGGCCGGCGATCACGCGGTCGGAGAGGTGTTTGGCGGCGAACTGCCACCCGTTGGGGTTGGTGTAGGCCAGGGCCAACAACGGCAGCCCGCCGATGTGGTCGATGTGTGCGCGTGCGCCGATGGTGTCGAACATGCGCGGCACCACCCACACCCGTAGTCCGAGTCGGTGAGCGATGTGGATGACGTCGGTGAGCACTTCGTCGCGACTTCGCGAGAACGCGATGACGATGTTCTGTGCACCCGTGGCCTCCACCACGGCTTCGAGGTGCTCGGGTGCACCGACATACGGAATCAAGAAGTCCGGCGCCGCGTCATTACCCGACTGCGGCGCCTCGACGTCGAGCAGTCCGATGGGCCGGAGCCCGTACTCTGGCGAGACCCGCAACCGCTCGACAATCTGGTGTGCCACACGGCCATTGCCCACGATAAGTGTGGGGACGGCGATGCGGCGCGGAAGCCGTAGCACACGGCTCCCCAGGAGAACGACGATCCGCCCCAGCGGAATGGCAATTGCTGCGCACGCCCAGGTCGTGAGCCAGATCTCGCTGCGCGAACCTTCGACCTTGTACAGGTTCAGGTTTCCGAACAACACGAGTACGGCCAGATGCAAAGACAACGCGAGCACAATCGCGACCTGGATCGGTCCGATGTCATCGATGGTCCGACGGTTGAGATCTGACCGATAGAGATTTCGCAGGCTCATCAGCCCTATCAATATCGGCACGAAGAGGGCCAGGAGCGCGAAGGGAATGTACTCGCCGACCCTCGTCAGCCACCACCACGCCACTGCCACCGCGATCGCCGCAAAAACGAAGTCGCCCACCATGGTGACGGTTTTGACGAAGGTGTCGGCGCGATCCCCGAAGGGCACCCGGAACCGGGGCTGGCCCGATGATTCTTGGGCGCGCAGCGCTTCGCTGATGCGTAGTCGCGTTGTCGTCGACGCATCGACGAGAGCGGGTCGAGGGGTCATCTGCGTCTCAGCCCGCCAACCGAGTGTCCGACAGAGGGCGTGAGACGTGCGCACGGGGCATCACCAGGACAAAACGCGAGCTATAGCCGGGGCACACAGCAAAAGGGTAAGCAGATTTTATCCCGCCCGCAAACACATCGGAGAAAAACAAAAAGTGCCCGTCGCGATTGCTCGCGACGGGCACTTCCTGCGAAACGCAGCAATTCGCCTGCTACTTGGCCTTTTCCAGGACCTCGACCAGACGCCAGCGCTTGGAAGCCGACAGCGGACGGGTTTCCATCAGCGAAACGCGATCGCCGATACCGGCATCGCCGTTCTCGTCGTGCGCCTTCACCTTGGTGGTGGTGCGGATGATCTTGCCGTACAGCGGGTGACTCTTGCGGTCTTCCAGCTCGACGACGATGGTCTTCTGCATCTTGTCGCTCACGACGTAGCCGATGGCGGTCTTGCGACGGCCACGCGGCTTCTCGGTGCGGGGCGTGTGCTTAGCGCCCTTTTCGTTCTCTGCCATCAGGATTCCTCACCACCATCGGGCCCGGACGTCAGACCCAGTTCACGTTCCCGCAGCACCGTGTAGATGCGTGCGATTTCCCGCCGCACCGTGCGGAGCCGGCGGTTGTTGTCCAGCTGTCCGGTAGCCATCTGGAAGCGCAGATTGAACAGCTCTTCCTTCGACTCGCGCAGACGATCGGTCAGCTCTTCCTCGGTGAGCTCACGCAGTTCGCCCGGCGACACTCCAACTGCCATCAGAACTGCTCCTCTCGAGTGATGATGCGTGCCTTGATCGGCAGCTTGTGGATCGCGCGGGTCAGTGCCTCGCGCGCGGTCTTCTCATCCGGGTAGCTGAGCTCGAAGAGCACGCGGCCCGGCTTGACGTTGGCGACCCACCACTCCGGCGAACCCTTACCGGAACCCATGCGGGTCTCGGCGGGCTTCTTGGTCAGCGGGCGGTCCGGGAAGATGTTGATCCACACCTTGCCGCCACGCTTGATGTGCCGGTTGATGGCGATACGAGCGGACTCGATCTGACGGTTGGTCAGATACGTGTGCTCCAGCGCCTGGATACCGTAGTCACCGAAGCTCACCGAAGTACCGCCGCTGGCGATACCGCGCTGGCGGGGGTGGTGCTGCTTGCGGTGCTTGACCCTGCGAGGGATAAGCATGTCTAGCTCTCCGTAGTCTCTGTCGCGCCTGCCGCGGCCTCGGTGCCTTGGGTCGCTTCGGCGACCGCGGGGGCCTCCGTGGCGGCCCGGCCGGCGTCAGTGCTGGTGGCGGTGGTGCCCGACGCACCGCTGCGACGCGGGCGAGTGCCCGACGGGCGCTCGCGACGCGGCCGGTCAGCGGCCGGGGCTGCGGCGGCCAGCTCACGCTTGCCACCCACGATGTCGCCCTTGTAGATCCAGACCTTCACGCCGATGCGGCCGAAGGTGGTCTTGGCTTCGTACAGGCCGTAGTCGATGTCGGCGCGCAGCGTGTGCAGCGGCACCCGGCCTTCGCGGTAGAACTCCGAGCGGCTCATCTCGGCGCCGCCGAGACGGCCCGAGCACTGCACCCGGATGCCCTTCACGTTGGGCTGACGCATCGCCGACTGGATGGCCTTGCGCATCGCGCGGCGGAACGCCACGCGGTTGCTCAGCTGCTCGGCGACACCCTGGGCCACGAGCTGCGCCTGGCTCTCGGGGTTCTTCACCTCGAGGATGTTCAGCTGGACCTGCTTCTTGGTCAGCTTCTCCAGGTCGGCGCGGATGCGGTCGGCTTCGGTGCCGCGACGGCCGATCACGATGCCGGGGCGCGCGGTGTGGATGTCGACGCGCACCCGGTCACGGGTGCGTTCGATCTCCACATCGGCGATGCCGGCGCGCTCCAGGCCGGTGGCCAGCAGACGGCGGATCGCGACGTCTTCCTTGACGTAGTCGGCGTACTGCTTGTCGGCGTACCACCGGGACTTCCAGTCGGTGGTGATACCGAGGCGGAAGCCGTGGGGATTGATCTTCTGGCCCACTACTCCGAGCCCTCCTTCGAATCGGTGGCCGTGGCTTCCGTGGCTTTCGCAGAAGCGGCCTTGCTGGCCTGCGCACGCCGCGAGCGCGCGTTGGAGGCACCCTTGGCGCCTCCGTCCTTGCGCGGACGCGACTCCACGATCACGGTGATGTGGCTGGTGCGCTTGCGGATCCGGTAGGCACGGCCCTGCGCGCGGGGACGGATGCGCTTGGCGGTGGGGCCTTCGTCGGCGAAGACGGTGGCGACCACCAGCGAGTCGGGGTCCAGACCCTCGTTGTTCTGCGCGTTGGCCGCGGCGCTGGCGATCACCTTGGCGACGGGCTCGCTGGCGCTCTGCGGCGCCCAGCGCAGGATGTCGAGCGCTTCGGCGACCGACTTACCACGCACCAGGTCGATGACCCGGCGCGCTTTGGTCGCCGAGACGCGCACGAAGCGCGCCTTGGCGGTCGCGGACGGATATTCGATTGCAGTAGTCATCGCCTCTTGCTCTTCCGGTCATCCTTGATGTGACCCTTGAAGGTGCGGGTGGGGGCGAACTCGCCCAGCTTGTGCCCGACCATCGCCTCGGTGACGAACACCGGCACGTGCTTGCGACCGTCGTGGACGGCGAAGGTGTGGCCGATGAAGTCGGGGAGGATGGTGGACCGACGGGACCAGGTCTTGATGACCTGCTTGGTGTTCTTCTCGTTCTGGACGTCGACCTTCTTGAGCAGATGGTCGTCGACGAACGGGCCCTTCTTCAGGCTGCGTGGCATCGCTTGATCCTTTCCGGCCTAGCGCTTCTTGCCGGTGCGCCGGCGGCGGACGATGAGCTTGTCGCTCGGCTTGTTGGGCTTGCGGGTACGGCCTTCAGGCTTACCCCACGGGCTGACCGGGTGGCGACCACCGGAGGTCTTGCCTTCACCACCACCGTGCGGGTGGTCGACCGGGTTCATCACGACACCGCGGACGGTGGGGCGCTTGCCCTTCCACCGCATACGGCCGGCCTTGCCCCAGTTGATGTTGGCCTGCTCGGCATTGCCCACCTCGCCGACGGTGGCGCGGCAGCGCACGTCGACGCGGCGGATCTCACCCGAGGGCATACGCAGGGAGGCGTAGGAGCCTTCCTTACCCAGCAGCTGGATGCTGACACCGGCCGAGCGGGCCAGCTTGGCACCGCCACCGGGCCGCAGCTCCACGGCGTGGATGACGGTACCGGCGGGGATGTTGCGCAGCGGCAGGTTGTTACCCGGCTTGATGTCGGCGTTGGCGCCGGACTCCACGATGGCACCCTGCTTGAGGCCTTCGGGGGCGATGATGTAGCGCTTCTCGCCGTCCACGAAGTGCAGCAGCGCGATGTTCGCGGTGCGGTTGGGGTCGTACTCGATGTGAGCGACCTTGGCGTCGACGCCGTCCTTGTCGTGGCGACGGAAGTCGATCAGACGGTAGGCACGCTTGTGCCCGCCACCCTTGTGCCGCGTGGTGATGCGGCCGTGCGCGTTGCGTCCACCCTTGCCGTGCAGCGGACGTACCAGCGACTTCTCCGGATGATCGCGAGTGATCTCGGCGAAATCGGAGACGCTGGCACCGCGGCGACCGGGGGTCGTCGGCTTGTACTTGCGAATAGCCATTAGTTAATCCTTAACTCCCGGCCGTCAGGCCGGTGCTCCGAACAGATCGATCGGCTTGCTACCGGGGGCCAGGGTCACCAGCGCGCGCTTGGTGCTCTTGCGCTGGCCGTAGCCGGCGCGGGTGCGCTTGCGCTTGCCCTGACGGTTCTGGGTGTTCACCGAATCGACCTTGACCTTGAAGATCTTCTCGATGGCGATCTTGATCTGGGTCTTGTTCGAATCCGGGTGCACGACGAACGTGTACACGTTGTCCTCGATCAGCCCGTACGACTTCTCCGAGATGACCGGGGCCAGGATGATGTCGCGGGGGTCAGCGATGGTAGCCATCAGGCAGACACCTCCTCTTTGGTGTTGGCGCTGATGTAGGCGTTCAAGGCCTCCACCGAGAACACCACGTCGTCAGCGTTGAGCACGTCGTAGGTGTTGAGCTGGTCCGGCGAGATCACATGCACGCCAGGCAGATTGCGCACGCTCTTGATGCTCACCTCGTCGGCGCGGCCGATCACGATCAGCACCTTCTTGTTCTCGGTCAGCGTCCCCAGGAACGCCTTGGCGCTCTTGGTCGACGGAGCCTGACCGGTCACCAGCTCGGTGACGGCGTGGATGCGCTCGTTACGCGCGCGGTCGCTCAGAGCGCCTCGCAGCGCGGCGGCGATCATCTTCTTGGGGGTGCGCTGGCTGTAGTCGCGCGGCTTGGGGCCGTGCACGATGCCACCACCGGTGAACTGCGGTGCGCGGGTCGAACCCTGACGGGCGCGACCGGTGCCCTTCTGCCGGTACGGCTTCTTGCCGCCGCCGGAGACCTCACCGCGGGTCTTGGTGGAGTGCGTGCCCTGACGCTTGGCGGCCAACTGCGCGGTGACCACCTGGTGCAACAGCGCGATGTTCGCCTCGACGTCGAACAGTTCGGCGGGCAGCTCGATGCTGTCGGCCTTCTTGCCGTCCGGGGTACGAACGTCGATCTTGCTAGCCATTACTTCTCACCTCGTTTGATCGCGCTGCGAACCATGACGAGCCCGCCGTTGCGGCCGGGGATGGCGCCCTTGATCAGGATGACGCCGTTCTCGGCGTCGACCTTGTGCACCTTCAGGTTCTGCGTGGTGACCTTGTCATTGCCCATCCGGCCGGACATGCGGGTGCCCTTGAAGACGCGACCCGGGGTGGCGCAGCCACCGATCGAGCCGGGCCGGCGGTGCACAGCCTGCGCGCCGTGGCTGGCGCCCTGGCCGCGGAAGCCGTGCCGCTTCATGGTGCCGGCGAAGCCCTTGCCCTTGCTGGTGCCGGTGACGTCGACGTACGCGCCGTCGGCGAAGATCTCGGCGGTCAGTTCCTGGCCGATCTCGTACTCAGCGGCGGCGGCCTCGTCGTCGAGACGGAGCTCGGCGAGGTGGCGGCGGGGGTTGATGCCTGCGGCGGCGAACTGACCGGTGACCGGCTTGTTCACCTTGCGGGGGCTGATCTCGCCGTAGGCGAGCTGGACGGCGCTGTAGCCGTCGGTCTCCTGGGTGCGGATACGGGTCACCACGTTGGGTCCGGCCTTGACGACCGTCACCGGAACGACCTTGTTGTTCTCGTCGAACACCTGTGTCATGCCCAGCTTGGTGCCCAGAATGCCTTTACGTGCCATTTCTGTAAGTCTCCTGGGGGCTTCTACTGGATGTTCACGTCGACGCTGGCCGGCAGATCGATGCGCATCAGGGCGTCAACGGTCTTCGGCGTCGGGTCGAGGATGTCGATCAGCCGCTTGTGCGTACGCATCTCGAAGTGTTCCCGCGAGTCCTTGTACTTGTGCGGGGACCGAATGACGCAGTACACGTTCTTCTCGGTCGGCAGCGGCACCGGCCCGACCACGCTTGCGCCCGTACGGGTGACCGTCTCGACGATCTTGCGCGCAGAGGCGTCAATGGCCTCGTGGTCGTAGGCCTTGAGCCTGATGCGGATCTTTTGTCCCGCCACGCTTCTCCTACCTCACTACTCACGGGGCTCCTCTTGGAGCCCCCAACTGTCGTCGTCCCGCGCGATGCCCGCGCGAAATGCCGCCGCTGTTTACCTGTCTCTGGTTCACCGGCCCCCGCGGTCGGGTGTGTCGCCCTCACGCAGCCTCGAACGCGTTCGATTTCTCGTACACACTCGTTGGTTGGACCGGACGCGCCCGTAGGGCGCAGGTCGTATGCCCGTACCGGATCCGGCCCGCAAGGGGCGTACCCGGCTCAAGGCAACCCGAACAGTATGCCCTAGATCCGGGCCCGATCCAAATCCCTGATCAGGGCCGGTTGCCGCTGCTCCGCCGCCGATTTCTGCACACGGGCCGCGATTACGGACGCATCACGACCGTAGCGCAGGAATCGGCCGCGCTACACCTCGACCAGATACGTGCCGTGCCCCTCGCGCACCAGGTCGCCGTCGAACGTGAGCACCTCGTTGACCAGGCCGCCGGCCTGGTTGCGGTAGTGCAGCACCAGCGTCGACTCCCCCGCGTACACGCCGACGATGTCGAAGTGCAGGTCCGGGATCAGCGGCAGCGCAGAAACCCAGTACGCACGCAAGGCTTCCTTACCCCTGACCACGCCCCCGGTCTCGGGGAGCACCCGGGCGGCCACCGGCGAGGTGAACAGCACGTCGTCGTGAAAGTGGGCCAGTACCGCCTCGATGTCGTGCGCGTTCCAGGCATCCACCCACTGCTGGGCGAAGCGACGCGGGTCCGGTGTCGGTATGGCTCTCCTATCGCTGGACCGTGCTGGCCCAGAAATCACACTGATGCTCCTGCTCGAAGCCGGTGACAACGCGGCTGCCGTCCGCGTCGAACGACATCCACGCCTTGGTGTCCCCCCCGCGGCGTGGCCACCCCGGGGCGTCCGCGGCGGCGGGCACACCGTCGGTGACGAACCGGCTGAAGTAACCGATCATCTGGTCGGAGAGCTTCTGCTGCACCGGGTCGAGTGCGGGTGCGCCGCCCACGTCGAACAGGTAGCGCAGTTCCAGCGAGTGGCTGGCGCCCACCGGAAACGGCACCTGCCGCAGCGGTTCGGGTGCGGGGGCGGTGCGGTCGTTGAACTCATAGGCGTACACCGCCGCACCCGTCTTGGCCATGTCGTCGCCCATCCGGTCGGCCACACAGGCGAAGGCACCGTCGGTGACGGCCGCCGAATACGCCGACGAGACATTGTCTCCGTAGGCCGCCAGCGGGTACCGCTGTTCGACGGCGGCGGCGTGCGGGCCGAATGTGTCGGCGAGCAGCCGCGGATAGTCGGCCGGCTCCGGCTCCCGGTTCTCCCGCAGATACTGCAGGGCCATGAACAGGGTGAACTCGTCACGGGTGGTGCCGATCAACACCGGCACCTTCAATGCCTTGCCCTCGGCCATCGCCTTCACCGGGTCCACCGGCAGCATCGAGGTGCCGGTGACCGGCCCCGACAGTGCGTCGTCGCCGATCCTGCCGAAGTAGACCGGCTGCTCCAGAGCCGCCGGGGGTAGGGCGCGCAGGCAGGCCGGCGCAGTCACCGGGTCCGGGCAGCCCACCGTCGCCGCGTACTCGAGGCTGGGCTGGCGGGCTGCGGCGACATCGAGTTGCGCCTGGCAGGGCCCGCTCATCAGGATGGCGGCCCGGAACAATCCCGCCGATTCGGGGGCCACCAGGTGGTCACACACCGACATCGCGCCGGCCGACTCCCCCGCCACGGTCACCTTCTTCGGGTCGCCGCCGAACGCTGCGATGTTGTCGCGGACCCATCGCAGCGCCGCCTGCTGATCGGCCAATCCGTAGTTGCCCAGCTGTTCCGGAGGTCCCAGCGCCGGGTGCGCCAGGAACCCGAGAGCGCCGAGCCGGTAGTTGACGGTGACGACGACCATGCGGCCCTTGGCGGCCAGCCACTGCGCGTTGTAGAGGTCGGCGCTGCCGTTGACGAACGCGCCGCCGTGGATCCACACCATCACCGGCAGTCCGACCGCACCGGTGGGTGACCACACGTTGAGCGACAGGCAGTCTTCGCTGGCGATTCGACCGAAGTCGGGATCGAGGCTGGTGTCCTGGACGCAACGGGGCCCCGGCTTGCTGGCATCGAACATCTCCGGCCGGGGCGCCGGCGGGGCGGGCGGCTGCCAGCGTCGTTCGCCGACAGGTGGTGCGGCGTACGGAATGCCTTGGAAGAGAACATGATCGGGGGCCACAAGCCCACGCACCGATCCCGAGTCGGTACGCACCACGCCGGAACCGAGGGTTGGATCGGGTGTCGGCACCTGGTCGTCGCCCGAGGCTTGACTGCCGCCACCGCTACATCCGCAGGCGATCAGCAGCACGAGAACCGCCAGCAGGGCCACCCACCCTCGTCGGATGGGCCGTCGATTGAAAGAGTCCAAAGTAATCGGGACTTTAGCCGCAAATCCCTCCCGCCCGCTCCGAGGTTCCTCCACACTGGAAACCTGACACCCGTCAATTAGGAGTCGCCGCATGAGCACACCCACCCAGGACCGCCGAACCAGCCTGGAAGGCCAGGTACTGGCCGACCCCACCGCCTACGCCGACGACAATCGGCTACATGCGGCGCTGACTCATCTGCGGGCCCACGAACCCGTCGCCTGGGTGGACAAGTCTCCGTATCGGCCGTTCTGGGCCATCACCAAGCACGCCGACATCATGGCCATCGAGCGCGAGAACAACCTGTTCATCAGCGAGCCGCGCCCCTTGCTCAGCACCGCCCAGGCCGACGACCTGGCCAAGGCACAGCTGGAGGCCGGGATGGGGCTGCGCACGCTCATCCACATGGATGACCCGCACCACCGCGATGTCCGGGCCATCGGCGCCGACTGGTTCCGCCCGAAAGCCATGCGCGCGCTGAAGGTCCGGGTGGACGAGCTGGCCAGACGTTATGTCGACCAGATGCGAGACATCGGCCCGGAATGCGATTTTGTCACCGACATCGCCGTCCAGTTCCCGCTGTACGTCATCATGTCGCTGCTCGGGCTCCCCGAGGAGGACTACGGCCGCATGCACACCCTCACCCAGGAGATGTTCGGCGGCGACGACGACGAGTACAAGCGCGGCACCACACCCGAGGAGCAGATGGCGGTGCTGCTGGACTTCTTCGCCTACTTCTCCACCCTCACCGCGTCGCGGCGCGAGAGCCCTACCGACGACCTGGCCTCGGCCATCGCCAACGGGCGCATCAACGGCGAGCCGCTGTCCGATGTCGACACCGCGTCCTACTACGTGATCGTCGCCAGCGCTGGTCATGACACCACCAAGGACGCCATCTCCGGGGGCCTGCGCGCCCTGATCGACAACCCCGGCGAGCTGGACCGGTTGCGCAACGACCTGAGCCTGATGCCGACTGCGGTGGAGGAGATGATCCGCTGGAGCACCCCGGTCAAGGAGTTCATGCGCACTGCCACCGCCGACACCGAAGTGCGTGGCGTGCGCATCGCCGAAGGGGAATCGGTGTACCTGGCCTATGTGTCGGGCAACCGCGACGAGGAGGTCTTCACCGATCCGTTCCGGTTCGACGTCGCCCGCGACCCGAACCGGCACGTGGCGTTCGGCTACGGAGTGCATTTCTGCCTGGGCGCCGCGCTGGCCCGGATGGAGATGAACAGCCTGTTCACCGAGCTGCTCCCCCGGCTCCAGTCGATCGAACTGGCCGGCGAACCCGAACTGTCAGCGACGACGTTCGTGGGCGGGCTCAAGCATCTGCCGATCCGCTATTCCGTGAGGTGAGCCTTGGAGCCGGCGTGGGTGGCCAAGAAGCCATCCACCGCCAGCACCGCCAGCCGGCGGTAGTCGACGTCGGGCAGCGTGCTGAGTTTGCCCAGCGCGATCGGCCCCAGTAGCAGTGCGGCGGCCTCGACATGATCGACCTCGCCCAGTTCGGCTACGGCGTCCGGACTGTCGAGGATGGCGTCGAACGGCGCCGCGTACTGTTCGGCCACCCGTTCCCGCAGCGTGCGCACCTCGGCGCTGTCATCAGAGGACGGATACTGTTCCATGTCGCCGCCGAGGGACAGCCAGGACATGGCGGTCAGGCTCACCGGCGCTTCGGCGATCAACTCGGCCTGCGCCTGCACCAGGGCGATCAGCCGGTCCCGCAGCGAACCCTCGTCGGGCGGTGTGGGCGCCGGCGGGATGAGTGCGTGGAAAGCGGCGGCCACCAGGTCGTGACCGCTGGGGAAATGCCGGTAGAGCGTTGCCCGGGCCACGTTGGCACCGCGCAGCACCGCGTCGACGGTGACGGCGTTGGGGCCACCGCTACGCAACAGCGCCGTGGCGGACTCGAGTAGACGGGCACGTGATCGTGCCGGCCGCGGGTCGCTGCGCCCGGCGGTCATCGCAGGCTCCTTCTTCACCGGCGAGACTGTGCGTCCCTGTACAAGACTGTTAGTCTCGAAAGTACGTCCACCGAAGAGGAGCGCCATCATGGTCGACACCCTCGCTCGGCCCGACAAGCCTACCGACCCCGCCCTGGCGGAGATGTCAACGCGCGCTCGCGTGTGGCTGCTGATCGTCGCGTGCCTGGACGTCAGCATCGTCGTGTCGTCGATGATCGCGCTGAACACCGCCCTCGGTGACATCGCCGTGCAGACGTCGGCCACCCAGACACAGCTCACCTGGGTGGTCGACGGCTACACCCTGGTGATGGCGTGCCTGCTGCTGCCCGCCGGAGCGATCGGCGACCGGTATGGCCGCCGCGGCGCGCTGCTGATCGGCCTGGCCGTGTTCACCATCGCCTCCGCCGCGCCGTTGCTGTTCTCCGATGCCGGCCAGCTGATCGCCGCGCGGGCGGTGGCCGGTGCGGGTGCGGCATTCATCATGCCGGCGACGCTCTCACTGTTGACGGCGGCCTATCCAAAGGCCGAGCGCAACAAGGCCGTTGGCATCTGGGCCGGTGTCGTCGGCTCCGGGGCCGTCTTCGGCTTCCTGGGATCCGGTGTCCTGCTGCACTTCTGGTCCTGGCAATCCATCTTCTGGGCGTTCGCTGCGGCCGGGCTGACGATGTTCGTGCTGACCTGCACCGTGCGGTCCTCCCGCGACGAGGACGCCACCTCACTGGACTGGAGGGGCGCGGCGCTGATCGCCGCCGCGGTCGCGGTGTTCGTCTTCGGCGTCATGGAGGCCCCGGCACGCGGCTGGACCGACCTGCTGGTGGTCGGCTGTATGGCGGGCGGACTGGCGCTGGCCGCGGCATTCGCGCTGGTCGAGCTGAAGGTCGGGAAGCCGATGCTCGACGTCCGGCTGTTCGGCAATCCGTCGTTCGCCACCGGCGCCGTCGGCATCACGTTGTTGTTCTTCGCGAACTTCGGCTTCTTCTTCGTCGGCATCCAGTACATCCAGTTGGTGATGGGCTACAGCCCGCTCATGACCGCCGCCGCCCTGGTTCCGCTGATGGGTCCGGTGCTGCTGCTCAGCGCCGCCAACGGCTGGTATCTGCCGAGGGTGGGCCTGCGCGTGGTGTTGTTCGTCGGCCTGCTGCTGATCGCCGCCGGACTGCTGTGCATGCTGCTGCTCGAGGTCGACTCGCCGTATGTCGATCTCGCGTGGCCGCTGCTGATCATGAGCACCGGTATCGGGTTGTGCACCGCTCCCACCACGTCCGCGATCATGGGCTCGGCACCCGACGAGAAGCAGGGTGTGGCCTCCGCGGTCAACGACACCACCCGCGAGTTGGGCGCTGCGCTGGGCATCGCCGTCGCCGGTTCGCTGTTGGCGGCCCGCTACGGCCAGATGCTGGCACCGGAGCTGACCGAGCTGCCGGAACCGGCCCGTGAACCGGCGCTGAGTTCGCTCGCCGAAGCCATTGCGGTGGCTGACCAGCTGGGCCCGTCGGGCGCCGGACTCGCCGACATGGCCCGCACCGCGTTCCTGGACGCGATGGACTCCTCCCTGCTGGCGCTGGCGGTGGTACTCGGCGTGGCCGCGGTGTTCGTCGGAATCTGGGCGCCGGGACGCGACGGCAGGCAGCTGCGGGCGGTGCGGTTGCTGCTCACCCGTCGCCGCCGCAAATCGATCGGCCGCCACCGCTCCTGACGAGATCGGCTGCGGCACTGGCAGTTGCACTTCCGACGGGCACAGCACCGGCGCCGGCACTAGGCTGCAAACGTGCGGCTCCTGCTGGTCAACCCGAACACCACCGCGTCCATGACATCGGCCATCGAGGCCACCGCGGCGTCCGTGGCGCGCCCGGCCACCGTCGTGGAGGCTGTGAACCCTGCGTTCGGGCCGGCGAGCATCGAAAGTGACGACGACGAACGACGTTGTGTGCCAGGCTTACTGGATCAGCTCAGCGCCGCAGCACATCGGCCCGTGGAAACCCGGCCGGACGCGTACGTGATCGCCTGCTTCGGCGACCCGGGTTTGGAGGAGGCGCGCAAGCTGGTCACGGAGCCGGTGCTCGGCATCGCCCAGGCCGCCATGCACGCCGCCGCCCTGGCCGCAGGCACGTTCTCGGTGGTCACCTCGATGTCGTCGACGGTGCCGCGAGGTTGGGAGCTGGCCAAGACCTACACCCCGGCCGCCTGTCTGGGCGTGTACGCCAGCGACATCCCGGTGCTGCAGATCGACTCCGACCCCACCACCATCGAGCCCATCGGCCGGTTGTGCGCGCATGCTTTGCAGGCCGACGGCAGCCGGTCGATCGTGCTGGGTTGCGCCGCCATGGCCCGCTTCGCCGAACCCCTGCGCCAGCAGCTCGGGGTGCCGGTGATCGACGGCGTGGTGGCCGCGACCTTGCTGGCCGAAGCGCTGGCTCCGCTGGCCTGACCTTTGGGATTTGGGCGCGCTGGTAACCGCTCAGCGGTTGGAAACGCGCCGAAATCACACGAAGGCCGCCGCCCGGTAGGCGAGCATCGCGATGGTGGCGTGCGGGCCGCGGCTCGGCACGGCAGGCAGCACCGACCCGTCGACCACCCAGAGGCCGTCCACACCCAGGACCCGGCACTGCGGATCCGTCACCGCAGCCGGGTCCCCGTCGAGACCCATCGGCGCCGTCGCGCACAAATGCTGGGAGGTGGCCCACGCGGGTTCCCCGATTTCGGTTGCTGCGCCTGCCAATTCCCGGGCGATCCCGGTACCGCGCTGCAAAGCCTCGACATCCGCGGGATCGCGGTCGTAGTGGTGCTCGATGCGAAGCGGTACCGCCGGGTCGGCGGACACCAGCGTCACGCGCCCCCGTGAGCGGGGCTGCATCAAAGCCACCCCGAGGTGCGGCCAATCCGGGCGCCCACCGATCCCGTCGCCGACCATGGCAACGAAACCACCTGTGTAGGGCCGTATCTCGATCTGGTTGCGCAGGCTCAACACCACCTCGAGAACGGGCCTGCTGGCGACGACCGCCCAGTCGGTGGGCAACACCCATTCGGGGTGGTCGGCGCAGCGACGGCCCACCGGGGCGGGCACGGTGACCGTCACTCCGGCCTCACGCAGCTGCGTCTCGTCGCCGACTCCGGAGAGCATCAGCAGGTGTGCTGAGCCGATTGCCCCGCAGGACAGCACGATTCGGTCGGCGGTCAGGGTGGCCGGGCCGTCCGGCCCCACGACCTCGACGCCGGTTGCCCGGCCGGCCTCGATCCGCACCCGGTGCGCTCGGGTACCGGTCCGCAGGACGAGGTTTGCTCTGCTCAACGCCGGCTCCAGGAACGCCGCGCCGGGCCCGGTACGGACACCGTCGACGATGTTCAGCGGCACCGCGCCGATACCGTCCACTGCGCCGGTCATGGCGTCGGTGCCATTCAGGTCGGGCAGCCACGCAAAACCCGCCCGCTCGGCCGCGGTGACGAAGGCCGCGGTGCTGCCTGCCAGGTCGCTGGTGCGCCGGATGCGGATCGGTCCGCGGTCTCCGTGCTCGGGGTGGGCGCCGAAGTCCAGATCGGTCTCGATGGCCCGGTAGCTTGCCAGCACGTCGCCCCAACTCCACCCCGGCAAATCCCAGCCTCCGATGTCCGCAGGCGTGGCCCGGCAGAAGTAGCCCCCGTTGACCGCTCCGGAGCCGCCCACCGTGGCCCCCCGCACGATCTGCGCAACCCGTTGTGGGTCGGCGGTCAGTTCGGTCTGGAATCGCGCCACCAGTGGGCTCGCCGCGCCGATCGGCAACTGCAGACCGTTGCGTGTCAGGGCGGTGACACCGGGTTGCTGTGGGCCGGGCCCGGCTTCCACCACGGTCACCGAACGGCTGCCATCCGCCGAAAGTCGCTCGGCCAGTATGGATCCGGCGCTACCGGCACCGATGATCAGGACATCGCTGTGCGAGGAGACGGACAAGGCGGACAGTCAGCTCCGGAACTGCGGTTTCAGCGGGCCGAGGTTACGTTCCCGCACCACGCCGGTCCACAACCCGGTCCCGTAGGCCACGTCGTCGAGGCGCTTGAGCACCAGGTAACACATCAGTCCCAGCGGCCTGGCGTCGTCTTCGGCGTGCCTTCGGCGGGCCAGCCAGTCCACCACCCCGTCGACCACGGCCGCGACCAGCACGATGCGCCGGCAGCGCCGCGACAGCGACGCCGCCAGCAGCGCCACCGGCCAGTAGTGCCGGCAGATGGCCGAGGCGAGTTGCAGTACCGCCGAACCCAGCCAGCGGCCGGTCACCGCGGCCACGTCACTGGCCCCCGTCTCCGGAGCCTGCATCGCGGTGGCGACCCGTCGTCCCGTCACGGCCACGGCCACCAGCGACGCCAGGTAGCTGAGCCGGGTGCCGGCGGCCAGGAGCAGCCAGACCACCATCGTGGGGGTCGAGATCACCATGGGCGCCGTCTTGTCCGGATGCCGGGCCGACAACGGTGCGGCCGATGTGCCGTAAAACGCCCTGCGCGACAACCAGTCCCGCATCTTGGTGCGGTGCTCATGAGCAACCAGGGCGATGGGCTCATACCGCAGGCGCGCACCTGCTTCGACGAGGCGCCAGCACAGGTCCACATCTTCACCCGAGTGCATGCTCTCGTCGAATCCGCCCAGTTCGGCCACGGTGCGGCGTCGGCAGATGATCGCCGCGCTGGGCACGTACGACACCGTGGTGTAGGGCACCACCGGGGCTTCGCGGTGCCCCAGATCCAGGGACGACCGGATGGCTTCGTAGCGGCTCACCACGTTGTCGGTCTGCGACAGCCCGACGATCCTCGGCGCCACGAGCGCCACCGCCGGGTCGCAGAAATGGCCGAGCAGCGCTTCCAGCCAGCCCCGTCGGGGCACCACATCGGAGTCGAGGAAGGCCACGAAGTCGGTGGTACTGGCCGCCAGCCCGGTGTTGCGGGCGGCGGCGGGCCCGCGGCTCACGGAATGCCGCAGCACTTCGATCTCACAGTGGGCGTCCGCGAAATCGCTCGGGGCCACCGGAATCTCCGAGCCGTCGTCGACCACCAGAACGCGCAACCCGCGCATCGCAGCGACCAGGCGCCGCACTCCTAAAGTATTGTCGCGCACGGGAATAACGACCGTCACGTCGCGGTGGGAGGGCCCTCCGGCGGGCCGGGGATGGGCGACGGTGGCATCCAGCAGGGTACGAGCCAGCTGAGCACTGGTGGCGTCGCGCACCTCGAGCCGGCCCCCGTCCAGCATCACCTGCGCGGCCGGCGCCAACCGCAGCAACCGGGCCGGCGACCCGCCCAGCAGCGCAGATCCGGACCCCAGCACTTTGACCCGCCGGTCTATCTGGACCGCGAACCCGTCCGGAAGGCGGGTCTGGGCGGCAGGTTCGGCGGTCTCCCGCACCATGTCGGTGTCGGTGTCGGTTTCGGTGCCGGACATCATGACAACATTCCGTCGTCTCGGGGTGCCCACCGGGCCACCCGGTCGACGCAGCCGGCCACCATCTCCTCGAACAACCGTTCGCCCGCAACCGCCGTCGCAGTGGTCGGATCCCCCAACACTCCCACCTCACTCACTGCAGCTACTCCCCCGCTCCGCATCCTGGGCATCAACTCCGCCAGTGGCGCACTGTTTCCCGGACAGGACTCCTCGATCAGGACATCAGACGGCGAAAGATACAGCAATACCGACGTTTCGGTGTGGCCGGCATGAGCATCGCCGCCTCGGACCAGACACGAACACCACACCACGTCGCGGCCTTCGTAGCGCAACAAACGGGTGGCCGCCCGCAAAGCCCCGACATTGCCCCCGTGACCGTTGACGAAAACCACCCGTGGCGCCCACCGGCACGCGGACCGGCCGAACTCGACCAGTAACCGCTCCAAGGCGTCCTCGCCGATCGAGATGGTGCCGGGGAACGCCTCGTGCTCGCCGCTGGCCCCGTAGGCCACCGGTGGCGCGAGCAGGTGATCAGGCCCGAGCCGCCCGGCCAGTTCGCGGGCGACGGCGGTGGCAATCCGCGTGTCGGTGTCCAGTGGCAGGTGCGGGCCGTGCTGTTCGCATGAGCCGACGGGCACCACCACCACGGCCGAGGTGCCGTGCAGCTGGAATGAGGTGCGGTTCCCCAGATCACTGGCTCCGAATTCGGTGGGGACAGGCACTTGCCGATGGTAGGCCGAATTCACCTGGCGCGCCTCGATTGTTGGCGCAGTCTTTCGATTTCTTTCACCGCCGCCGGGACGGGCGGGCCCATCGGGTCACCTCAGCCCCGTGAGCCACGCCCGTATCAGCGTGCGGTTCAGGCGCCCAGGGTGCGGGTGAAACCGTCCGGGATGAGAATGTCGTCGGGGGTGAGGTCGTGAATGGAGGCCTTGCCGAGGCCCATGAGGGCGGAGTCGATGCCGCCGCGCAGGATGTCGAGGACGTTCTCCACACCAGCCTGGCCGTTGGCGGCCAGTCCCCACAGGTAGGCGCGGCCGATCATCACTGCGCGTGCGCCGAGGGCGACGGCCTTGACGACATCGCTGCCGCGGCGGATCCCACCGTCGAGCAATACCTCCACCTGGTCGCCGACGGTATCGGCGATGGCAGGCAGGCAGCGGATGGCCGCTGGGGTGCCGTCGAGGTTGTTGCCGCCGTGGTTGGACACCGAGATTGCTGAAACCCCGGCGTCCACAGCACGTTTGGCATCGTCAACCCGGACGATGCCCTTCAGCATGAACGGGGCATCGGCCCACTGGGAGCGCAGCCAGGCGATGTCCTCCCACGTGGGCGGCGGGGTGCCCATCCATTCGCCGTAGGCCTGGAAGAAAGGCGGACCCGCTTCACCTTTGCGGCCCTGGTTGGGCACCCGCAGATCCGGCGGGCTCATGGTCTTGCCGAAGTTCCACAGCCAGCGCGGTTTGGTGATCACCTCAGGGGCCATCTTCACCATGGTCTTGAGATTCATCTGCTCCGGGATCTTCGGACTGCCCCAGTCCCGGCCGTGCGAGAAGCTCCAGTCGGTGGTGGCGATCAGCCCCACCGCGCCGGCCTCCTTGGCGCGCTGCACCCGCTCGAGGATGGCGTCGCGGCCGCCCAGCCAGTAGATCTGGAAGAAGATCTTGCCGTTGACCGCGATGACCTCTTCGATCGGCTTGGAAGCGAAGGACGACAGACCCATTGCGGTACCCCGGGCGGCCGCGGCCCGGGCGACGGCGACTTCGCCGTCGGGGTCGACAGCCTGCACCCCGGTGGGTGAGATCATCACCGGCATCGAAATGTCCTGGCCCATCACGGTTGTGGCCAGATCACGCTTGGCGGCCGCGCCCACCACATGCGGAGCGAAGCCGAGTTCGGAGAACGACTCGACATTGTCGGAGATCGTCACACCCTTCTCGCTGGCGCCCAGCAAAGCTGAGTAGGCGGATTTGGGCAGCCGTTTCTTGGCCAGCTGCTGGGCGATGGAAACGGTTTCGAACCACGTGTCACGAGCCATTTTCTACACAGGACTTTCGTTGCAGAATTTCTTGGGAGGAGCGCTCAAGGTGAGCATCACCGGCGCATTCTTGCGTTTGCCGGTGTGGGAATGGTCGCCGCTGGGCTTGGGTTTGGTGCGCTCCAGTGCCAGGGCGGGTTCGCCGTAGCCTTGGACGCATTCCGGATCCGGACCGTCCAGCGGCAGGCCGGTGAAGAACTTCGCCGCCATACAACCACCGCGGCAGGCGTCGTAGTGGTTGCAGGACCCGCAGGCGCCGGCCGAGGTCGGCTCACGCAGCTCCCGGAACAGCGGCGCGTTCTTCCATACATTGTCAAAGCCGCCGTCGGACACCAGGTTTCCGGCCAGGAACTTGTCGTGGATGGCAAACGGGCAGGCGTAGACGTCGCCGATCGGGTCGATCAGGCACACCACGCGCCCGGCGCCGCACAGGTTCAGCCCGGCCAGGGCTCCTGGTTCACCGAGCCCGGAGAGGTGGAAGAAGGAGTCACCGGTGAGCACCCGCTCACCGTGGAGCACCAGCCAGTCGTAGAGCTGCACCTGTTGGGCGGCGGTGGGATGCAGTTCATCCCACACATCGGCCCCGCGGCCCGAGGGCCGCAGCCGGGTGATGCGCAAGGTGGCGCCGAACCGGTCGGCCAGGGCCTTGAAGTCATCGAGTTGGTCGACGTTGTGGCGGGTCACCACCACCGAGATCTTGGCGTCTTTGAAACCGGCGTTCTTCAGGTTCTCCAGAGCCCGGATCGCCATGTCGAACGAGCCTTTTCCGCGCACCGCATCGTTGATCTCGGCGGTGGCGCCGTCGAGGGAGATCTGCACGTCGACGTAATCGCTGGCGGCCAGCTTGGCCGCCACCGCCTCATTGATCCGCACCCCGTTGGTGGAGAACTTCACGCCCACATGGTGTGCGGTGGCGTAGTCGACCAGCTCCCAGAAATCCGGGCGCACCGTGGGCTCACCACCGCCGATGTTGACGTAGAACACCTGCATGCGTTCCAGCTCATCGATGATCGCCTTGCACTGCTCGGTGCTCAGCTCACGCGGGTCACGTTTGCCTGATGCCGACAGGCAGTGCACACATGCGAGATTGCAGGCGTAGGTCAGTTCCCAGGTCAAACAGATCGGGGCGTCCAGACCGCGCTCGAACTGATCGACAAGACGGGGGACGGGGGCTACGGCAGTCATGAATTCTCCTTCGAGACAAGCATGTTCGACGCCGCCAGCGTGGCCAATGCGCGCAGGTACGGCTCCTGGGCGTCCTCGTCGACGCCCGCGGCGCGGCACGCCGACCGGGCATCGGGGTACTCGCCCAACGTCTCGACCATGGCCAGGATGGTGCGATTCTTCAGAAATGACAGTTTGCGAGTACCGAAGTGGTACAGCAGCGCGCCGAACGGCTCCGGCCGCACCGCCACCTGCGGATGCAGACGCCATCCACAATCCGGATCGAACGACGTCACCGTCGGCGCGCTGCTCATGATCAGTAGACCCCGCACATCCCGTCGATGGACACCTCTTCGACCAGCGTCTCGGTGACCAGTTCGGCCTCGGAGGCGACCTGCGGATCGTGTTCCATAAAACCAGCCTTTCTTGATGTGACACTCGACACAACGTCGGGTGCGGACCACAATATGGCATCGAGTGCCTAAATGGAAGAGGAGCAGCGGTGGCTTCTGAAAAGCCCCAACTGGGACGAAAACGATCCACCACGCGCGACCACATCGCCGACGTGGCCATCGACCTGTTCTGCGCGCGGGGGTTCGACTCGGTGAGCGTCGACGACGTGGCCCAGGCCGCGGGCATCGCCCGTCGCACCCTGTTCCGCTACTACCCCTCCAAGAGCGCGCTGCCCTGGGGCGACTTCGACGTGCATCTGGCCCAGCTGCGAGAACTGTTCGGCGGCTTCGACGAACAGGTGCCACTGCGCGACGCGCTGCGGTCGGGGTTGCTGGCCTTCAACACCTTCGACGACATGGAAGCCGCGCGACACCGTGAGCGTATGCGATTGATCCTGGAAACTGCTGAGCTGCAGGCATATTCGATGACGATGTATGCGGGGTGGCGTGAGGTGATCGCCGAATTCGTCGCCCACCGGCGCGGACAGCTTGCCGCCGACATCGGCCCCCAGGCCGTCGGCTGGATGATGCTGGGCGTGGCACTGTCCGCCTACGAACACTGGCTCGCGGACGCCTCGGTGTCACTCACCGAGGCACTCGGCCAGGCCTTCGATGTCGTCGCCTCCGGCCTCTAGTGGTGCGGGGCGCGACCCACAGATCACGAGAAAGGTGACGGAGTCCGGCGTCGGATCACGACGATAGGGGTGTGAGCGCCGAATCGCTGCTGACGCTGTACGACGAAGCCCTGCCGATCGTGTACGGCTACTTCGTCAGGCGCTGCGGCGACCGCGGCACCGCCGAGGACCTGACCTCGGAGACCTTCCTGGCGGCCATGGACGCCGCCAGGAAACCGGATCCACCCCCGGTCACGGTGCCTTGGCTACTCGGGGTGGCGCGGCACAAACTCGCCGATCATTACCGGCGTAGGCACCTCATCCCGATGGCCGAACTGCCAGAGCCCGGGCCCGACACCGGTGCGTGGGACGCCGAACTGGACCGCATGGTCGCCGAGAGCGTGCTCAACAGGCTGGCCGAGCCGCACCGCAGCGTGCTGGTGTTGCGCTACATGGACGACCATTCGGTGCCCGAATGCGCGGCGTTGATCGGACGGACCGTCCATGCCACCGAGGCGCTCCTGGTCCGGGCCCGCCGGGCCTTCAGACAGCAGTACCCGGAAGGAGGAACGTCATGACCGACCCCCTGCACGTGCTGCACAGCGACGACCTTCCGGTCCAGCCCGACCCCGGCTTCGCGGCCCGCCTTCGGCGCCGTCTCGAGTCGGCCCTGACGATGCCCGAAGGAGTGATCATGAGCGGCACCGATACCGCCCTGACGGAATTGACCCGAACCACCCTCCCCCGCCCGGCCGCTCTGCCGTATCTGACGGTGGCCGACGCCCGCGCCGCCATCTCCTGGTACTCCGATACCTTCGGCGCCCGGGTGCAGGGTCAGCCGATTGTCATGGACGACAACAGAATAGGGCACGCGGAGCTGATCCTGGCGGGCGGCGTGCTCTACCTGGCCGACGAGTATCCGGAGCTGGGCCTGACCGCACCGGTCGCCGGCGCCACGTCGGTGAGCCTGATGCTGGCGGTACCCGACACCGACGCGGCCCTGCGCAAGGCTCGCGACACCGGCGGGCACGTCGAGCGCGAACCCTACGAGGCTCACGGCTCACGCAACGCCACCGTCATTGACCCGTTCGGACACCGGTGGATGTTGACCGGCCCCGTCACCGGCGCCACGACGCCGATTCAGCACGGCGACGTCGGGTACGTCTCGCTGTGGACCGTCGACGTAGCCCGGGCCGCCGCGTTCTACGGCCGCGTCCTCGGTTGGGAATTCGACCCGGCCACGCACCAGGTCGTCAACACCGACCAGCGCATCGGCATCTACAGCGTGGGCGTGAACACGCTGTTCTGCTGCTATGCGGTGACCGACCTGGAGGGTGCCCGGCAGTCGATCGCACGCGGCGGTGGCCGCCCCGGCACCGTCACGCAGTTCGATTTCGGCTCGGTGCTCGACGCCACCGATCCGCAGGGCACCCCGTTCGCGGTCTTCGTACCGGCACCGGGAACTCCCCGGCCCGCGCTGAATGGCGCTGGGCCGGGCGAACTCTCGTACATCACATACGAAGTGGGCGACGCCGCCGCATTCCGTGCGTTCTACAGCGGGTTCCTCTTCTGGACATTCGAGCCGGGACGGGTGGACGACGGCTGGCAAGTTCAAGGCTCGCATCCGATGGCCGGTGTGGCAGGCGGCAGTGCCCGAACCGTCACCGTGCCGATGTGGACGGTCGCCGATGTCGACGACGCGGTGGCACGTGTCCGGCACGCCGGTGGGACCGTGCTGCAGGAGCCGAGCCGGCAGCCCTACGGGCGCATGGCCGAGTGCAGCGACGACCAGGGCGGCCGGTTCTACCTGGGCGAGTTCTGAGTCGGCAATTTGAACTCTCGACAAATTTAACCGGCGCGTAATCCGCGGGGGCTCGATAGCTTGCCGTTTGTGTCGCGACAATTGCATCTGCTGGCCTACGGCAACACCCGCTCGGCGGGCCCGTGGCGGCATCCCGAAATCGACAACAGCACCGCAGCAGTGCGGCGCCGCCTGGTGCGACGGGCCCAGACCGCGGAGGCCGGGACCTTCGACGCGGTGTTCTTCGCCGACGGCCTGAACTTCGGCCCGCCGGCCACTTGGCCGTACAAGACCACCGAAGATTTCGAGCCCTTGACCACCACCGCGGCCCTGTCGTCGGTCACCGACCACATCGGCCTGGTGGTCACCGGCTCGGCCACTCTGCAGCACCCCTACCACCTGGCCCGGCAGCTGCTGTCCCTCGACCATCTCAGCGGCGGCCGCGCCGGCTGGAACCTGGTGACCAGCTTCGCCCAGGCCGCCGCCGACAACTTCAGCGCCCGCGGCGTCGTCGACCACGACGAGCGCTACCGGGTGGCCGAAGAAGCACTCGACGTCGTCCAGAAACTCTGGGACGGCTGGGCCGACGACACCATCGTCGAAGACCGGCGCAGCGGAATCTTCAACGATGTCACCAAGATCCACGTCGCCAACCACCACGGTCGCTACTTCGACGTGCGAGGACCCATCGGCGCGGCCCGCTCCCCGCAGGGCCGGCCGGTGCTGTTCCAGGCCGGGTCGTCGGCGACGGGCCGCGGCTTCGCCGCCCGGCACGCCGAGGTGATCTTCACCGGCCAGGGCAACCGCACCCGGGCCCAGGAGTTCTACCGGCAGATCCAGGCCGAGTCGCGGGCCCAGGGCCGCGCCGCCGCGCCGTTGATCACCCCGTCGCTGCGCTTCATCGTCGGCTCCACCGAGGACGAGGTGGCCCGCATCGAGCGCACCGCCTACGAGTACTTCAGCCCCGAGTACCAGGCCGGCTGGCTGCTGGAGGTCGACGTCGACGTCACCGGCGCCGATCTGGACGGCCCGGTGCCGGACTCCGCGTTCCCCGACAGCACCGAAACCCATCAGACGGCGCTGGCGGGCTATCGGGCGCTGGCCAAGGACGGCAACCCCACGGTCCGGGAATTCCTGTACCGCACCGTGAACGGCTGGGGCGCAAGCGTCGCCGGCACACCGGAACAGATCGCGGACGAGATCGAGAGCTGGTTCACCACAAAGGCTTCCGACGGCTTCGTGCTGATGGACTCGGGACTGCCCGGCCAGTTCGACACCTTCGTCGAACAGGTGGTCCCGCTGCTGCGCAAGCGCAGCCTGTTCCGCCACGAGTACTCGGGCAGCACACTGCGCCACCATCTCGGCCTCGCCGTCCCTCCCCACCGCACTCACTGAAAGAAGCACCATGTCCTCAGCCACCTACCTGCAGCCACCCACCGCGGATCTCGACGAGCTGCGGGCGCGGTTCGCACCGCACTTCGCCGACATCGCGGCCGGCAACCTCGAACGCGAACGCGGCCGGGTGTTTCCGCACGATCAGGTCCGTCAGCTGGGCGACGCCGGATTCGGCACGCTGCGCATCCCCGTCGAGTACGGCGGGCTGGGCGCCTCACTGGAGCAGACCTTTCTGCTGCTGGCCGATCTCGGCGAGGCCGACCCCAACGTCGCGCACATCTTTCGTAACCACCTTGCGTTCGTCGAGGACCGGCTGAACGCACCACGATCCGATTCCGGTGACATCTGGCTCAAACGCTTCCTCGCCGGCGCGTTCGTCGGCGGCGGCTGGACCGAGGCCAACAATCTCACGCTGGCGAAGATCGCCACCACCGTCACCACCGAGGACGACCACTGGGTGGTCAGCGGCGCGAAATACTATGCCACCGGCAGCCTTTACGCGGACTGGCTCGACGTCATCGGCCGCGGCGACGACGGCGAACTCTGGACCGCCCTGGTGCGGGCCGATGATCCGGGGGTCACCCTGATCGACGACTGGCGTGGTTTCGGGCAGCGCACCACTGCCAGCGGGTCGGCGCGCTACGACCGGGTGCGCGCCGAAGCCGGTGATGTGTTCCCCGCCGCCGACCGCTTCTCCTACCAACCGCACTTCTATCAGACGGCCATGCTGTCGGTGCTCACCGGAATCACCAGGGCCACCCTGCGCGACGGCCACACCGCGCTGGTGGCCCGCGAACGCAACTATCCTCAGGGCCTCACCCCGGTGGCCCGTGACGACGCGCAACTGCTGCAGGTCATCGGTCAGGTGTCCGCGGAGGTGTTCGCCGCGCAGTCCGCATTGGCCGCCGCCGCCCGCACGCTCGACGACGTGGTGCGCGGCCGGATCACCGGCGCTGCGGATCGGCACCGCCAGAGGCTGATCGACGCCGAGGTGGCCGTCACCCAGGCGCAGCTGGTGATCATCGCGGCTGCGCTGGAGGCCACCACCACCGTGTTCGACGCGCTCGGGGCGTCCGGGGTCTCCGAGGAGCTGGGGCTGGACCGACACTGGCGCAACGCGCGCACCCTGGCGTCGCACAATCCGCGGGTCTACAAGGCCCGGATTCTCGGTGACTGGTTGGTCAACGGAAAGGATCCGGTGCCGGATCTGGCCTCCCGCGGCCGCGGCGGCCAAGGAGACTGACGGCGATGACGGACCCGGAACCCATCATCCTGCATGCGTTCTCGATGAACTCGGTGTCACACGTCAACTACGGACTGTGGCGCCATCCCCGCGATCAGACGTACCGGTACAACACGATCGAGTACTGGACCGAGCTGGCTCAGACCCTGGACCGCGGCGGTTTCGACGCCCTGTTCCTGGCCGACGCGCTCGGGCTGCTGGACACCTACGCCGGGGATGCCGAGGCGTCCCTACGCACCGGTACCCAGTCGCCGGTCAGCGATCCGCTGCTGCTGGTGTCGGCCATGGCGGCGGCCACCACGCATCTGGGCTTCGGGGTCACGGTGTCCACCACCTACGAGCATCCGTATCTGTTGGCCCGCAAGTTCACCACGCTGGACCACCTGACCCGTGGCCGGGTGGCGTGGAACATCGTCACCTCCCAATTGGAGAGCGCGGCACGCAATCTCGGGCTGGACCGTCAAGTGCCGCACGACGAGCGTTACGAGCGGGCCGACGAGTTCCTCGACGTGGTGTACAAGCTCTGGGAATCCTCCTGGGAGGACGGCGCGGTGGTGCGAGACCGCGATCAGCGGGTGTACACCGACCCCAGCCGAGTGCACCCAATCGGGCACTCCGGCAACTACTTCCGCGTCCCCGGCGCCCACCTGTCCGAGCCGAGCCCGCAGCGCACCCCGGTGCTGTTCCAGGCCGGCGGGTCACCCCGTGGGCAACAGTTCGCCGCCAAGCACGCCGAGGTCGTCTTCGTCGCCGGCGCCGATGCCGCCGGCCTGCGGCGCACCGTCACGACCATCCGCGAGCTGGCCGAGGGCTTCGGGCGCGACCCGTCGACGCTGCGCTTCGTCAGCGCCGTCGCAGTGGTGGTGGACGACACCGACGAGGGGGCACGAGCCAAGCTGGCCGACTACCAGTCCTACTTCGACGTCGAGGGGGCGTTGTCCCATTACTCGGCCAGTACCGGGGTGGACTTCTCCGGCCGGGACCTCGACAGTGTGATCGGCAGTCACCGAACAGATTCCAACCGTTCACTGCTGAGCATGTTCGCCGACGCCGACCGCACCTGGACACTGCGCCAGGCGCTGGCACCGTCGCACGGGTTCGGCCGCACGCCGACGTTCGTCGGAACTCCCCCATCGGTGGCCGACGCCTTGGAGCGGTGGCTGGCCGACACCGATACCGAGGGCTTCAACCTGATCCACATCGTCAACCCGGACAGCTACCGCGACTTCGCCGAATTGGTGGTTCCCGAACTGTCCCGCCGCGGCCGGATCCGGCCCCGCCCGCAGACTGCCACCACCTTGCGGGCCCGGTTGTCGGGCCGCAACGGGGTCCGCGACGATCACCCGGCGTCGCGGTACCGGGCGCGGGCGGGCGCCCGATGAGCACCCAGGGGCGGCACCAGCGGGTTACCGCATGAGCGCGCCCGAGATCCGCGTCCTGGACGACGAAGCGGAGCTGATCGCCGCTACCAACGTCTTTCGGGCCGCGATGGTCGGCTTTCCCAAGCTGGTCGATCTTCCCGCGGGGACCATCACCAAACTGCTCGAGCCAGGACGCACTCTCGGCGCCTTCGTCGACGGCGTGCTCGTCGGGACCACCGATTCGGCCGCCAGCACGCTCATCCTGCCGGGAGGAAACCAGGTGCCGCACGCCGCGGTCACCCATGTCGGCGTGCTGCCCACGGCCACCCGCCGCGGCGTGGCCACCGCGCTGATGCATCACCAATTGCGTGATCTGCGCAACCGCGGCGAGGTGGTGGCCACACTGCGCGCCTCCGAGGCCACCATCTATGAGCGGTTCGGGTACTCGGTCGCCAGTTCCACGCACACGCTGGAGGTACGAACCGCCGAGGCGGTGCTGCGTCGCGGAGTCGGTGAGGGCGGGCCGGTCCGGCTGGTGGAGCCGGGCTCGGCGTGGGACCTGCTGCCCGCCATCTACAGCCGCGCCCGGCCCACCCGCCCGGGCGGTATCGGCCGGCCCGCGGTGTGGTGGCAGAACCAGCAGTTCCGGGCCGCCACCTCGTCGGCCCCGAGTTATGTTGCAGTGCACGGGGAACCAGGCGCCGAGGATGGTTTCGTCCGGTACCGGCCGGAGAACACCGACCGCTGGTTCGTCCAGAACGAAAGGACGGTGGTCGTCGACGATTTCTTCGCCCCCACCGACTCCGCCTACCTGGGCCTGGTGCGGTACCTGCTCGACCTCGACCTGGTGGACCGGCTGGTGTTCACGTTGTCTCCCGTGGACGACCCGCTGCCGTGGCTGCTGACCGACCGGCGCGCGGTACAGGTGGTCGGTGAGCGTGACGAGACCTGGCTGCGGGTGCTCGACACCCACCGGGCGCTGGCTGGGCGCCGCTACGCGGATGCCACCGAGTTGGTGATCGCCGTGCAGGATCGTGTGTTGCCCGACAATGCCGGCACCTTCGCCCTGACCGCCCGGGGCGTGGTACCGACATCACGACCGCCGCAGTTGACGGTGGACGTGGCGACGTTGGCGGCCGTCCTGCTGGGTGGGACGTCCTGGCGCACTGCGGCGCTGGCCGGACTTGTGGCCGTCGCCGACCCGGAGGCTCTGGAGGTTGCCGACCGGTTGTTCGCGGTGCCCCTGGCTCCTTTCGCCGGGTTCTACTTTTGATCGGCGCGCGTGTAACCCGGCGTTAATTTCCCACTGAGCCAAACCCGTGCTCCCGCGCCCGGCGACGTCCACGATGTCCGTGTGTTGTTGTGGCAGTGGGGATCCCCCGTGAAAAGCAGTCATGTCACTGCTTGAGGTCGAAGATCTCTCCGTCACCATCCACACCGGAGATCGCGCCTCGGGACGACGGGCGGTCCGGGCGGTGGAGTCGTTCAGCTTCTCGGTGGACCCCGGGCAGACGCTGGCGGTGGTCGGTGAATCCGGTTCCGGCAAGAGCGTTTCGCTGCTGGCCGCCACCAGGCTGCTCGGGCTCGACGCCGACGTCACCGGAACGGTGCGGTTCGACGGGCAGGACCTGCTGACCGTCGCACCGCGTCAGCTGCGCCGGATCCTGGGCAAGCAGATCGGGTTCGTCTTCCAGGATCCGCAGAGCAATCTGCATCCGTTCAAGACCGTCGGCGACCAGATCGGCGAGGTGCTGCGGATGCACTCCGGCGGATCGAAACGGCAGCGCCGCAGCCGGGTCGAAGAACTGCTCGGTGAGGTGGGAATCGCCGACCCGCACACCGCCTATGCCCACTACCCCGCCGAGTTCTCCGGCGGCATGCGGCAACGGGTGATGATCGCCATCGCCATCGCGCTGAATCCGGCGTTGATCATCGCCGACGAACCCACCACCGCTCTGGACGTGAGTGTCCAGGCCGGAATCCTGGCGCTGTTGGGCCGGCTCCAGCGCGAACACGGCACCGCGATCGTCTTCGTCAGCCACGACCTGGCGGTGGTGCACCAGATCGCCGACACCGTCGTGGTGGTCAAGGACGGCCGGGTGGTCGAAACCGGCACCCGCGCCGAGCTGTACCGCGCCCCACGCGAGCAGTACACCCGGGATCTGCTGCGCGCTTCCCGGTTGCACAGTCTGCGCGCCCCGGCCACCCGTGTGCCGCCGGCCGATGCCGAAACGGTGCTCACCGTCCGCGGCCTGCGTAAGTCCTACCGCACCAGGACCCGCGGGCAGCGCAGGACGGTCGTCGAAGACTTCGACCTCACCATCGACCGCGGTCAGATCGTCGGTCTGGTCGGCGAATCCGGTTCGGGGAAGTCCACTGTCGGACGCATCGTCGCCGGGCTGCAGTACGCCGACGGCGGCGACATCCGGCTGGCCGGTGAGCAGTTCCCCACCTCACTCAGCGACGGTGTGCCCGCCCTGGCCCCGGCCACCCGGCGGGCGGTGCAGATGGTCTTCCAGGACCCGTATTCGAGCCTCAACCCGCGGCGCACGGTCGCCGCGTCCCTGGCCGCGCCGTTGCAGGTCCAGCGCGTCGAGGCCGCCGCGATCAGCAGGCGGGTGCACGAGGCCGCCGATGCCGCACGACTGCCCGCCGCCTTGCTCAACCGCTATCCCGCCGAACTGTCCGGCGGGCAACGCCAACGGGTGGCGATCGCGCGGGCGCTGGTGTTGCGGCCGGCGTTGATCGTCGCCGACGAGGCATTGTCCTCACTGGATGTCACCACCGGCAGCGAGATCATCGAGTTGGTCCAGACACTGGTACGTGAACAGGGCACGGCATTCCTGTTCATCACCCACGACCTGGGTGTGGTGTCGTCGATCGCCGATCAGGTGATCGTGCTGGGCCCGGACGGAGTCGCGGAGTCCGGTGACACCGCCACGGTGTTCACCGATCCGCAATCCGCTTACACCCGCGCGCTTCTGGATGCGGTACCAAACGTGGACGAAGAGTTGGTGACATGAGTCAAGTCCTGTTGCCGCAGGCAGCGGGTGCTGATCTCGACACGCTGACACCCCGGAATCGTCTGCGCCGCTTTCTCTCCGACCCCGGGCTGGTGATCGGGTCGGCGCTGGTGCTGCTGGTGGTCATCGCCGCGCTGGCAGCACCGCTGGTGGCCGCCGTCGTGGGTCACGGTCCCAATGACCAGTTCCCCGACGACACCCTGGACGCCGCGGGGCTTCCCATCACCGGGGGCAACGGGTTCCTGCTCGGCGCCGACGGCAACGGCCGCGACGTCTTCGTGCGCACGCTCTACGGCGCCCGGGTGTCGCTGGGCATCGGCATCCCGGCGACCACGCTGGCCATGCTGATCGGTGTGATCGTCGGCCTGCTCGGCGGCTACTTCGGAGGGCGCGTGGATGCGGCGCTGTCGGAGCTGACCAACATCGCCTTGGCGTTTCCGTTCCTGGTGACGGCGCTGTCGGTGGTGACGCTCAACCGCGGTACCGCGGGCACCAATCTGATCGATCCGATCTTCGTGGTGATCGGCATCATCGCGCTGTTCTCGTGGACCTATTTCGCGCGGCTGGTCCGCAACGCCGTGATCGAGGTGAAGGCCAAACCGTTTGTGCTGGCGGCGATCGGCGCCGGAAGCTCTCACTGGCGGGTACTGCTGCGCGAGATCCTGCCGATCATCGCGCCGACGGTCATCATCTACTGGTCGGTGCAACTGCCGGCGAACATCGTCGCCGAGGCCTCGTTGTCGTATCTGGGCGTCGGCATCAAGGCGCCGACCCCGAGTTGGGGCACCATGATCGCCAACGCTCAGCAGTCCGCGCTGTATCAGACCCAGCCCTGGCTGTTGATCGCGCCGGCATTCGCGTTGTTCGTCACCGTGTTGGGCTTCAACATCCTGAGCACGCGGCTGCGCAGCCGGTTCGACCCGTTGGCGCGGCGATGACGCGCTTCGCGCTGTGGCGCACCAGCCGCATGGTGTTCACCGTCTCGGTGGTCGTGCTGATCACCTTCGGCCTCACCCGCGTCGCCTACCAGAACCCGGCCCGGATGCTGGCTCCGGAGAACGCATCTCAGGAGACCGTCGACGCGATCGCCCGCAGCCTTCGGCTCGATGATCCGTGGTGGGTGCAGCTGTGGCACTACGCCGTGCGCGGCCCCGAGATCAAGGGCACCCCGACCGGCTTGCTGAACTGGCCGCCCAGTCTGGGCTATTCGTACCGGCAGCAACGGCCGGTCACCGAACTGATCCTGGAGAAGATCCCGGTCACCGTCAGTCTGGCGGTGGGCGCGCTCGTGCTGTGGGGAGCGTTGTCGATACTGCTCGGGGTGTACGCCGCGCGGCGCCCCGGCGGGTGGTTCGACACCGCCACCGCGGGCATTTCGTATGTGTTCCTGTCGATCCCGACGTTTGTCACCGGCGTGGCGCTGCTGTACCTGCTGTACTTCAAGCTGTCCCTGGCCGGGGTGAAGTTCTTCCCCGGCGGGGGTTATGTACCGCTGACCGAGTCGCCGGTGGAGTGGGCCCGACATCTTCTGCTGCCCTGGCTCACCCTGGTGCTGGCCGAGGTCGCACTGTTCCAGCGGGTGGTGCGCGCGTCGGTACTGGAAGTCGCGAACAAGGACTACATCCGCACCGCCCGGGCCAAAGGAGTTGGGCCGCAACGGGTGTACTTCGACCACGCCCTGTCGGCCGCCTTGAACCCGATTCTCACCCTCGGCGCCATCGAGTTCGCCACCATCCTCGGCGGCGCCATCATCACCGAGCAACTGTTCGGTCTCGACGGGGTGGGCCGGCTGGCGGTCAGCGCCGCCAACTCCGGTGATGCCCCCGTGGTGATCGGCTGCACACTGCTGGGCGCCGTCATCTTCGTGGTGTCCACGTTTGCCATCGACCTCATCACCCACGCCCGCAGCGGCAAATGACCTGTGCTCCACCCCTCATCATCAAGGAGAATCTCAATGAAAGTCCCCTGGCGCATCGCTGCCCTGCTCACGGCCACCCTCGTGGTGGGCGCCTGCGGCAGCAGCACCACTTCCGAGGAGGCGTCCTCGGCGGACCCGTCGTCGCTGTACGGCGGCACCCTGAAGGTGGCATCCGTCGGTGACATCGACGCACTCGATCCGCTGATCGCCTACTCCGCCGAATCGTGGCAGGTCATCCGCGCCACGACCCGGCAGCTGGTCACCTACGCCGGCAACAAGGAGAGCATCGGCGAGGACACCGAGGTGGTACCCGATCTCGCGGAGAGCTGGGACATCAGCCCGGACAAGCTGACCTACACGTTCCACCTGCGCGACGGCATCACGTTCTCCGGTGCCAGTGACCGACCGATCACGGCACAGGACTTCGTGTATGCGATCAAGCGATTCCCCGATCCCAACGGCCAGGTCAGCGCCATCACCTACTACAACGCGCTGTTCGACGGATTCACCGAGTACGCCGACGAATTCGCCAAGGTGCCGACCGGCGACCTGAACGCCGTGAAGCAGTTCATCGACACCCACGACATCCGCGGGGTCAAGGCTCTCGACGACAAGACACTGGAGATCAAGCTGACCCGGCCGGCCAGCGACATCCTCGACATCCTCACCCTCAACTTCGTCAGCCCGCTGCCCGAGGAGGTGGTGTCGAAGTACTTCGCCGACAGCCTGGAGTTCCGGCAGAACTACGTCTCCTCCGGGCCGTACTACATCGACTCCTACGATCAGGGCAAGCAACTCACCTTGAAGAAGGTGGAGAACTACAACGCCGAAGGCGACCCGCGCAAGGCGTACGCCGACGAGATCGTCTTCGACACCACGGTGGCCTCCGCGGATGCGGCCTCCCAGCAGCTGCAGACCGGCACCGCCGACATCGGGTTGTACATCCGCGCCTACCCGGCCAATGTGATCGCCCAGTACAAGCAGGCCGATCCCGATCACCTGCACAAGTCGGCCAGTGGGTCGGCGGTGTTCCTCAGCTGGAACAACCCCGAGCAGCCGGCCACCCCGGCGCAGGCGGCACTGAAAGACCTCCGGGTGCGGCAGGCCTTCAACTACTCGCTGGACCGCGCGGATGTGGTGCGGGGGTTGGGTGGTCCGGATTCGGCGATCCCCAGCAACGAGATCCTGACCTCCACCATCGTCGGCTTCAACGACGAAAACCCTTACCCGACACCGGAAGACAAGGGTGACCCGGAGAAGGCCAAGGCGCTGCTGGCCGAGGCGGGCCAATCCGATCTGACCGTCAACATCGCCTACCGCAACACTCCGGAGTTCGAGAAGATCGCCACCTCGGTGCAGAACTCGGTGCAGCGCTCCGGCATCACGGTCCGGCTGACCCCCATTCCGGGCGAGAGCTGGGGCACCTTCAGCTCGTTCCTCGGCGACAAGACCAAGCTCGGCGAATGGGATCTGGCGATCACCAACTGGACCCCGGACTGGCAGGGCAACAGCGCCCGGATGACGCTGGGCGGCTGGCTGGATTCGGAGTTCGCTCCCGGTGGCACCTGGAACGGCGTCACCTATGACAACCCGGACCTCAATGCCGCGGTGAACCGGGCGTTCGCGGCCGAGGATCCGACCGCCGATTGGAAGACCGCCAACGAGATCGCCACCAAGGATCTGGCCTGGTTCCCGTTGATCGAGCGGGTCAAGTCGGTACCGACGTCGGATCGGGTGTCCAACTGGACCTGGCAGTCGCTGGGTAACGGCGCCGATATCACCAACATCTCCGTCACCGGCCAGTAGGGATTTGGGCGCGCTGGTAACCGCTCAGCGGTTACCAGCGCGCCCAAATCGCACGGTTTAGCCCAGCACTTCGGAGATCGCCGCGCCCGCGGCGATCTTCGCCCTGGCCTTCATGACTTTGCCCGGCACGCCGCCGCCGACCACACCGACGAGCGCGCCCTCGCGCTCGTAATACGCCAGGAACTTGCGGCCGTCGTCTTCGACCAGGTGCACGACGTCGTCGGCCTCCGGCTCACCGAGGCACTGGATCTTCACGTCGTACTGATCGCTCCAGAAGTACGGCACCACAACGGCTTCCGGCGGCTGATTGCCGAGCAGTGACGGCACCAGCACGCGGGCCTGCTCGGCGACGTTGCTCCAGTGCTCCACGCGCGCTTGATGTCCTTGGGCGTCCTGCCAGGACGCCACGTCGCCGAGGGCCCAGATGTGCGGCACCGTGGTGCGGCCGACGTTGTCGCAGATGATCCCGTTGTCCACCGCGACGCCGCTGCCTTCGAGCCAGTCGGTCGCCGGCCGGGAACCGATGCCCACCACCACCAGATCGGCGTCGACCTCGGTGCCGTCGGACAGCACCACCTTCTCGACATGCGACTGCCCGACGATCTCGGCCACCCCGACGCCGGTGCGTACGTCGACACCTTCTCCGCGGTGCAGCCGCGACACCAGATCTCCGATCTGGGTGCCCAGCACCGACGCCAGTGGGGCGGGCTGCGGCTCGACCATCACCACGTCGACGCCCAGACCGCGCAGGCTCGCGGCCACCTCACAGCCGATGAAACCGGCACCGATGACGACGGCGCGGTGCGCCTCGCCGGCATGCTTGCGCAGCGCCAGGCTCTCGTCGAAGGTGCGCAGCACCCGCACGCCCTCCAGGTCCGGGAAGGACGGGATACGCCGGGGCACCAGGCCGGTGGCGATGATCAGGTCGTCGTACTGCAGCACCGCATCATTGGCCAGCCGCACCGTCTTGGCGTCGTTGTCGATCGATACCGCTGCCGATCCCAGCAGCAGCGTGATGTCATTCTCGTCGTAGAACTCCAGCGGCTTGAGCGTCACATCGTCGACCTGAGCGCGCAGCACTTCCTTCGACAGCGGCGGCCGGTCGTACGGCAGATGCACCTCGTCGCTGACGATGGTGACCGGGCCGGTGTACTCCGCGCGGCGCAGCTGTTCAGCGACCCGCGTCGCGGCCAGCCCACCACCCACAATGACAATTCCCACAAAAAGTGTTTACACGATGGTGGCGCGCCGCGGCGGACCACCCTCTGTGCGGGTGCTCAACAGCCGGAGTCCGAGGCTGGTGAGGGACGAGCCAGGTGAAGGAGCTCCGGCTACGAAAGCAACAGCCGGAGTCCAAGGCTGGTGAGGGAGCCCGGCTGGGTTACGCCGGCGGCGACCGGTCGATCAGGTTCGACAACACCACGATGCTCTCGCTGCGTTCGATGTCGCCGCTGGACCGGATCTGCTCCAACGTCGACTCCAGATGGCGCATATCCCGCGCCAAGACGTGCAGGATCGCATCGGAGGTACCGGTCACCGTGGCCGCGGACACCACCTCGGGCATGTTGACCCAGGCGGCCCGCAGCTGATCCGGCGAGATGGTGCCGTGGCAGTAGACCTGGACGTAGGCCTCGGTGGTCCAGCCCAGTGCCTGCCGGTCGATCACGGTGGTGAAACCGCGGATGACGCCGTTGTCCAGCAGGCGGTCGACGCGCCGTTTGACCGCAGGCGCAGACAGATTGACCTTCTCCCCGATCTCGGCGAACGTCGCGCGCGCGTGCTCGGCCAACTCGGCGACTATCAGCTCGTCGGTCTCATCCAGCCGATTCATCGAGCTCACCTCATCGCGACGCAACAAAACACCGAATACTTCGAATCTGCGCAACGGATCATACCTCAACACGCAATGAGTGGAGATTGATTGCGTCAGGCGCTGAAAATATCCTTCTGACCATGACGATCTCCGACATCGCCACCGCTGCCGCTGCGCAGCGAACCGCCTCTCTGCGCCACTACGCCATGACGGCACCCACCCACTTCACGGTCGAATACGCCATCAACCCGTGGATGGACACCTCCACCCCCGTCGATCCCGCGCTGGCACTGGCCCAGTGGGAGGACCTACGGCAGACCTACCTGAGCCTGGGTCACGCGGTCGACCTGGTGTCCCCCGAACCGGGCCTACCGGACATGGTGTACGCCGCCAACGGCGGTCTGGTCATCGGTGACACCGCGATCGTCGCCCGCTTCAAGCATCCCGAACGCGCCGGCGAAGCCGATGCGTACGCGGCGTGGATGGCCGCAGCCGGTTACACCCCCCGCTTCACCACACACCTCAACGAGGGCCAGGGCGATCTCCTGGTCGTCGGCTCGATGATCCTGGCGGGCACGGGTTTCCGCACCGACGAGGCCGCCCACGCCGAGGTCGCCGAGCTCACCGCGATGCCGGTGGTCACGCTGCACCTCACCGATCCGCGCTTCTACCATCTCGACACCGCGCTGGCGGTGCTGGACGACACCACCATTGCCTACTACCCGCCGGCCTTCACCGACGAATCCCGCGCCACCCTGGAACGCCTGTTCCCCGGCGCCATCGAGGTGGCCTCAGCCGACGCCTACGTCCTCGGACTCAACGTGGTGTCCGACGGACGACACGTCGTGCTGCCGGCGGCTGCTCACGGCTTCGCCCAGCAGTTGGCGTCGCACGGATTCGAGCCGATCGGCGTCGACCTCTCCGAACTGCTCAAGGGCGGTGGGTCGGTGAAATGCTGCACGCTGGAGGTGTACCGTGACCGCCGTTGAGATGCCGAGCGCGCTTCTGCTGGAAGACCGCTACGCCGCTCACAATTACTCGCCGCTACCCGTGGTCGCCGCCAGTGCCGAAGGCGCGTGGATCACCGATATCGACGGCCGCCGCTACCTGGACTGCCTGGCGGCGTACTCGGCGGTGAATTTCGGGCATCGCCACCCCGCGATCATCGCGGCGGCACACGCACAACTGGATGCCGTCACCTTGGTGAGCCGCGCATTCCACTCCGACCGGCTCGGCCCGTTCTGCGCCGCCCTGGCGCAGTTGTGCGGCAAAGACATGGTGCTGCCGATGAACAGCGGCGCCGAAGCCGTCGAAAGCGGTATCAAGGTGGCCCGCAAGTGGGGTACCGACGTCAAGGGCGTTCCCGCGGGACTGGCCAATATCGTGGTGGCGGAGAACAACTTTCACGGCCGCACCATCAGTATTGTCAGTTTCTCCTCCGACGACTCGGCGCGCAACGGCTTCGCCCCGTTCACCCCGGGCTTCCGCACCGTGCCCTTCGGTGATGCGCATGCGGTCGAAAATGCCATCGACGAGAACACCGTCGCTGTCCTGCTGGAGCCGATCCAGGGTGAGGCGGGCGTCATCGTGCCGCCCGCCGATTACCTGCCGCGGGTGCGTGAGATCTGCAGCAGGCGCGGTGTTCTGATGATCGCCGACGAGATCCAGTCCGGGTTGGCACGCACCGGACGGACATTCGCGTGCGACCACTGGGGTGTCGTGCCCGATGTGTACCTGCTCGGCAAGGCGTTGGGCGGTGGCGTCATGCCGCTGTCGGCGGTGGTCGCCGACGCCGACATCCTCGGTGTGCTGCACCCCGGTGAGCACGGATCGACCTTCGGCGGCAATCCCCTGGCGGCCGCGATCGGCAGCGCCGTCGTGGACCTGCTTTCCACCGGCGAATTCCAAACCAGAGCAACCGTTTCGGGGCGGAAGTTACAGGCCAGGCTGCGGGGCCTGCTCGGCCACGGTGTCACCGAAGTGCGTGGACTGGGGATGTGGGCCGGTGTGGACATCGACCCGGCGCTGGGCACCGGCAAGCACATCAGCCTGCTGCTCGCCGAGCGCGGTGTGCTGGTCAAGGACACCCACGGCTCGACGTTGCGCTTCGCCCCGCCGCTGGTGATCACCGACGACGAAATCGATTGGATGGTGGACCAGTTCGCGTCAGTACTTCATGACGCCGCGGTCGACGGCGATCTGCGAACCTGAGATCGCCATCGACTCGTCGGAGGCCAGCCAGGCCACCACGTTGGACACTTCCTCGGGCGACATGAACTCCTGCAGGCCCTTCTTGCCCGCGTGATTCACCGGGTGCAGCGGCATCGGCGCGAAGCTGTGCAGGAAACTGGGGTGCTGGGAGAACACCTCCATCATGGCGTCACGTTCCACCATCGGGGTGTCGATGGAGTACGGGTGGATGGAGTTGACCCGGATGCCGAACTCCCCCACCTCGAGCGCCAGCGCGTTGGTGATGGCGACGACGCCGTGTTTGGACGCGGAGTAGTGACCGTTGCCGGGGGTGGCTTTCAGGCCGGCCGACGAGCTGACCATGATGATCGACCCGCCGTTGCCGGCCTCGATCATCGCCGGCACCGCGGCTCGCACCGTGCGCCAGGCACCGGACAGGTTGGTCTGGATCACGCTGTCCCACTGCTCTTCTGACATCTCGAACAGCCGGCCCCAGCTCAGGATTCCGGCATTGACCACCAGCACGTCGAGGCGGCCGAACTGTTCGATACCGTCGGCCACCACCTGCTGCTGGGCAGCCAGGTCGCGAACGTCGACCTCACGGGCCAGCACCTTGCGGCCCGTCGCTTCGACCTGGCGCACCGTCTCGGCGAGATCCTCCGAGGTGGCCGGCGGGTAGGTGATGGAGTCGGTCACCGGGCCGCAGATGTCGATCGCGATGATGTCGGCGCCGTCGCCGGCCAACCGGACGGCATGCGCGCGGCCCTGGCCACGCGCGGCTCCCGTCACGAGAGCAACCCGACCTTCCAACGATCCGCCGGCCATCTGTCCCGTCCTCTCCCTCGAGCGCGAGCGCGCGTGTCTGTACAGCGACACGCGGCCTTCCGCGTACAACGATGCGCGCTCGCGTCAGGCTAGCAGTAGAACTGGAACGTGTTCTAGTAAACCGGACGGTCAGGCCACGGGTGCGGGCGCGGGCGCAGGCACGGGCGCCACCACTGGAGCGGGGGCCATCTGCGCGAGCTCGTAGAGCGGCGACACCCAGTTGTAGCTGCCCTTGGCGTAGCTGGTGTGGACGGCGACCGCCTGCGCGCTCACCTCGTCCTCATCGGCGTCGGGGTCATAGTCACACACGGCGTCGCCGTAATCGCAGACGCTGATGGTGCGGCTACCGATCACAGGCGACAACGGGGCCGGCGCATGCGCCAGGATCGGCCAGTCCTGCGCCACTCCCAGACGCTCGCCGGGGACCCCCGACGCGGTACCCAGATTCAATGTGGGGTCTTCGGGCCGGCGATCGCCGTCGGCGATCAGCAGAGCGGTGGACAGATTGGGGCTGGCCTCGAGTGCCTGCAGATTGCGGTGCACCACCATGGCGCCCTGCGAGTACCCGGCCAGCACCACCTTCGTCGACGGGCACTGCCGGACGAAATTGGCGTACTGGTTGGCCAGCGCACCGGTGCCCTGGTCGACACTGCCGATGAAACCGGCCCAGTCCAGGATGCCGCCGTCCAGCGGCACCTCGGTGGCGGGATAGATCACGGCCTCGGCCGTCACGGTCTCACCGTTGCGGGCGGCTTGCTGCTGGAAGGCCAGGTACGACTGGTACATCACCTTGCCCATGCCACCGTTCAAAGACGCCTCCGGGCCCCGCTCACCGGAGCCGGCAGCGCCGATCCAGTGCAGGTCGGGGCACATCGGCTCGGCCGCCGCCGTGCCCGTCCCGCTGACCAACGCAGCTGCACCGACGGCAACGGCACAGGCCGCCGCAGCGAAATGACGAGAAACCAAGACCCTTGCACCCTTCACGCGAACGTTGCCTGGTACATCGCGCGGGGCCGGCCGGGAGTTACAGCTCGGCGATGATCTGCTGTCGTTTGGCGGTGTATTCGGCCTCGGTGATGGCACCGGTGGCGCGCAGCGTCTCGAGTTCCTGCAGCCGGGCGGCCGTCGACGGCGCAGGAGCCACCGGCATGAACGACGGCACGGTCTCCGGCTGCGGTGGGGCCGGGGTGGCTGCGGCGCGGCGCACCACGTTCATCACCTGCTGGCGCAGCGCCGGATTGGATCGGATGTCGATGACCCCCGACAACGGCACATTGTTGGTCTTGAGGATCCGCATGATCGCCATCAACGGCTCGACCTGACCGGAGAGGTCGTAAGTCCGGTTGTCCTCGTCGAGGGTGAACTGGGCCGGCGCCATGCCGTTGATCAAAGCGCTTCTGTTCCAGTCGATTTCGAACGAATGCGTGGACGGGTCGACGATCGCGACGAGCTTGCGCGCCATGATCATCGGGGTCCGTTCCATCGACGCCAGCACCCGGTCCTGGGCGGTGAACGGAGCGATGCCCTCCCCGGAGATGCGCAGGTCGAGGGTCACCAGCGGCTGGTCGTTGACCCGGGCGCCGCTTTCCTGGATCCCGGTCACCTCGGCCACCGCCAGCACGCCCTGGTGCTCGAGATATTGCGACCTGGCGGCCGCTCGGGCGCCGTAGCCGGCCATCGCCAACGCGATCAGCACGTCGACGGCCGTCACCACCAGCCCGGCCCAGAACATCCACTTGAGCAACGGATCCCGTCCGGTGCCGAAGAACACCGCCAGGAAGATCGGCCCGACCAGGCCGCCGCACAGCAACACCCACAGTTGAGCTTTCACGTAACGCCACACCATGCGCCGGCTCCTCGGTCCTGAACAGCGAATGTCAGACTAACGCCCCCGGTGGCGTCCGGCCCCCAATACGAAAGCGGCGCCCACCCTTTCGGGTGAGCGCCGCTGTCGAGCGTCAGAAGCTAGATCACTGGAGGATCGAAATCACTTCAGGATCTTGGTGACGCGGCCGGCGCCGACGGTACGGCCACCCTCGCGGATCGCGAAGCGCAGGCCTTCGTCCATGGCCACCGGCTGGATCAGCTTGACGGAGATGTCGGTGTTGTCACCGGGCATCACCATCTCGGTGCCCTCGGGGAGGGTCACCACGCCGGTCACGTCCGTGGTACGGAAGTAGAACTGCGGGCGGTAGTTGTTGAAGAACGGCGTGTGGCGGCCGCCCTCGTCCTTGGACAGGATGTAGACGCTGCCCTCGAAGTCGGTGTGCGGGGTGGTGGTGCCGGGCTTGACCACAACCTGGCCACGCTCGACGTCCTCACGCTTCACACCGCGGACCAGCAGACCAACGTTGTCGCCGGCCTGGCCCTGGTCGAGCAGCTTGCGGAACATCTCGACACCGGTGACCGTGGTCTTGGTGGTGCCGGGACGGATGCCGACGATCTCGACTTCCTCGTTCACATTGATCACGCCACGCTCGACACGACCGGTGACGACGGTGCCACGACCGGTGATCGTGAAGACGTCCTCGACGGGCATCAGGAACGGCTTGTCGGTCTCGCGAACCGGGTCCGGGATGGACTCGTCGACGGCCTCCATGAGTTCCTCGACGGACTTGACCCACTTCTCGTCGCCCTCGAGAGCCTTGAGCGCCGACACCTTGATGACGGGGGCTTCCTCGTCGAAGTCCTGGGCGGCCAGCAGTTCGCGGACCTCCATCTCGACGAGCTCGATGAGCTCCTCGTCGTCGACCATATCGGCCTTGTTCAGGGCAACCAGGATGTAGGGCACGCCGACCTGGCGGGCGAGCAGCACGTGCTCGCGAGTCTGCGGCATGGGGCCATCGGTGGCGGCGACCACCAGGATTGCGCCGTCCATCTGGGCGGCACCGGTGATCATGTTCTTGATGTAGTCAGCGTGACCGGGGGCGTCGACGTGTGCGTAGTGACGCTTGTCGGTCTGGTACTCCACGTGGGAGATGTTGATGGTGATACCACGCTGACGCTCTTCGGGCGCATTGTCGATCTGGTCGAATGCGCGCGACTCGTTCAAATCGGGGTACTTGTCGTGCAGAACCTTGGTGATTGCTGCAGTCAGCGTGGTCTTGCCGTGGTCAACGTGACCGATGGTCCCGATGTTGACGTGCGGCTTCGTCCGCTCGAACTTCGCCTTCGCCACTTCTGTGTCCTCCTGGACTTGTTGGTGCTTCGGTTAAAGCAGTGTTGACAATTCAGTTGTGTGGTCCGAAGGGACCGGAAACTTATTCTCCGGTCGCCTTCGCGCTGCTGAGCGCTCGGCTCCGTGCTCGCTCGCTGGCGCTCACTCGCCCGTCGCCTTCGCGATGATCTCCTTCGACACGTTCGCCGGAACTTCAGCGTACGAGTCGAACACCATGGAGTAGTTCGCCCGGCCCTGGGTCTTCGACCGGAGGTCGCCGACGTAGCCGAACATCTCCGACAGCGGAACCTGCGCCTTGACGACACGGGCACCACTGCGCTCCTCCATGGCCTGGATCTGACCACGGCGGGAGTTCAGGTCGCCGATCACGTCACCCATGTAGTCCTCAGGGGTGGTGACTTCGACGGCCATGATCGGTTCCAGGATGGCCGGCTGGGCCTGTCCGGCAGCCTTCTTCAGCACCTGGGAACCGGCGATCTTGAAGGCCATTTCCGACGAGTCGACGTCGTGGTAGGCGCCGTCGAGCAGCGTGACCTTCACATTCACCAGCGGGTAGCCGGCCAGCACGCCGTACTGCATGGCGTCCTGGGCGCCGGCGTCCACCGACGGGATGTACTCGCGGGGGATGCGTCCACCGGTGACCTTGTTCTCGAACTCGTAGGTCGCACCGTCCTCGCCGACGAACGGCTCGAGGTTGATGATGACCTTCGCGAACTGGCCGGAGCCACCGGTCTGCTTCTTGTGGGTGAACTCGACGTTGTTGACGGCCCGGCGGATGGTCTCGCGGTAGGCCACCTGCGGCTTGCCGACGTTCGCCTCGACCTTGAACTCGCGACGCATGCGGTCCACCAGGATGTCCAGGTGAAGCTCGCCCATGCCGCCGATGACGGTCTGGCCGGTCTCCTGGTCCAGGTGCACCTTGAAGGTCGGGTCC
This sequence comes from Mycobacterium sp. Soil_C_30, assembly GCF_057656995.1. Classification (NCBI taxonomy): domain Bacteria; kingdom Bacillati; phylum Actinomycetota; class Actinomycetes; order Mycobacteriales; family Mycobacteriaceae; genus Mycobacterium; species Mycobacterium sp. Soil_C_30. Next base: position 46,950 of record NZ_JBDGJH010000004.1, on the reverse strand, counting down.
TCTTCCGCCAGCTTCTGGATGGCGGTGCCCAGCTTCTCCTGGTCGCTCTTGGTCTTGGGCTCGATGGCCACCTCGATCACGGGATCGGGGAAGGTCATCGACTCGAGCACGATCTGCTGGTTCGGATCGCTGAGGGTGTCACCGGTGGTGGTGTCCTTCAGGCCGATGACCGCGTAGATGTGGCCGGCGGAAGCGGTCTCGACCGGGTTCTCCTTGTTGGAGTGCATCTGGAACAGCTTGCCCAGCCGCTCCTTCTTGCCCTTGGTCGAGTTGATCACCTGCGAGCCGGAATCGACCTTGCCGGAGTAGACGCGGACGTAGGTCAGCTTGCCGAAGAACGGGTGCGTGGCCACCTTGAACGCCAAGCCGGAGAAGGGCTCGTCGGCCGACGGCTTACGAGAGATGATCTCGTCTTCCTTGCCCGGGACGTGGCCTTCGGCGGCCGCGACGTCCAGCGGGGTCGGCAGGTAGTCGATGACCGCGTCGAGCATGGGCTGCACGCCCTTGTTCTTGAACGCGCTACCGCACAGCACCGGGTAGGCCGTGCTGCTGACGGTCAGCTTGCGCAGGCCTGACTTGATCTCCTCGATCGTCAGCTCTTCGCCGCCCAGGTACTTCTCCATGAGTTCGTCGTCGGCCTCGGCGACGGCCTCGATCATGGCGGTGCGGTATTCCTCGGCCTTTTCCTGCAGGTCGGCCGGGATGTCGACGACGTCGTACTTCTCGCCGAGCTTGGTCTCGCCGCGCCACACCTTGGCCTTCATCTCGACCAGGTCGACGACGCCTTCGAAGTCACCTTCGGAGCCGATCGGAAGCTGGATCGGGATGACGTTGGCGCCGAGGCGGTCCTTCATGGTCTGCACCGAGAAGTAGAAGTCGGCGCCCAGCTTGTCCATCTTGTTGACGAAGCAGATGCGGGGCACGTCGTACTTGTCGGCCTGCCGCCAGACCTGCTCGGACTGCGGCTCCACGCCTTCCTTGCCGTCGAACACGGCGACGGCGCCATCGAGCACGCGCAGGCTGCGCTCCACCTCGACGGTGAAGTCGACGTGGCCGGGGGTGTCGATGATGTTGATCTGGTTGTTGTTCCAGAAGCAGGTGGTGGCAGCCGAGGTGATGGTGATACCCCGCTCCTGCTCCTGCTCCATCCAGTCCATCGTGGCGGCACCGTCGTGCACCTCACCGATCTTGTAGCTGATACCGGTGTAGAAGAGGATGCGTTCGGTGGTCGTCGTCTTGCCGGCATCGATGTGCGCCATGATGCCGATGTTGCGGACCTTGGTGAGGTCGGTGAGCACGTCCTGTGCCACGGCTAGATTCCCAACTTTCGCTTGCTAAAGGTGTATTCGGTGCGCCCGGCGGTCAGCACGCCCCGCCGGCGTGACATCACCAGCGGTAGTGCGCGAAGGCCCGGTTCGCCTCGGCCATCTTGTGGGTGTCTTCCCGTCGCTTGACGGCAGCACCCAGGCCATTGCTGGCATCGAGGATCTCGTTGGCCAGACGCTCGACCATGGTCTTTTCGCGGCGGGCCTTGGAGAAGCTGACCAGCCAGCGCAGCGCCAGGGTGACCGAACGATCGGGACGAACCTCGACGGGCACCTGGTAGGTGGCGCCACCGACGCGACGGCTGCGGACCTCGAGGGCCGGCTTCACGTTGTCGAGGGCGCGCTTGAGGGTGACGACCGGATCGGTGCCGGTCTTGTCGCGGGCCTGTTCGAGCGCACCATAAACAATGCGTTCAGCCAGCGATTTCTTCCCGTCCAGCAGGACTTTGTTGACCAGCTGGGTGACCAGCTGGGATCCGTAGACCGGATCGTTGACCAACGGGCGCTTCGGCGCGGGACCCTTGCGCGGCATCAGCTCTTCTCCTTCTTCGCGCCGTAACGGCTGCGGGCCTGCTTGCGGTTCTTGACACCCTGGGTGTCCAGCGAGCCGCGGATGATCTTGTAACGCACACCGGGGAGGTCCTTCACACGACCGCCGCGCACCAGCACCATCGAGTGCTCCTGCAGGTTGTGGCCTTCACCCGGGATGTAGGCGGTGACCTCAACCGCGCTGGTCAGCCGCACGCGCGCCACCTTGCGAAGCGCCGAGTTCGGCTTCTTCGGGGTGGTCGTGTACACGCGGGTGCACACGCCGCGGCGCTGCGGGCTGCCCTTGAGGGCCGCGGTCTTGACCTTGGCGATCTTGTCGCGGCGACCCTTGCGGACCAGCTGCTGAATGGTTGGCATTTACCGGCTTCCTATGTAGTGCTGTGTTGCTCTTCGTTTGTTGCTGACGTGTTCTTCAGCGTCTCTTTAAGTCTCTGTACTGCGGTTTCGTCCAGCCTCGTTACCCCGCGGCCGGGCGTGTCGCACGCGCTCAGCACAAGTGACGATCTTGCGATCACCCGATGCCTGTAGACATGCGAATTGGCCCGGCGTGCGCGCACACCTACCGTCGAAGCGGCCGCATGCGCCCATCTGGGCCAGGCACGAGCTACCACGATACCAGGGGCGGCCATACCGACAAAACCGCCGGAAGCAGGCGCGCAGGGCCTTACCGGCTCAGCCTACCGGGCGTTTTTCCCTACTCGCGACGTTCCAGGCCGGTGGTCAGCCGCAGCACCATGTCGGAGAACACCGCGTCCTGGTCGATGTCGTCCATCACGCCCGTCATCTCCAGGAGCACGAACCCGTGCAGCGCCGACCAGAACTCCAGGGCGGCGTAGTAGGCGTCCTCCCCTTCCAGGCCGTAGGACATCAGCACGTTGATCACCGGCCCGGCGGCTTCTTTGGTGGCCGCCGAGTACTCCGGGTCGTCCCCCCCGAACGGCATCCGGGTGAACGCCGAGTACCGCCCCGGGTGGTGGTGGGCGTAACTGCGGTAGGCGCCGGCCATCACCAGCACCGCGTCCTCACGCACCCGCCCCTCGCCGACGGTGTTGAGCATGCCGATGATGTCGCCGATCACCCGCATCCGGACCGTGCGCCGCAGGTCTTCGAGGCTGTCGACGTGGTTGTAGAGCGACGGGCCCTTGGTGCCGAGGTGGTTGGCCAGCGCGTTGATGGTCAGCGCGTCCCAACCCTCGCGGTCCAGGAAATTCAACGCCGCGTTGACGATGATCTCCCGGCTGAGTTTGGCGGGCCGGGCACCTGCGCGCGGCCGCACACCCGTCGATGACGGGTCAGGCCGTGATGCCATGAGAATGCCCCTCGAATGTTCTAGAACCGAATTCGGCTCGCCGAAGAACTCTAGTTGACGCGGTCCTGCGACAACTGCGCCAGCTCTTCGGTGATTCCGCACAGATCGGGCAGGCTGGCCGGGTTGAGCGTCTGGATCGACCAGGCGATCACGTCGTCACCCTTGTCGATGTAGATGCTGCACGCGTTGACGTCCTCGGCTTTGAAGCCCTGGTTGCCCGACATCTCGAGTTCGGTGATGGTGCGGCCTGCCTCCTGCTCGAGCTGGCGCTCGACGTCCAGGTCGCTGCCGCGGTACCACCAGGTGGAGATGCCCATGCCTGCGCCGACAGACCCCAGCATGGTCTGTTCCTGCCAGAAGCAGCCGGTCTCGCTGTCGAGCACCTTCTGGAAGATCGCCGTCCCGGCGGCCTCCTCCACTTCGTCGTCGGTGACGCTATTGCACTCGCCGCTGCGGAAACCCCCCGGTGGCGGTTCCGCCGACGTCGGGGCGGGTTCCGACGGGGAGCCACACGCCGTGAGGGCAGCGGCCAACAACACGAGTACCGAACGAGCCTTGAACATCTCTGACTACATCTCCGACGACAGGGTGGCGGCCAGCAGCTTCTCGGCGTCCGCGCACGGATCACCATCCTGCTCGTTGCGGTACTGCACCCACCAGCTGAGAACGCCGGGGTTGGCTGAGGTGGTCGCCGAGCACGCGACACCGATGGTCGACGTGCGGGCGAAGAAGGCCGGATACCGCTGGACCACCTTGTCGGTGATCTCCGCGCCGCGTTCTTCGGCCACGGACCGTTCGCGCTCGATGGTGCCGGTGTCGAACCAGGAGAAGGTGGCGTCGATGGTCGTGTCACCGCGGCTCAGGACGTACTGACACACCGCGCCGCTGTACGGGCGGACCACCTCATCGGCTTCGACGGTCTCCTGCACGGTCGTGTCGGCCAGCCTGCCGCAGCTGTTGTCGATGTACCCGAAGTTGCGGCCGGACTCCTCCGGCTGCGTCTCGGCCAACTGCGCGGTGCCCTCGACGGTATGCGAACACCCGGTCACCGCTAGCCCAGCGGCGACTGCCATCAACAAAACGTGCCTTTTCACCGCCCATCACCGTACTGATCCGCCTGGCTCGCGGCGAGCCAACTCGACATGGTGATTCGAATACCCTCAGCACCGCCTGCGATACACGTAGGCTCAGGACTCACAGATGAGCGCTCCGAGTGAGAGGGTCACAGTGAATCGGACGTCTGGGATCAGCGCCCTGCTCGGCTGTGCCGTGCTGTCGGCCGGCCTGCTTGCCGGTGCGCCGGCGGCGGGAGCCAAGAACGGCGACACCCACATCACCGGTGTCGGCGTCACCCAGACCGTGGACTGCAACGACTCGCTGCTGTTGATCAACGGCTCCAACAACATGATCACCGCGCTGGGCAACTGCTGGGCCATCACCATGCAGGGGTCCTACAACACCGTGGTGGCCGACAACGTCGTCAACGACATCACCGTGTACGGATTCGAACAGACGGCCTACTTCAAGAACGGCGCGCCGGCCATCATCGACCGTGGCCGCGAACTGGGGATGACCAACCGCATCGCCCGCGTTCCCGCCTGATTCCGGAGGATCGAGAACTCATGCTCAGCCGTCGTTGGCTCGTCCTGTTCGCCGCCGCCGCTGCTGCCGGTGTGGTGGGATGCGGTTCGGAGAGCTCGGACACCACCAGCCCCACCGTGACCGCCGGGACATCCGGCGCGCAGGTGGAGGTGGGCAACACCATCAACTACGGGTCGTTCGGCACCACCGCCGAGATCGACTGCGCCGACGGCAAATCCCTCAATGTGGGTGGCTCCAACAACACCTTGACCGTCACGGGTGTCTGCGCGTCGGTGAACGTCGGCGGTGCCGACAACCGGATCACGTTCGACACCATCGACAAGGAGCTCTCCGTCGTCGGTATCAACAACACCGTCACCTACGTCGCCGGTGACCCCAAGGTGGACAACCTCGGCTCCGGCAACAAGATCGAGAAGGGCTGACCCTTCCCGCTGCCCCCCACCAGCGCGACCGCGCGTGTTTGTACGCTGTGGTCCGGCGTGTCTCGTACCAACTCGTGCGCTCAGCCCTAGTCAGGCCTTCTGGCCGTGCCGCCCCGCACCGTCGGCGAAACGTCGTGCGCCCGAGAGTGATTCGTGTTTGACGCGCGCCATGCTGCCGAACTCGACGTCCATGGCCTCTTCCTCGGAGACACCCCATTGATGCAGGGCCGAGAGCCGGTCGGCGCGGAGACACTGTTGCGGTAACGCCGCGAGCTCAGCCGCCAGTTCCTCGGCCTTCTCCCGCGCCTGCCCGTTCGGTACCACGCGGTTGACCAGCCCGATCTGCAACGCCTCGGCGGCGTCGACGGCCCGGCCGGTGAGGATCAAGTCCATGGCCCGGCTGTGGCCGATCAGCCGCGGTAACCGCACGGTGCCGCCGTCGATCAACGGAACCCCCCACCGCCGGCAGAACACCCCGAACACCGCGTCCTCCTCGGCGACCCGCAGATCGCACCACAACGCCAGCTCCAGCCCACCGGCGACGGCGTAACCGCTGACCGCCGCGATCACCGGTTTGGCCAGCCTCATCCGGGTCGGGCCCATCGGGCCGGGGCCGCTGCGATGCACCTTGTTGGCGTCCGGGGTTCCGAACGCTTTGAGATCGGCTCCGGCGCAGAAGGTTCCGTTGTCGCCCCACAGCACCGCCACCGAGGCGGTGTCATCACGGTCGAACTCGTCGAACGCCTCGTATAGCTCCGCGGCCGCAGGTCCGTTGACCGCGTTGCGGGCCTGGGGCCGGTTCATGATCACCGTGGTCACCGGCCCACTGCGTTCGACTCGTACTCCGCCACTCATGTCGCCTCCACGCGATCTCGGCGGCCGATCAGTTCGGCCGCGAAGTCGGAATACGCCGACCGTACGTCGTCGCCTGGCCACCCCGGCGGCAGCAACTCCCCCGGCAGCAGCGGGTCGGTCAACAGGTGCCGCACCATGCCCGCAGCGGCAACGAACCGGCCCGGCACCCCGTCGGCGGTGGCCATCTCGTCGAGCAGGCGATGACCCGTCGCACTCCACGTCGGCAGGTCCCACAACTGCCCGGCCAGCTCCACCGGCGCGTCGTCACGACAGCGCAAGATCCGCACCCGGTCGGTGACATCGGCGGGCAGTTCGAGGCCCAGGTTGTCCGGCCGCAACCACACACCTTCACGAAGCTCACCGAACCTGTTCTCCTGCAGTAGCTTCCGCAGCAATGACCGGGTTCGGGCGTCGATCCCCACCGTGGTGATCACCAGTGTCACCCAACCGCCGTTCCACTCCTGCACCCGCGGCGTCAACGCGTCGTCCTGACGGCGTTGTCGCACCAGCAGGCGGTCGGAGAGGCGGTACCCGTCGGCAGAGCGGACCAGGTCCCCGGCGGAGACCATCCGGGTGAGTGCAACCCGCAGGGCATTGTCGTTGATGCCGAAGTCGGCCGTCAGCCGGATCAGTTCGGCGGCGGTGGCCCAGGCGGGGTGCGCGCCCAGCAATACCGACAACACCACCGATCTGGCGGTCAGCGGTTTCATACGTCCGAGGTTCGACGTCCGTGGTCACCGCGCGGTTCGTCGCGGCGGCGCACCGCCTCGCGGAAACCGTGTTCGCGGGCTTCGGCCACGAACGCATGCCCTTCCGGGGTATGCCGGGCCACGCCGTCGAAGATCGTGCTCACCATCTGACTGGTGGCGACACCCTGTTGCAGCAGAGCCGAATTCAGCGCCAGCTTCGCCATGATGAGCTGGTTCACCGGCATCGAGGCGATACGCTGCACCAGCCGTTCGGTGCGCTCGTCGAGATCCTCGGGTTCGGGCGCCTCGACGGCCAGGCCCCACTCGGCGGCCTGCTTTCCGCTGATGCAATCGCCGGTGAACAGCAACCGCTTGGCCCGCTGGTCACCGAGACGGTGGGCCCACAGCCCGGCCGCGGGCACTCCCCACACCCGCATCGGCGGGTACCCGATCTTCGCGTCGGCGGCGGTGATGATCTGGTCGGCATGCAGCGCGATGTCGGTGCCGCCGGCCACGCAGTAGCCGTGGATCTTGACCACCGTGGGCTTGTCGGCGCGCATCAGGCTGGAGAAGCCGCGCACGAAGCGGCTCATCATCTGGTAATCGATCATCGGATCCCAGGGCTGATCCGGAAGATGGTTGATGGCTTGGGTTTTCCCGGACAACACCGTGTCGCGGTAGGGGCTGCCGCCACCGGCCGACGACGAACCTTCGGCATAGGCGGACAGGTCGAACCCGGCGCAGAACCCTTCTCCCCTACCCGAGATCAGGATGACGTGGACGTTCGGGTCGAGGTCGGCGCGCTCGACCAGCGCCGAAAGTTCCAGTGGGGTGTCGGCGACAATCGCGTTGCCCTTTTCCGGCCGGTTGAACGTGATGCGGGCAACCCGGTCGGTGACCTCGTAGGTCATGGTCTTGAGGTCGTCGAAGTCGACGGGCCTGATGGCGTGCGTCACCGCGCCACCCCCACCTCTGCCGAGCGCGCGTGTCTGTACACAACACACCGGGCGATTCCGGTCATTTGCGCGCGCTCGTCGATGGAACTCATCCCTTGACCAGCGCCCGCTCGATGATCGGCGCCAGGTCCAGGCCCGTCGGCAGGGTGCCGTACGCGCCGCCCCACCGTCCTTCCATCCGGGTGGCCAGGAACGCCTCGGCCACCGCCGGATGACCGTGTCGCACCAGCAGCGAGCCCTGCAGCGCCAGGCCGATGTCCTCGGCGATCTGGCGGGCGCGGTACTGGATGTTGTCCAGATCGCTCAGCTGCGCCTTCAATCCGGCGACGTGGGCATCCAACCGGGGCTCGGCGGTCTGCGAAAGTTCGTCGAACAGCACCTCGACGCACTCCGGCCGAGTTGCCTTGGCGCGCAACGTGTCCAGTGCGCTGACGTTGCCCGATCCTTCCCAGATGCCCATCAGCGGCGCCTCACGGTAGAGCCGCGGCATGCCGGATTCCTCGGCGTAGCCGTTGCCGCCCAGGCATTCCATCGCCTCGGCCGCATGACCGGTGGCGCGCTTGCACACCCAGTACTTACTGGCCGCCAACCCGATGCGCCGCAGCATCGCCTCGCGCTGATCGCCGCGCACCGCCTTGTCGGTGGCGCCGGCCATCCGCATGGCCACCATGGTGGCGGCCTCGGACTCCACCGCCAGGTCGGCCAGCACGTTACGCATCAGCGGCTGGTCGATCAGATACTCCCCGAACGCCTTTCGGTGCTGGGCATGGTGGATGGCGCGGGTCAGCCCGGTACGCATGCTGGTGGCGCTGCCCAGCGTGCAGTCCAGGCGGGTCAGGTTCACCATCTCGATGATGGTCGGGACGCCGCGACCTTCCTCGCCCACCAACCACGCTGTGGCGCTGTCGTATTCAACCTCGCTGGAGGCGTTGGCGTGGTTGCCCAGCTTGTCTTTGAGCCGCTGCAGGAACATCCGGTTGCGAGTGCCGTCCGGCAGTACTCGGGGCAGGAAGAAACAGCTGAGCCCGCCGGGCGCCTGCGCGAGCACCAGGAAGATATCGCTCATCGGTGCCGAGGTGAACCACTTGTGCCCGGTCAGCCGGTAGGTTCCGTCCCCATTGGGGGTGGCCTGGGTGGTGCCTGCGCGGACGTCGGAGCCGCCCTGCTTCTCGGTCATCGACATCCCCGCGGTTATACCGGCTTTGGCGGACGGCACTTTCAGTTCGGGGTCGTAGACGCGGCTGGTCAGCAGCGGTTCGTAGATCGCCGCCAGGTCAGGATTGGCACGCAGCGCGGGCACCACCGCGTACGTCATCGAAATGGGACATATATGTCCCGGCTCGGGTGTCCACACCGAGTTCTTCGCGGCCCGGACCACATGCGAACCCGCCCGGTCGTCAGCCCAGGGCGCGGCGTGCAGACCGTGGCCCACGGCGACGGTCATCAGCTCGTGATAGGCGGGGTCGTACTCGACCTCGTCGACGCGGTGGCCGTAGCGGTCATGGGTGTGCAAGATCGGCACGTTGCGGTCGGCCAACTCGCCCCACCGTTGCGCCTGCCGGGTACCCGACAGCGCGCCGAGCTCGGTCACTTCATCGAGGCCCCACTCGCCGCCCTCGCGGATCAGCGCCTCGATCAGCACCGGGGAGGTCGCGGGGTTGTGGTTCTCCAGGGGTGGCACCTGGTTGGTGACGACATGCGTGTCGGACATGATCGCCATATTACAGTTTCACGACAGTCGCACAATAGTCGTAATACTACTTCGCGGGTGGCTGATCGGCAGACCGCACGCTGTTGAGCACGCTCTGCCCCTGTTGATCAACGAGGCGGGTGAACAACTCCTGGGCGTAGCCGAACACCAAGGCCCACGCCAAGATCTGCGCCGAGGTGTCCAGTGCGCTGAGACCGGGCACGAACTGGCCGCGCATGAGCATCAAGCCCAGGAACGCCGTCAGAGCGCCGGTCGGTAGCTTGAGCGCCGCGAGCGCGACAGGTATCCCGTGCCGCTCCGAGGAACCCTTGATGCGCCTGATCGCCGTCGCCGCCGCAATGGCCGCGGCGGTCAAACCGACGAGTTCCACCACGATGAGATCCCACCCCGTGACGGTCCGGGCCACCACGTCGTCGATGTCCTGCGCCAGCGGTTGGCCGATCCCCTGCGCCGGTGTGAACTCCTCCTGATTGATCGGGCACACCACCGTCATCCGGCCCGAGCCCTCGGGCGCGAAGCACAACGGGACCAACGCCGGGCGGAAGAACCCGGTCAGGCCCACGCCCGCCACGAGCAGCCCCAGCAGGACGGTCGTGATGACGACGATGTTGCGGAAACTGCGTAGCCGCACGTGTTCTCGCAGCGCTTCCGAACTGGCGGCCCGCACGGTGGTGACGATCTTGCCGCGTTCCTGATCGACGGTGTCCACGGCCCGCTTCTGCTCGCCGTTCACCAGGCCGGCAGAATCCGGATTCGCGATGCCCACGCTGCGGGCGATCCGCTCGAATTCCTGACGTCCGGGGTCGGTCGGTCGCAAGTGCCGCTGCACGTGCCGCAGCAACGACGGCATCTGCCCGAGAACATATCTGGGCGGCGCGAGGTTCAGCAGTTGCGCCTCTGCGGCATCGAGATTGCTCGTCGCCCTTTCGATGAGCGAGCCGTTACGCAGCATCACAAATCGTCGGCGAGGATTGGTCTTGTCGGCCCGCGCCGCTTGCCGCGCCGCGTTCAGATGGCACCGGACCGCCTTGGCGAGCGCCCCCTGGTCACCACCGGAGTCCGTGGACACCAACCAATCGCACAGGGTCTCGAGTTCGTAAGCCCGCGTCAGGGTGCCCTCCCGCCACGCCACCCACACCGGGCCGCCGACGGGCCGAACCAGTGCGGTCGGTGGACGGTCCGTGATGGTGGTCATGCGCAGGAGCGTAGGTTCGCGTCCTCGCTTAAGGCATGAGTAAATCACTACCTGATACTGATTGCATGGAACCCAACACCGTCGTCCATGCCGCCACCGTCGATCTGACCCACGAGTCCGTACCGGCCGACCAATCCGTCGGCGGCTCGCCCACCACCGGCACCACCGCGGTGGGCGAATTCAGCGGCTTCGAGGTCGGTGTCTGGGAGATGAGCGTCGGCGTGATGACCGACGTCGAAGCCGACGAGCTTTTCGTGGTGCTCTCCGGTTCAGCGACAGTCGAATTCGCCGACGGCAGCCCCTCTCTGCAGCTCGGTCCCGGCGACGTGGTGCGTCTGGCGGCCGGATCGGAGACGACGTGGACCGTCACCGAGACCCTGCGGAAGGTGTACGTCGCCTGACTTCACCGGTTGGCCCCTTTTCGGGGACATATATGTGCGGAGGGACGCGACACGCCGTTGCGGCGTAGCCGTGGACATATATGTGCCGGAAAAGGGGGCAACACGATCACCTCACCCCCGCGCGTCGCCGATGAGCGTGTCTGGCAGAACCCACTCGCCGTCTCTCGGCCACGTCCGCGGGCAACCGCGAGAAGTCAGCGCATCGCTGACCCTGCCCAGAAACACCTGCGGACGGTTGTGCAGTATTCCACTGGTCAATCGGATGTCGGTCCAACCCAACTCCGGCAGTACCGCGTACCGCTCGACGTCCTTGCTGAACTGCTTCGGCTCGGTCCAGTGCTGCGCTCCTTCGAAGTCGACGCCGACCTTGTATTCGCGCCACCCCATGTCGATGCGCGCGACGACGAACCCGCTGCCATCGAGCACCGTGAGCTGCGTTTCGGGTACCGGAAAGTTGTTCTGCACCAACAACAGCCGTGTCCGCGATTCGTACGGCGACTCCGCTCCTCCGTCGACCAGCGCCAACGTATCCCGGAGCTGAACGAGTCCTCGTGCCCGCGGGTGCCGACGCGCGATTGCCTCGACGTCGAGAACCTTGACATCGGTGGCGTTCATCAGTGCGTCGATGCGCAGGACCCCGTTCTCGAGGTCGAGTCGACGGCCGAGGTCATAAGCCGTACGAGCGGCAGTGGTGACGGGCAGACCTTTCGCGATCGTCGTCTCACCGGGCAGCAGGCTGTCTGCATGGATGACTACTCCCACGGGCTGCCGGCGGTTGGAGTGGATCAACTCGACAGGTGTGTTTGCGTCAATCCACTTGGAGCCCAACGCCGCTGCAGCCGACAGGCCGGCCAGAATTGCCTTGCGCCGCGACCACAGCCACCCAGCCTTGCTGTACCCGACCATGGACAGGTCCGCGCAGACATCCACGAATACACCGGGGAAGACCTCCACGAAGTTCCGCTCGAGCTCGCGGAACGTCAGCTCTCCAGCGGCCACCGCCTCCGCTGCCAAGAACGGCTCCATCCCTGAACTCTGGCGGTTTCCGCGGCGCCACGATGTCCACTATCCACAGGGCCCCCGCCGCGCCCACATATATGTCCACCACTACCGTGTCACGGCGTGTCGCGGCTCTCAGCACATATATGTGCCGGCGGCCAGGCCCCACCGCGCCCACATATATGTCCCCCACTACCGCATCACGGCGTGTCGCGGCGCCCAGCACATATATGTCGCCAAAAACAGCGCCAAGACATACGAAGCCAAGACATACGAAAAGGGCCCCCGCTCGAAAGCGAGGGCCCTTCCCGTCAAAGCGAACTACTGCCGGCTCCTCAGCGGGCTCGTACCTCACCCCGCATCGGTCGTCGAACTACCGGTAGTCGCTGTAGCCGTAATCGTCCAGCGGCACCGCAGCACCGGTCGCCTGGCCGAAGTCCGGGCTGTAGTACTGATCCTCGTAGGACGGGATCGTGTACGCCGCAGCGCGAGCTTCTTCGGTGGGCTGCACCTGGATGTTGCGGTAGCGGTTGATACCGGTACCGGCCGGGATCAGCTTGCCGATGATCACGTTCTCCTTCAGACCCTGCAGCTTGTCGCTGCGGCAGTTGATCGCCGCATCGGTGAGCACGCGAGTGGTCTCCTGGAACGACGCCGCCGACAGCCACGAATCGGTGGCCAACGACGCCTTGGTGATACCCATCAGCACCGGACGGCCGGCGGCGGGCTCGTTGCCCTCCGCGACAACCCGACGGTTCTCCGACTCGAACTCGCTGCGCTCGGTCAGCGATCCGGGCAGGAATTCCGTTGCGCCGGAATCGATGATGGTCACGCGGCGCAGCATCTGCCGGACGATCACCTCGATGTGCTTGTCGTGGATCGACACACCCTGGGCGCGGTAGACCTCTTGCACCTCGTTGACGAGGTGCACCTGGACCTGACGCGGACCCTGGACACGAAGAACCTCGTGCGGGTCGGCCGAGCCTTCCATCAGCTGCTGGCCGACCTCGATGTGGTCACCCTCAGCCAACGGACGCTCGGATCCGTCCTCGTGCTTGAACACCCGCAGGCGCTGACGACGCGGCAGCTTGTCGTAGACGACTTCCTCGCCACCATCGTCGGGAACGATGGTGATCTTGTAGAACTTGTCGGTCTCCTCCAAGCGCACCCGCCCGGTGACATCGGCGATCGGGGCCCGGTTCCGCGGAATGCGGGCCTCGAACAGCTCCTGCACGCGGGGCAGACCACCGGTGATGTCGCCACCGACGCCACCCTGGTGGAACGTACGCATGGTCAGCTGCGTACCGGGCTCACCGATCGACTGCGCGGCCACGATACCGACGGCCTCACCGATGTCGACGAGCTTGCCGGTGGCCATGGAGCGGCCGTAGCAGGTGGCGCACACGCCGGTGCCGGTGGTGCAGGTCAGCACCGAACGCACCTTGACGTCGGTGATGCCGGCAGCCAGCAGCGCGTCGATGGCCGGGTCGCCCAGGTCATGTCCACGCTCGACCACCACGTTGCCGTTGGCGTCGACCGCATCGGCGGCCAGCGTCCGGGCGAACGCGGAGGTTTCCACGTGCGGATCCCGGATCAGGGCGCCGTCGTCGGTCTTCTCGGCGATGGACACCACGATGCCGCGCTCGGTGCCGCAGTCGGTCTCGCGGACGATGACGTCCTGCGACACGTCCACCAGACGACGGGTCAGGTAACCCGAGTCGGCGGTACGCAGGGCGGTGTCGGCCAGACCCTTACGGGCACCGTGGGTGTTGATGAAGTACTCCAACACCGTCAGGCCCTCGCGGAACGAGGACTTGATGGGACGCGGGATGTACTCACCCTTCGGGTTGGTCACCAGACCCTTCATGCCGGCCAGGTTGCGCACCTGCGTCATGTTGCCGGTGGCACCCGACTTGGGCAGCAAGGTGATCGGGTTGTCCGCCGGGTAGTACTCCTCCAGCGCCTTACCGACCTCATCGGTGGCTTCCTGCCAGATCTTGACCAGCGATTCACGCCGCTCGTCGGCCGTCAGAGCACCACGCTGGTACTTCTTCTCGATGCCGTCGGCTTCGCCTTCGTAGCGGTCGAGAATGGCAGCCTTCTGCGGCGGCACCAGCACGTCGGCCATCGAGACCGTGACGCCCGAACGCGTGGCCCAGTAGAAGCCGGCGTCCTTGAGCTTGTCGACGGTCTGCGCGACGACGATCATCGGGTAGCGCTCGGCCAGATCGTTGATGATCGCGGCCTGCACCTTCTTGTGCATCTGCTTGTCCACGAACGGATAGCCCTGCGGCAGCAGCTCGTTGAACAGCACGCGGCCCAGCGTGGTGTGCGCGGTCCAGGCGTCGCCCGGCTTCCAGCCCTCCGGGAACAGCTCGGCCTCGAGCTCGGCCGGCGGACGCAGACGCGTCATCCGGACCTTGATCTTGGCGCGGACACTCAGCGCACCGCGGTCCATGGCCATGATGGCCTCGGCGGGCGAGCTGTACGTACCGGTCTCCGGGGCGTCGGTTGCGGCGGGGGTGAACTCACCCTTGTCGCCGGGGACCTCGGTGGTCAGGAAGTACAGACCGGTCACCATGTCCAGACGGGGCATGGCCAGCGGCCGGCCCGACGCCGGGGACAGGATGTTGTTGGACGACAGCATCAGGATGCGGGCCTCGGCCTGCGCCTCCGCCGACAGCGGAAGGTGCACGGCCATCTGGTCACCGTCGAAGTCCGCGTTGAACGCCTCGCAGACCAGCGGGTGCAGCTGGATGGCCTTGCCTTCGACCAGCTGCGGCTCGAAGGCCTGGATACCGAGGCGGTGCAGCGTGGGTGCGCGGTTCAGCAGCACCGGGTGCTCGCCGATGACCTCTTCGAGGACGTCCCACACCTGCGGACGCTGACGCTCGACCATGCGCTTGGCGCTCTTGATGTTCTGCGCGTGGTTGAGGTCCACCAGTCGCTTCATCACGAACGGCTTGAACAGCTCGAGTGCCATCAGCTTGGGCAGACCGCACTGGTGCAGCTTGAGCTGCGGGCCGACCACGATGACCGAACGGCCGGAGTAGTCGACGCGCTTGCCGAGCAGGTTCTGACGGAACCGGCCCTGCTTGCCCTTGAGCAGATCAGACAGCGACTTCAGCGGACGGTTGCCCGGTCCGGTGACCGGACGGCCGCGGCGGCCGTTGTCGAACAGCGCGTCGACGGACTCCTGAAGCATGCGCTTCTCGTTGTTGACGATGATCTCGGGCGCGCCCAGATCGATGAGTCGCTTCAACCGGTTGTTGCGGTTGATGACGCGGCGGTACAGGTCGTTCAGGTCGGAGGTGGCGAAGCGGCCACCGTCGAGCTGGACCATCGGACGCAGCTCCGGCGGGATCACCGGAACAGCGTTGAGCACCATGCCCATCGGCGAGTTGCGGTTGGTCTGGAACGCCGCGACGACCTTCAGTCGCTTGAGCGCACGCAGCTTCTTCTGGCCCTTGCCGTTCTTGATGGTGTCGCGCAGCGACTCGGCTTCGGCGTCGATGTCGAAGTTCTCGATGAGCTTCTGGATCGACTCCGCACCCATGGCGCCGGTGAAGTACTCGCCGTAGCGGTCGACGAGCTCGCGGTAGAGGTTCTCGTCGACGATCAGCTGCTTGACGGCCAGCTTGGTGAAGGTGGTCCAGATCTCGTCGAGCCGGTCCAGCTCACGCTGGGCCCGGTCGCGGAGCTGACGCATCTCGCGCTCGCCACCGTCGCGCACCTTGCGGCGCACGTCGGACTTGGCGCCCTCTTCCTCGAGTTCCTTGAGGTCCGCTTCCAGCTTCTGGGCGCGGGCCTCGAGGTCGGCGTCACGCTGATCGGCGACGGACTTCTTCTCGACGACCATCTCGGCCTCGAGGGTCGAGAGCTCGTTGTGACGCATCTCTTCGTCGACGCTGGTGATCACGTAGGCGGCGAAGTAGATGATCTTCTCGAGATCCTTCGGCGCCAGGTCCAGCAGGTAGCCGAGACGGCTCGGCACACCCTTGAAGTACCAGATGTGCGTGACGGGCGCGGCCAGCTCGATGTGGCCCATCCGCTCACGACGCACCTTGGCACGGGTCACCTCGACGCCGCAGCGCTCGCAGATGATGCCCTTGAACCGGACGCGCTTGTACTTGCCGCAGTAGCACTCCCAGTCGCGAGTCGGTCCGAAGATCTTCTCGCAGAACAGGCCGTCCTTCTCGGGCTTGAGCGTGCGGTAGTTGATGGTCTCCGGCTTCTTGACCTCGCCGTAGGACCAATTACGGATGTCGTCCGCGGTCGCGAGACCGATTCGGAGTTCATCGAAGAAGTTGACGTCTAGCACGCAAACTTCCTTTCCCCTTGCGGGTGTTGAAACTGATAGTTAGGCGAGATCTTCGACAGACGCGGATTCGTTGCGCGACAGGTTGATTCCGAGGTTGGCAGCAGCGCGCTCCAGATCCTCGTCGTCACCGTCACGCATCTCGATCGCGGCGCCGTCCGAAGACAACACCTCAACGTTGAGGCACAACGACTGCAGCTCTTTGAGAAGCACCTTGAACGACTCGGGGATACCGGGTTCGGGGATGTTCTCGCCCTTGACGATGGCCTCGTACACCTTGACGCGACCCACCGTGTCGTCGGACTTGATGGTGAGCAGCTCCTGCAGCGTGTAGGCGGCGCCGTAGGCCTGCATGGCCCAGCACTCCATCTCGCCGAACCGCTGACCACCGAACTGCGCCTTACCACCGAGCGGCTGCTGGGTGATCATCGAGTACGGACCGGTTGAGCGGGCGTGGATCTTGTCGTCCACCAGGTGGTGCAGCTTCAGGATGTACATGTAGCCGACCGTCACCGGGTACGGGAACGGTTCGCCACTGCGGCCGTCGAACAGGGTGGCCTTGCCGTCGGCGTCGACCATCACTTCGCCGTCACGGTTGGGCAGCGTCGAGCCGAGCAGACCCGACAGCTCTCCTTCGCGGGCACCGTCGAACACCGGCGTGGCCGTGTTCGTGTCGGCGGGCGCGCTGTAGAGATCCTCGGGCAGGTTGCTCGCCCATTCCGGGACACCTGTGGCGACGTCGATGTTCCAGCCGGTCTTGGCGATCCACCCGAGGTGGGTCTCCAGGATCTGGCCGATGTTCATACGACGCGGCACACCGTGGGTGTTCAGGATGATGTCCACCGGGGTGCCGTCCGGGAGGAACGGCATGTCCTCGATCGGCAGGATCTTGCCGATGACGCCCTTGTTGCCGTGGCGTCCGGCGAGCTTGTCGCCGTCGGAGATCTTGCGCTTCTGGGCCACGTAGACGCGGACCAGCTCGTTGACACCGGCGGGCAGCTCGTCGTCATCCTCGCGAGAGAACACGCGGATGCCGATGACCTTGCCGGACTCACCGTGCGGCACCTTCAGCGAGGTGTCGCGGACCTCACGGGCCTTCTCACCGAAG
Source organism: Mycobacterium sp. Soil_C_30 (assembly GCF_057656995.1). NCBI lineage: Bacteria > Bacillati > Actinomycetota > Actinomycetes > Mycobacteriales > Mycobacteriaceae > Mycobacterium > Mycobacterium sp. Soil_C_30. The sequence continues at coordinate 29,511 of NZ_JBDGJH010000004.1, read as the reverse complement.
ATGGCACGCAGCAGGCGCTCTTCCGGGGTCAGCTCGGTCTCGCCCTTCGGGGTGACCTTGCCGACCAGGATGTCGCCGTCGCGGACCTCGGCGCCGATGCGGATGATGCCGCGCTCGTCGAGATCGGCCAGCACCTCATCGGAGACGTTCGGGATGTCCCGGGTGATCTCCTCGGCGCCCAGCTTGGTGTCGCGGGCGTCGATCTCGTGCTCCTCGATGTGGATGGACGTCAGGACGTCCTCCTCCACCAGGCGCTGCGAGAGGATGATGGCGTCCTCGTAGTTGTGGCCCTCCCACGGCATGATCGCCACGAGCAGGTTCTTGCCCAGGGCCATCTCACCGTTCTCGGTGCACGGTCCGTCGGCGATGACCTGGCCGGCCTCGACACGCTGCCCGGCGTCCACGATCGGGCGCTGGTTGGCGCACGTGCCGTGGTTGGAGCGGGCGAACTTGCGCATCCGGTAGGTCTGGCGAGTGCCGTCGTCGGCCATCACCGTCACGTAGTCGGCGGAGACCTCTTCGATGACACCGGCCTTCTCGGCGACGGCGACGTCACCGGCATCGATGGCCGCACGCAGCTCCATACCGGTACCCACCAGCGGTGCCTCGCTGCGCACCAGCGGAACCGCCTGGCGCTGCATGTTGGCACCCATCAGGGCACGGTTGGCGTCGTCGTGCTCGAGGAACGGGATCATGGCCGTGGCCACCGACACCATCTGGCGCGGTGAGACGTCCATGTAGTCCACCTCGGTGGCCGAGACGAACTCGACCTCGCCACCTTTACGACGGACCAGGATGCGGTCCTCGGTGAAGCCACCGTCGTCGTTGGTCGGCGAGTTGGCCTGCGCCACGACGTGGCGGTCCTCCTCGTCGGCGGTCAGGTAATCGATCTGGTCGGTGACCTTGCCATCGATGACCTTGCGGTACGGCGTCTCGATGAAACCGAACGGGTTGACCCGCGCGTACACCGACAGCGAGCCGATCAGACCGATGTTCGGGCCCTCAGGGGTCTCGATCGGACACATGCGGCCGTAGTGCGACGAGTGCACGTCACGGACCTCGAGGCCGGCGCGCTCACGGGACAGACCGCCGGGGCCCAGCGCCGACAGGCGACGCTTGTGGGTCAGACCCGACAGCGGGTTGTTCTGGTCCATGAACTGCGACAGCTGCGAGGTGCCGAAGAACTCCTTGATCGCCGCCACGACGGGACGGATGTTGATCAGGGTCTGCGGCGTGATGGCCTCGACGTCCTGGGTGGTCATCCGCTCGCGGACGACGCGCTCCATACGCGAGAGGCCGACGCGGATCTGATTCTGGATCAGCTCACCCACGGTGCGCAGACGACGGTTGCCGAAGTGATCGATGTCGTCGACCTCGACCGGGACCTCGACGCCGCCGGGGGCGGTCATCGTGGTCTGGCCCTCGTGCAGGCGCACCAGGTATTCGATGGTCGCGACGATGTCCTCTTCGGTCAGCGTCGAGCTGGTGATCGGCTGGCCCGCGTTGAGGCCCAGCTTCTTGTTCACCTTGTAGCGACCCACCCGGGCCAGGTCGTAGCGCTTCTCCTTGAAGAACAGGTTCTCCAGCAGGGTCTGCGCGGATTCCTTGGTGGGGGGCTCGCCCGGCCGCAGCTTGCGGTAGATGTCGAGCAGCGCCTCGTCGGTGCCGGCGGTGTTGTCCTTCTCCAGCGTCGACATCATGATCTCGGAGAAGTTGAAGCGCTCCGTGATCTGCTCGTTGGTCCAGCCGAGCGCCTTCAGCAGCACCGTGACGGGCTGGCGGCGCTTGCGGTCGATACGCACACCAACGGTGTCGCGCTTGTCGACGTCGAACTCGAGCCACGCGCCGCGGCCCGGGATGACCTTGACCGAGTGCAGGTCCTTCTCGGTGCCCTTGTCGACGGTGTGGTCGAAGTACACACCCGGCGAACGGACGAGCTGCGACACGACGACGCGCTCGGTGCCGTTGATGATGAAGGTGCCCTTTTCGGTCATCATCGGGAAGTCACCCATGAAGACCGTCTGGCTCTTGATCTCGCCGGTGTTGTTGTTGATGAACTCGGCCGTGACGAACAGCGGAGCCGCGTACGTCATGTCCTTGTCTTTGCACTCGTCGACCGGGGCCTTCACCTCGTCGAAGCGCGGGTCCGAGAAGGACAGCGACATCGAGCCGGAGAAGTCCTCGATGGGCGAGAGCTCCTCGAGGACCTCTTCGAGGCCACCCTTGGGATCCAGCTCGCCTCGCTCGACCGCTTTCTCACGCCACTGGTCGGAGCCGACCAGCCACTCGAACGATGCCGTTTGCACGTCGAGAAGCCCCGGAACCTCGAGAGGCTCACGGAGCTTGGCGAAAGAAACGCGGTTTGGAGCACCGGGTACGGAGGAATTAGAGCTAATGTTCTGGCGGGAGACTGCCAAGATGCGTCCTTCCAGGCACCTCATGCGACGAGCAGAGGCCGGCCTGGACCGGGTTTCTCGCCGCGTTATCTGCTTCGGTTTGGGCTGGTGACAGCCTGTCCGGATCACAGACGCACGGCACGCGACTAGATCACTGAGCAGAACTCAGGCTAGTTACTGCGGTCGGAGGCGGTGAGTGGGCAGGAGGCAGCCAGCGCAACGTCCAACGATAGCGCACGACCGCACATTCCTCAACTAGCCCATGCAAAGTAATTCAAACGCTGGCTGGCGCTCGTATCCGCTGTTGCAAACATGCTGCGAAACAGAGTGACCCCTTCAGCCGTTTCCGTCAAGAGGTGACGCGCGTGTCAGAGAATTCCGCCGTGAACACCGGTTGTTCCCGAAACGCCAGCGCTACGCGGCGTTCGGTGTCGCGTTGGCTAAGCGCCACCCGCACGCCATCACTGCTGCGATCCTTGGCCTCATGAGTGCCCCTGACGGTGACGTGGTGGCGATCACCATGTTCTCGCTGCGCCCCGGTGTCGACTGGGCCGACTTCGACCGCTTCTCGGTGTACCTCGACCAGCCGACGTGCCTGGCGTGCGACGTCGTGGAGTCGTTTGAGGCCTACCGCGTCACCTCGGCACCCGACGGCGGCCGCGCCGACGTCGTGGAGGTGATGCACGTGCGCGACTGGGCGGCCTGGGAGCGGGTGCGCGACCACGACCCGGCGTTCGCCCCGGTGATGAACCGGTTCGTCGAGCTCGTCGATGTCACCACCGTCCGCACCTGGTTCACCCGCCGGATAGTCGAAGGCCTCCGGGTTCTGGAGACGTTCGACGACCCTGCACCGGACGAGCAACTGGCGGAGCGCGAAGGCCGGGCGTAGACACCGGCGGCACCGCCGTGCTGCTGGACACCAATGCCTTCCTATGGTTTGTGAGCTCTCCGGAGGACAGCACTCTCTGCCCCTGCGAGACACCGCTGACTCGTCTGGACCGGGGAGCGCCTGATGTAGGCCTGTTCAGACATCGCAACCGACCCTCGACGCTGCGGACTGATTCTTGCCTGCCGCCAGGGATCACCAGGACCCGTTCGGCCTGATGGTCGTGGCGGAGGCACTCGGCGCAGTCTCACCTTGCAATGCGAGACCACCTCATTCTCTGCGCCGCCATCACAGCCACCACTCAGGTGTGAGGACGCGAGACTCGTTGGCGCCCTGGATGATCAACAGCGCCGTGCGGATCTGATCACGGGGTTTGTCGCGAACGGGCTCAGCTCGACGCCGAGGTTGCGAGATCTGCGGAGGCTACCTGGCAGTCAGCGCAGGGCCGCCACCTCGTCCCGTACCGGGCTGCGTGGGTCCGCGGTCAGCGCATCGATCTCCGCGAACCAGGATTCTCGGACAGTGCTGGCTGACTCGTCGGGCAGCCAGGCGATGTCGAAGGACGCCCTGGCGGCCGCCGCCAGATCCTGCTTGGACCAGCTCAGCTTGGCCGCGAGGTTGGTGTAGCACTGCGCCAGATCGGTGTGATGGAGCTCCGGGTCGTCGGTTCCGATCGCCATCGGCACACCCGCGTCGTTCAACATCGTCCACGCCTGCGTGTATGGGATACCGGCGTGCAATCCACCCAGCGCGTAACTGTCCGGGGTGAAGGTCAGGGGCGTCCCGGCCGCTGCCAGCCGCGACAGGATCGCGCCGTCGTCGACGGCCATCCACCCGTGGTCGATCCGGTCCAGCCCGATGTCGAGTGCAGCGGTCACGTCTTCGATGACGTCGGCGTGGCCGGTGAGCAGAAAGCCCTCGTCACGAGCGCGCTGATAGGCCGGCGCCAGCGCTTCGAAAGGCACGCTGCGATGGTCGCCGTCGTTGCCGTAGCCCAGGATCGGCACACCTTGTTCGCGCAAGCCCACGGTCTGCTCGACGAGCTGCATCGCGACATCCGGGCCGTCGAACCGATGCAGTTCGACGATGATTCCGCCGGTGAGCCCGAGTTCGCCGGCGGCGGTGGCGAACGCTTCACCGACAGCCCGCAGCATCACGTCGGGTTCCATGCCGATCTGCTGGCGGTGCAGGTCGGGCGTGCACAGCAGTTCCAGGTGGCGCACGCCGCGGTCGTAGGCGGCCGCGATCATGTGCAGCGCGCCGAGCGTCACCGTGGCGGCGTCGCCCCACAGGCTGACCGCTTTGTCGAGGTCGTCGAAGAACTTCCCGACTCCGCGATTGTCATAGGCGCTTCGACGTTCCGCCTCAGTCTGCGGACGGCCGCGGCGTGCCGACAACGCCGCCATCTGGGCCGGCGACAGCGAGCCCATGTGGTGCATGTGCATCTCAGCTTTTGGCACACGACGAGCGAGCAGGCGTAGTTCGTCGTCGGGCTCCATCGGGGTGCGGTCCTCGGTTTCTCCGGGGTCGCGGGTGGACGGCATCGGTTCCTCCTGTCTGGGTCAGGCTTCGATCGCGAGGTCGTACTTCGCGAAGTACTGGGACTCCCACTCGAACGGCGTGGTGGGCGGATAGCGCGGAGGTTCGCCGCCGGTGCATGTGCTGAGCGGTTCGATGATGGTGTCGATGGAGGGCCCCTGGAACAGCGTGAGCGAGGTACGCCGGGTCCCCTTCTGTTCGGGCAGCAGTACCCGGTGCCGGGTGGCGATGAAGCGGTCGTTGGTCCACCTCTCCATCAGCTCACCGATGTTGATGACGAAGGCGTCGTCGCGCACGGGCACGGTCATGAAGTGCCCGTCCGTGCGGAGCACTTCCAGTCCGTCGTACTCACCGCGCTGGTGCAGGATGGTCAGCGTTCCCGAGTCTTTGTGCTCGCGCAGCGCAATTGTGTTGTCGCCGTGAATATGTCCGCCTTCGTAGTGGTTGATCGCAAAGGTGCTGACCTGGTGTTCGAAGAACGGGGTGAAGTGGTCGGCGGGCAGGTCGAGTGCTTGGGCGAACAGCGACATCAGTGTCAGCCCAAGGCGTTTCTCCGCCTCGATCAGCGCTTCGAGTGAGGCGCGCAGGCCCGGCACCTCCGGCCACACATTGGTCTGAAAGTACCCGTGGTATCTGGCGTCGATGCCTCGGGCTGCGGCATCTTCGGCCGAGCCGATGTCGCACACCTGCAGCCGCTGCTGGATCACGAGGTCACCGGATCGGGGCCGGCGTTCCCAGCCGCGAAACGGATGTGGGTGTGTCCATTGTGTTTTGGTGCCCTCGGGTAGGGCCATCAGCTCGTCGGCGCTGCGGTAGGCAGCGTTGATCAGGTCGGCGGGCACACCATGTCCGATGATCTGGAAGAAGCCCACGTCGACGGCGGCATGCCGGATGGCGTCGACGGTGGACTGCTTTGCCGACCCTGTGATGGCGTCACGGATGTCGATTACAGGAATCATGCGATCCCGGCGTCCTTTCGGCCCGGCCACGACATGACGACGCCTGCTGGACGCCCTCAGGGGACCGGAAATTCGGTTCAGAAGTTGTGTCGGCGCGAAAGTCTGGCAACATTACGGCCATCACCGACGGTTTGAGTATTGGCGAATTGATTGCGAGCGTCAACTTGAGCAACACAATCGTAACCCCCACATGGCCGGGGCTTGACGAATTGGACTTCCGGATCATCGCGCTGCTCCAGCGGGACGGTCGCGCCTCCTTCGCCCGGATGGCCCAGGCGCTGGGATCTGCGGTGGCCACGGTGCGGCAGCGCCATGAGCGGCTGGCCAGAGAGGGTTACATCCGCGCGGTGGCCCTTGTCGATCCCGCGCGATTGGGCCGCGGGGTGGTCAGCCACCTCGAGATCAGGACCGCCGGCGAGGCAGAGCAGGTGGTGGACGAGCTACGTAACATCGACGAAATCGCTTGGTTGGCCATCGGTTTGGACTATCAGACGATTTACGCTCAGCTCAGCACCGCAAGCAACGCGACCTTGGTGACGTTGCTCAACAAACGGGTCCGCCCCGTACCGGGGGTCGGATCCATCTGCAGCTCGATCCAGCTGAGGAGCTGGTCACCGACGTTCCTTTACGCAGGCTCGCCGATACCGGTGCCATCGGAGCCTTCCGGCGAAGAAGCACCGTGGGCCGGAAATGACGACTATGCGTGCGTCGACGACATCGACCGCGGACTACTGGAATGCCTCGAGGTCGACGCGCGCATGACGGTGACGGCGATGACCGAGCGGGTCGGGCTCTCGGTCCCCGCCACCCGTCAGCGGCTGATGAAGCTGTTGGCCAACGGCACCGCCCGGATCCGTATCCGGCCAGATCCCTTGTCCGACAAGATTATGCCAATCCGCCTCAACATCTTCATCGATTGCGACAGCTCGCTCGCCGCGCAGCGACTGGCCGGACTCCCGCACGTCACCTACATCATGGAGTCCACGGGTCCGGCGATCCTCCGCATGGAGTTGCTCTGCTTCGATGAGGCCCACCTCAGATCCAGTTACCTCGCGGTATGTGCGGTGCCCGGCGTAGCTGCCGTCGAGATCGTCCGTTACGCCCGGGTGGTCCTGCACGCCGGCCACTGGTGAGACCACTGAACACAACAGAAGCGTGACGTCATAGGGCGATTCCCGAGCTCAGAGTGTTGCCTGCACCGCATCACACGACAGACACGAACGTCGGCAATGTGACAGATGATCGACCTGCATGACGATCGTGTTACTCAGATTGACGCAGTGCACCACCGCTGCTTGACTCGTTTTCATCGACCTACCGAAAGTGTTGCCAAACAGCGCTGTCGCAACAGTGTCGAACAATCTCACCGTGGTCCGCCAGCGATCGGCGCCGGACCGCCTCTTTCGCGAAAGGGCACTCAGCATGCCGCGTGCCGTCCCCGCATCAGGTCCCCGTATGGGCCACGCCGGTGAGCCTGCCGCCGCGGCATCCGAGCGACGGGCCAGCCGCGGCGACGCACCGTCGCGGCGGGGCAAGGGCACCCTGCTCCGGGCCCTCGGCGCACTGCCAGGACGTAGCTTGCTGCTGACCGTGCTTGTGTTGCTGGGGATGTGGCAGTTCACCACGACGCTTCTTCTCCCCGATTCACCTGCGCTCATACCGCCGCAGGACGTGGCACGGGCACTGTGGGACGACCGGCAGCTCCTGATCACCAACACCGTCGCGACGGTGCGAGTCGCCGTCCTCGGCTTCGCCCTCGGCAATCTGGTGGCTTTCGCTCTGGCGATCGTGTTCGTGCTGTCCCGCACCGCCGAGAGGGTTCTCGCGCAGTTCACCGTTGCCCTGTACGCCCTACCCACGCTCGTGCTCGCACCGATCCTGACGTTCCTGCTCGGACCCGAGAACACGAAGATCACCGTCGCCGCGCTCGTCGCGTTCTTCCCGACTCTCGTCAGCGTCACCACCGGCCTTCGCTCCCCCGGCCGCGACACCATCGACCTGGTGCGTTCGCTGGGCGGTTCGAGGTGGACCGCGCTGGTGAAAGTGCGCCTGCGATGGTCAATTCCGTACCTGTGTGACGGCATGCGGGTGGCGGTTCCCGGCGCTCTCCTGGGCGCGATCGCCAGCGAATGGCTGGGGGCCGACGTCGGCCTCGGAGTGTTCATGGTCAACGCACTCGGTTACCTCAACACGGCCAGGGTATGGGCCTCCTGTGTTGTCTGCGTGTGCCTGACGTTGGTCGGATACGCGGCCGTCGGCGTCTTCAACATCCTGGTGAATCGGTGGTACATCGACAGCACGCGGAACCCGGCATGACCGCCGCCGGGGCCGTCGCCGACAACCGTGCATCGGTGGCAGCACAGGTTGCCGCCAAGATCGCCGGCACCTTTGGTTGGCTCGCAGCAACGTTCGTGCTGATCGGCCTGCTGTGGGAAATAACCGTCCGGGCATTGAGCCTCGATTCGTTCGGCACCAAGTCCGCCGGCGACGTCCTCGCCTACCTGTTCACCGTGCCGGCGGCAGCGGAGCACCGCGCCGAGCTGACCACGGCGCTGGGCCAGACGGCTTTTCACGCCGTTGCCGGCTTCGCCGCCGGGACTGCGGTGGGTATCGCGTTGGCGCTGGCCCTGGTGGCGGTACCGGCATTGCAACGCCCCGTGATTCCGCTGCTGCTGCTCACTCAGGCGGTGCCGATCCTGGCCGTCCTGCCGCTGTTCATCCTGATCCTCGGGCGTGGACTCGTGGTCACGATCGTGATCACGACGCTGGCAGTGTTCTTCCCGATGTTCGTCATGGTTACCCAGGGGCTGCGCAGCCCGCGATCGGCGCATCTCGACTACTTCGCCAGCCTCAACGCTTCTCCCGCCCAGATCCTGCTGCGACTGCGGATCCCCTCGGCGGTGCCGAGCCTGTTCGCCGCAACCAGGGTCAGCGTGCCCAGCGCGATGTTCGGGGCCATCGTCTCCGAGTGGTTGGCGACCGGTAACGGTTTGGGCTATCTGATGACCGGGGCGGCAGCCGGCGTGGGCGGTTACAGCAAGCTCTGGGCTGCCGTCGCGCTGACGACCGCCTTCACCATGGTCTGGTACGCCCTCGTCACCGCCGCCGAAACCGTCGCGCTGGGCAGATTCGCACCCGAGCGCCTGCGCACCGACTAGTCCTTCACTACCGCACAATCGTGAGGAGTACGACCATGAAGTCCGTTGCGAACAAACAGCTTTCCCGTCGACAAGTGCTCACCGGCACCGCCAGGCTGGCGGGCGGGCTGGCCCTGCTCGGCGGTTCCGCGGCCGCTCTGAGCGCCTGCTCGTCGGCGTCGCAGGGCACCCAGCCCACCTCGTCGTTCCCCTATCAGCTGTCCTGGACCAAGGATTACGAGTTTGCGGGCAGTTACATCGCCGACTCGAAAGGGTATTGGCGTGACCAGGACTTGACGGTGGAACTGCTCGCCGGCGGACCGTCCACCCAGTCACTGCAATCACTGGCCGCCGGGCAGGCGATGATCGCCAGCGACCAGGTCAGCAATGTCGCCAAGATGGTTGCCGAAGAAGGCATCGCACTCAAGGTAGTGGGTGCGCTGTTCCAGAAGAACGGTCTGAACATTCTCTCCCGCCAGAACATGCCGATCCGGTCACCGAAGGACCTGGAAGGCAAGCGGATCGGCGTGTTCCCGTCCAACGACCCCGCCTGGTCGCTGTTCCTGGATCTCAACGGCGTGGACCGCGCGACGATCACGGAGGTGCCCGTCCAATTCGACGTCACCCCGTTGATCTCCGAGGAGGTGGACGGTTTCCAGGGGTACGCAGGCGGTGAGCTGACCACGCTGCGTTCACACGGCGTCGATCCGGTGGTGATGCTGTTGGCCGACTTCGGCTACAACCCGGTGTCGGCCGGCTACGTTGTGCGCGCCGAGTCACTCGAGGACCCGGCACAGCGCGAACAGGTCAGCGCGTTCCTGCGCGGCGAGATCCTTGGCTGGCAGGATGTCGTGTACAACAACGCCATCGACGAAGGGGCGGCGCTCACCGTCAACGAATACGGCAAGAACCTGGGTTTGGATCTGGCCACTCAAACCGAGAGCCTCAAGGCGCTCATCCCGTACATCTCTACACCAACCACCGACCAGCACGGCCTGTTGTGGATGTCCGACGAATCCATCAAGTCCTCACAACAGGTGATCGACCAGGCCAAGCTCGATGTGCAGGTCGCCGACATCGTGACGACAGACCTGCTCAGTGAGATCTACGACGGGCAGAACCGGTTGTGAGCACCGTGGAAGACACCGGCTTGATCCTGGAAGACGTCACCAAGACGTTCCGGCTTAAGGGGTCGGAAATTGTAGCGCTCGACCATGTTTCGGTGCATGTCAAACCAGGGTCACTGGTGTCCCTGGTGGGGCCCTCCGGCTGCGGCAAGTCCACCGCCCTGCGCATCCTGGGCGGCCTCGAGGCGCCGACATCGGGACGCGCCCTCGTCGGCGGTGAGGCACCCGAGGAGGCACGCGCGCGGCATCACCTGTCCATCGCGTTCCAGGACGCCGCGCTGCTGCCGTGGCGCAGCGTCACCGCCAACATCGCCTTGGCGCTGGAGATCACCGGGAAGCAGACAGACAAGGCGGCCGTCGCCGACATCATCGATCTCGTCGGATTGACGGGGTTCGAATCCGCCAAACCCGCTCAGCTCTCCGGTGGCATGCGACAGCGTGTGGCAATTGCGCGGGCGCTGATCACCGAGCCGCGAACCTTGCTACTCGACGAGCCCTTCGGGGCTCTGGACGACCTCACCCGCCGGCGGCTCAACCTCGAACTCATGCGCATCTGGTCCGAGCGTGAACTGACTACGCTGTTGGTCACCCACGGCATCAGTGAGGCGGTGTTCCTGTCCGACACCATCGTGGTGATGTCCGCGCGGCCCGGCCGCGTCAATGCAGTCATACCCGTAGACCTGCCGCGCCCCAGGACACCAGAGCTCTTGCGCAGCCCCGAGTTCCACGCACTGGAGGACGCCGTATCCGGCCGGCTGTTCCAGGAGGTGTGATGGCCGCACCGACAGCTCACATCGAAGCCGTTCGCGGTGCCATCTCGGAGCGCGTGCTCCTGCCGGGGGATCCCCGTCGTGCCGAATACATCGCGCAGCGTTTCCTCGACGACGCGAGCTGTTACAACCGGGTGCGCAACATGTCCGGGTTCACCGGGGTATATCGGGGGGAACGGATATCGGTGCAGGGCACCGGTATGGGTATGCCCTCGATTGCCTTGTACGCCACCGAATTGTTCCGGTACTACGGCGTCACAACCGCCATTCGGGTGGGCACCTGCGGTGCCATACAACCGGGTCTGCCGCTCAGAGAAGTCATCATCGGCACCGCTGCCCACACCGATTCGGCCATGGCGGCCAACATCTTCGGCCCCGTTCACTACGCGCCGGCAGCAGATTTCGCCTTGGCGCAGACGGCGTGGCGCAGGTGCCGTGAACTGTCCGTTCCGGCCCGCGTCGGCAGCGTCTACTCCACCGACAACTTCTACGGCGGTGACCCGCAGGTCACTGCCCTGCTCGAGAAATACGGAGTGCTCGCCGTGGACATGGAAGCGGCGGCCCTCTACCTGGTGGCCGCGGCGCACGGTGCGCGCGCACTGACCTTGTTGACGGTGACCGACGGGGTGGACCACCAGATCGATCTCGATGCCGGCGAGCGTCAGAACACTCTCGACACGATGATCGAAGTGGCTTTGGACACCCTTATCGAGGCGTGACCATGGTCGACCGCCGAGGTGTTCGGCCACGAACTTCTCCACTGCGTGGAACATGTTGGTCGGTGTCGGAGCCGTCCGTGTCCATGCCACCACCGCAGACCAACTGTCGCGTCATGCGCACATCAGACCTCGGGCGCCGGCGTGGCCCTGCCCCACCCGGAGCGCTCCGTCAGCGCCCGCAACAACGGAGTGATCCGGTACGGCAGCGGCGTCGTCAGCGCCAGCGTCGTGCTGGAATGCCGGACGCCGGGCAGTGACACGATCTGCTCCACCAGGTGTTGCAGGTCGGCCTGACTCACGGTGGCCACCCGCACCAGCAGATCCTCCCGGCCGGTGGTGGCGTGCACTTCCAGCACTTCCGGGATGTCGGCCATACTGCGCGCGATCGCCGACAGTTCACTCTGGCGGACTTCGAGCGCCACGAACGCCTGGACCGCGACCCCCACCGCGGCCAGATCGATGTCGGGCTGGAATCCACGCAGCACCGTCGCTTCGGTCAGCCTCCGCAACCGGGCCTGAACGGTGTTGCGGGCCACCCCGAGCGCCGACGCCAAGTCGCCGATGCCCACCCGGGCGTCGCGTGACAACGCTTCCAGCAGTCGCGCGTCGAGCCGGTCGATGTTGAGCATTGCGGTCACCTCGTAACGTGATGGACATCACTAACTGATCATTTCGCACAGTTGTAGTCGCAATAGTTGAACAAATCTTTCCTCGCGGCGAGGGTTGAAGTGTCCAAATCGGCAATTCGATGTTTCGGATGTGAGGTTGGCGGCCCATGAGCACCATCGATGACGTGAGGCGAGCGCCCCTGCACGCCGACCATCGCTACCGCGCGGATTCCGGACCGGTGCTGCTGACCGGCGTCCAGGCGATCGCGCGACTGCTCGTCGAACAGCACGAGCGCGACCGCAGGCAGGACATGCGGTCGGCCACCTTCGTCTCCGGCTACCAGGGCAGCCCTCTGGCCGGCCTGGACACCCTGCTGGCCGGCATCCCGGCACTGCGCACCGATCACGACGTCCGCATGGTGCCCGGTCTCAACGAGGAGTTGGCCGCGACATCGGTGTGGGGCAGCCAGCTCGAGCTGCCGGCCGGGAACTGCACCCACGACGGCGTCATCGGCGTCTGGTACGGCAAGGGGCCGGGTCTGGACCGGGCCGGTGATGCCATGCGGCACATGAACACCTACGGAATCCACCCCAAGGGTGGGGTGCTGGCCCTGGTGGGCGACGACCCTGCGGCCAAGTCGTCCACCGTTCCGGCCGCCAGCGAACGGACTCTGGCCGCGCTGAACATGCCGATTGTGTTCCCGCGCAACGCCGAAGAGGTCGTCAGCTTCGGGTTGCACGCCATCGCGCTGTCGCGGGCGTCGGGCTGCGCGGTCGCGATGAAGCTGGTGGCCGATGTCGCCGACGGACTGTGGACCTTCGATCACGATGTCAGCGCACTGCCCATCACCGTTCCCGCCATCACCTGGCAGGGCACGCCGTGGACCTACCGGCAGCGGGTCATGGCCTCGCCCCCCGACAGCGTGCTGGCCGAGGCCGACCTGTACGGCCCCCGATGGGAGATGGTGCACGCGTTCAACGACGCCAACGATCTCGACAGCATCGAGATCGACCCGCCGCACGCCTGGTTGGGCATCGTCGCCGTGGGCACCGCACACGACGCGCTGCGCGGGGCGCTGGCCGACCTGGGCCTCGACGAGGACACCCTGGCGGCCGCCGGTATCCGCCTCATGCGGGTCGGCATGCCCTACCCCCTGGGTCGGCGCAAGATCCGTGAGCTCGCCCGCGGAGTGGAGACGGTGCTGGTGGTCGAGGACAAGACCGCATTCGTCGAATCGCAGGTCAAAGACATCCTGTACGGGACGGCATCCGCTCCCGCGCTGCTGGGCAAGCGCGACCACGACGGCAGCCTCCTGGTTCCCGCCGACGGTGAACTGACGGCCGCGCGCCTGATGGCGCCGCTGCGACGGGTCCTGCGCGGCCGCGTCGAGTTGCCCTCGGCCACCCGCGGACCGATCCCCCTGACGGTGCTGCCGACCACGCGCACTCCGTACTTCTGCTCCGGCTGTCCCCACAACAGGTCGACGGCGGTTCCGGCCGGCTCGCTGGCCGGCGGCGGGATCGGCTGCCACACCCTGGTGACGATGTCGGGGCGCACCGATTCGCAGGTCACCGGGCTCACCCAGATGGGCGGTGAGGGCAGCCAGTGGATCGGGCAGGCCCCCTTCACCGATGTCGGGCACATCTTCCAGAACGTCGGTGACGGCACTTATTTCCACTCCGGCCAGCTGGCGGTGCAAGCGTGCATCGCCGCGGGGGTGAACATCACCTACAAGATCCTCTACAACAGCGCAGTCGCGATGACGGGCGCCCAGGACGCCGAGGGCGGATTGCCCGTCGCGGACCTCACCCACAAGCTGACCGCCGAGGGCGTCGCGAAGATCATCGTCTGCGCCGACGAGCCGGAACGCCATGCCGGCTCCCAGTTTGCTGCAGGCACGGTGCTCTGGCACCGGGACCGCCTCGACGAGGCCCAGCGCATTCTGCGCGACGTCCCCGGCGTCACCGTGTTGATCTATGACCAGCAGTGTGCGGCGGAAGCCCGACGCAAGCGCAAGCGCGGAAAACTCCCGGTGCGACGCACCCGGGTGATCATCAACGAAGCGGTCTGCGAGGGCTGCGGTGACTGCGGTGTGAAGTCCAACTGTCTGTCGGTGCAGCCCGTCGACACCGAGTTCGGCCGCAAGACCCGCATCGATCAGACCGGCTGCAACACCGACTACAGCTGCCTCGACGGCGAGTGCCCGTCGTTCGTCACCGTCGAGGTACCCGAGGAGCCGGTCTCGGCAACGCGCACTCCACCCACCCCGCCAACCGTCACCGAACCCGAACTGCGGCAGGTGCATTCGCCTTACAACGTGTTCCTGGCCGGAATCGGCGGCACCGGCATCGTCACGGTCAACCAGGTGCTGGGCACCGCGGCGCTGCGTGCCGGCCTGCACGTGCAGGGGCTCGATCAGACCGGGTTGAGCCAGAAAGCCGGGCCCGTCACCTCACACCTGCGGATCAGCCCGACGCCGACACCGACGTCCAACCGTATCGGTCTCGACTCCGCGGATTGTGTGCTGGCTTTTGATCTGCTGACCGCGGCGGAACCCAAGAACGTGGCGCTGGCGTCGGCGCAGCGCACCACCACTGTGGTCTCGACCAGCCGCACCCCCACGGGGGCCATGGTCTACGACCCGACCGTCGCTTATCCCGCCGACGCTGAACTGCTCGGCCGGCTGGAGCCGGTGTCCCGCAACACTGTCACCATGGACGCCCTCGCGGCGGCAGAGATACTGTTCGGCAACACCATGGTGGCCAACTTCCTGTTGGTCGGCGCCGCGTATCAGGCTGGCGCGCTACCGATTCCGGAACAGTTCATCATCGGCGCCATCGAATTCAACGGCGTCGCGGTTGCCGCCAACGTCGCCGCATTCCAGTGGGGACGGGTGGCGGTGGCCGACCCGACCACCTTCGCGGCGGCCACCTCGACACCCGTCGCGGCGCCGCGGACGCTGGCACCGGATCACCCGTTGCTGCGCAACTCACCGTTGACCGGCGACACGGCGGTGCTGGCCGCTCGCCGCGCGGCCGAGCTCATCGCCTACCAGGGCCGGCGCGTGGCGGCCGACTATCTGCGTGAGGTCGAAAAAGTCTGGCGTGCCGAGCGTTCCGTCGGCGATGCCACGGCCTTCAGTGAGGCGGCGGCTCGTGGACTGCACAAACTCGCCGCGTACAAAGACGAGTACGAGGTCGCCCGGCTGTTGACCGATCCGGCTTTCCTCGACACCGTACGGGCCGAGGTTCCCGGGGCGCAGAACCTCACCTACAAGTTGCACCCGCCCACCCTCAAAGCGCTGGGCCGCGATCACAAGGTCGGATTCGGCCCCAGATCCCATGTTGCACTGCGGGTGCTCAAGCACGGAAAGCGGCTGCGCGGAACACCATTCGATCCGTTCGGTTACACCCGCATGCGGCGCCTCGAGCGGGCCCTGCTGGAGCAGTACCGGTCGTTGCTGTCCGAGGCGGCCGCGACGCTGACCGCCGACACCTACCAGCGGGCCACCTCGATCGCGGAGGCCGCCGACCTGATCCGCGGCTACGAGGACGTCAAGCTGCGCAGTGTCGAGCGTTACCGGGCCCGGCTGCAGGAGTTGGGTGTCGAGACGTCAGCCCAATGACGCGTAGAAGTGGTCGATCTCCCCGGTAGCGGTGGCGATATGCGTGCGCATGGCCTCTTCGGCGCCGTCGGGGTCCGCTGCGGCAATGGCATTGAGCACCGCTTCGTGCCCGGAGTGCGTCGAGGGCACCACCAGTTCGAAGTTCAACAGGTCGAGGGTGTCGAACATGGCGATCCGGGAGCTCTCCACCGCTTCGAGCAGTGGTGGGCAGTCGGCCCACTCCGCCAGCGTCAGGTGAAACCGTGAGTCGATGGACCGGAAGGCCCCGACGTCGCTGACCTCGGTCAGACGGTCCAGATCGGCCTGCAGTACGGCCATGGCGTCGGCCGAGATGCGGCTGGCCGCGCGCCGGGCGGCCAGCGGTTCGACCGCCATCCGAAACTCCTGCAGCGCCAGCGCCTGTTCGTGACTCAAGCTGGGCCGGTAGTGGGCTCCGTGCTCCGGGCGTTTGACGAAGGCACCGCCCCCTGGGCCCCGCCTGATCTCGATGGCGCCTTCGCCTTCGAGGACGCGCAGCGCCTCGCGCAGCGTCACGCGTGACACCCCGAGTTGTTCGGCGTATTCGCGTTCCGGTGGTAGCCGCTCCCCCGGGGTCAGCCGACCCAGCCGGATCTCGCGATGCAGATGCGTGAGCACCACGCTGTAGGCGGTGGGCACGTGAACCCGAGACGTCATGACCGCACTCTAGTATCTTCCGCACCAGGGTCTATAGGTCTACACTTCATACCTACTTCACCGATGTTTCCCACCGAGGAGGTTCGACGCATGCAGGACGCTCGGCGAGGCCACAGCTCGCCGCCGCTCATCGGCCTGACCGGACGCCGGGTGCCGGCGCTGGTTCTCGGTGTCCCCCACGGCTGGGCCGATGCCCCGATCGACGCGTACTTCAGCGAGTACGCGCAGTCGGTGACCGCCGCCGGCGGCCTGCCCGTGCACACTCCGATGACCGCCGACCCGCGAGAGCTGGCGCAGCGCTGCGACGGCTTCGTCTTCAGCGGCGGCGAGGATGTGGACCCGGTGCGCTACGGCGGTGCCATCACCCCGGCCACCACCGTCGTCGACCCGGCGCGCGACGAGTTCGAGATCGCGCTGCTGGAAGCGGCGCTGGCCCTGCAGAAACCGGTCCTGGGCATCTGCCGCGGCGCACAGCTGATCAACGTCGTATGCGGCGGCACCCTGATGCCAGACCTGACCATCGGCCAGGGCGACTCGCACGCGTCCTACGCCTATCCGCGCACCCATCGTCGCCACGAGGTGCGGTTCGAAGACGGATCGCTGAGCCACCGCCTCTACGGTCCTCGCATCGCGGTCAACTCGTTTCACCATCAGGCGGTGGACCGGGCCGGCACCGGCATAGCCATCACCGGCCGCGCCGCCGACGGCGTGGTCGAGGCCATCGAAATCGAGGGCGCCCCCGTCCTCGGATTGCAGTGGCACCCCGAATGTTTCGACGTCGATCCGGCCTTCGGCTGGCTCGTCGACGTCAGCCGGATCCAGAACACCGACAGACAGGATGCAGCATGAACACACACCAGGACAAGGTCGCGTTCGTGACCGGCGCCGGTTCGGGCATAGGCCGCGCCATCGCCACGCGACTGGCCGCCGAGGGCGCCAAGGTGGTGGTCACCGACGTCGACCTCGACGCGGCGACAGCCACCGCAGACCTGTTGCGCGACGCCGGCGGTGCGGCGGTACCCGCCCGGGTCGACGTCCGGGACCGCGCCGAGATCAGTGCGGCCGCCGACCTGGCGATCAGCACCTGGGGCGCATTGCACCTGCTCGTCAACAACGCCGGAGTGGTCACGCCCCATTCGTTCTGGGACCTGACCGAGGAGGCCTGGGATACGGTGCTCGACATCAACCTCAAAGGCCAGTTCCTGGTGTCTCAGGAGGTCACCCGCCGGATCGCCGACTCCGGCGGTGGCGCGGTGGTCAACCTCTCGACGGTGGAGGCGTCAGTGGTGGTGACCTCCGGCGGCACCTCCCAGCCGCACTACAACGCCAGCAAGGCCGGTGTGCCGATGCTGACCAAGGCCATGGCACTGGAGTTGGCGCCCAACAACATTCGGGTAAATTGCATCGCCCCCGGACCCATCGCCACCAACTTCTTCGACTACGACCTGGTGACCTCGGCGGCCGGCCTGGAGTTCCTCAAGCAGCGGGTGCTGCTCGGCCGGGTCGGCCAGCCCGACGACATCGCCAACGCGGCCAACTTCCTGCTCTCCGACCAGGCGTCTTACATCACCGGCATCCAGTTGCCGGTCGACGGTGGATGGCTGACCCGATGAAGGACTACCTACTGGACCCGAAAGAACTGGGCGCCAATGGTATCCACACGGTCATCGTCGGCTCCCCTGATCTGCAGGGCAGGCTGGTGGGCCGGCGGGTGCCCGTCGAGTCCTTCGACCGGGTCGCCGAGGAAGGCGTCGAGGTCTGCACCGCCGTCTACGCCTGGGACGTCACCCAAGGACTTGACCTCATCGAGAGCGACGTGCTGGAGATGTGCAGCACCGCCAACGGCATTCCGGACGTCACCTTCCAGCCGGATCTGTCCACCCTGCGCCGCGCCGCCTGGCTCGACGGCGTCGCGGTGTGTCTTGCCGATCCCTATGACCCACGCAGCGACGAGTTCCTTCCGCTGTCACCGCGCACCATCCTCAAGCAGGAGATCGCCCGGCTGAAAGAGCTGGGTTTGCATGCCAAGACCGGCACCGAACTCGAGTTCTATCTCTTCCACAACGCGCCACGCGAACTGCGCGACGCCGGGTTCGCCGGCCTGCGGCCCACCACCGCCATTCCTGCGGATTTCCAGATCCACGAAGGCAACACCTTCGAACCGTTCTTCCGGGGGCTGCGCACCGCGCTGTACCAATCGGGCATCGAGGTCGAAGCCGCCCAATCGGAGTGGGGCACAGGGCAATGGGAGATGACGTTCCGCTACGGCGATCCCCTCGAGATGGCCGACCGCCACCTGCTGTACAAGCTGGCCGTGCGTGACTACGCCACTGCGGCCGGGATGAGTGCGACTTTCATGGCGCGGCCGCTCAACGGCCAGCCCGGGTCGTCCTGTCACGTGCACCTGTCCCTGGTAGACGATGACGGCACACCGGTGTTCTCCGATGGTTCGTCTCCGGTGTCCATGACGCCGACGATGACCCACGCCGTCGGCGGGGTGCTGGCCCACACCACCGACTACATGGCCTGGTACGCGCCGACGGTGAACTCCTACCGGCGGATCAACTCACACGAGGTCGCGGGCTGGGGACTGACGTGGGGTATGGACAACCGCACCACGTCGGTGCGGATCGTCGGACGCCGCCCGCAGGACCTGCGATTGGAGTTCCGGCTGCCCGGTGCCGATACCAATCCCTATCTCACCCTCGCCGCACTCCTGGCGTCGGTGCGCGACGGGGTGCAGAACTCGGTCGAACCGCCGGAGATGACAACCGGCAACGGTTACGCCACGGCCGTCGACCCCACCTTCCCCCGTCATCTCGGGGATGCCGCCGCGGCCCTGCGTAATTCGGCGTTCCTACGCGCCCAGCTCGGCGATTCCCTCGTCGATCACTTCGCCACCCTCACCGACTTCGAATGGGACTCGTTCCTCGGTGTGGTCAGTGGCTGGGACCTCGACCGCTACTTCGATCGGATCTGAGCCACCATGTACACACCGCCGGACCAGCTCACCTGGATCAACGGCCTAGGCGAACAGAGTGCACTGCCCACCGAGACAATGCTGGCCGATCCCAACACCGGCCAGGACCTGCAGCGGCTGGAGGCCTCGTCCTTCGAGCAGCTGGACCGGGCCATCGCCGTGGCCGAGGGTGTTCACCGGGACGGCTGGTGGCGCACCGGCGGGGTGGCGGCGCGGGCCGGCGCGCTGGAACGTTTCGCCGACGCCCTGGCCCAACGATGCGAGAACATCGCGGTTCTCGATGCGGTGAACACCGGCGTGCCGGTGAGCGTGACGCGGATGTTCAGCGCCTCCTTGGCCGGCACTGTTCGGCAGGCGGCCGCACTGGCGGTCGAACTCGGTGATGAAGTCGCTCTGCCCGCGCAGCAGGGTCCGGTGCGGCTGCGCCGGGTGGCTTGGGGCCCAACGGCGTTGATCATTCCGTGGAATGCGCCGTCGGCGATCATGGTGAAGAAGATGGCGTTCGCTCTGGCGGCGGGCGCACCCGTGATCGTGAAGCCGTCGCCGTTCGCGCCGTGGAGCGCGCAGGTGATCGCCGAGGCCGCAGCCGCGGCGCTGCCGCCCGGTGTAGTGGGTGTGGTGCTCGGTGACGGCGAACTGGGGGCCCGACTGTGCGCCGACCCCCGCATCAAGGCGATCTCGATGACGGGTGCGACGAACACGGGCAGGGCGATCGCACGGGCAGCCGCGGACAATCTCACCCGGTTGCGCCTCGAGCTGGGGTCCACCAATCCGGTGGTGGTGTGCGCGGATGCCGATCTGGCCTTGGCCGCGCAGAGTCTCTGCGACGGCATGGTCAAGCTCAACGGGCAGTGGTGCGAGGCGCCCAGGTCGGTGTTCGTTGATCAGTCCGTGCACCACGATCTCGTCGAAGCTCTGTCGGCACTGGTGTCACAGATGTCGGTGGGCTCCAGTCTGGACGAGGCGACGGCAGTCGGCCCGATGGCTTACCCTGCTCGCCGTACCGAGCTGGAACGTCAACGCGCGCAACTTGTCACATCGGGGCGCCGCGCCGTCGCCACGGTCGGGGTGCCCCCGTCCGGCGCCTTCTTCGGCCCGACAATCCTCGACGGGGCCGGCGCGGACCTCGGCGAGGAGGTGTTCGGCCCGATGCTGGTGGTGGAATCGTGCCCGTCCGAGCGCGAGGCGGTGGCACGGGCCAATCAGGTCGCCGGTGGTCTGGCTGCCTACGTGTTCAGCCGCGACGTCGACCGCGGCCTGGCACTCACCGGCGCTCTGTACGGCGGTGAGTGCAAGCTCAACGGCACCAGTGTGTTGGACATGTCCGAGGAGTCCGCCCAGAGCTTTTTCGGGCTCAGCGGCATCGGCGGCCACGGCGACCGCGACGTCCTGCAGTTCTATTCCGGGAAACAAGTGGCGGGCGTCGACCTCGTGGGCCCGCCGCTGTAGCGCACCGTCGCCGGGCACACTCCGGACGCAGCTTTTCCAGCCTCTGCGCACCTCGCCGCCCGCCTTACACCAGAAAAACTGCACACCTCGCCGCCCGCCTTGCAGCGACAAACCAGCGACTGCGACCCGACACGGCCGGTCTCCCCGGATATCGCTAGGCGGCGTGCCCGCCTCCACGCGACAGTTCAGCGACTCGACGCCTGAGATCCAGGACGCGCTGATCGATGCGACGCTCCGTGCTGCGCGGCATGAGGCCCTTGACATAGACGCCTCGTGCAGATCGAAAGACTCTGCCGCGCTGCACCTCCCACCGCAACGCGTCGGATACTCTTTTCGATGCAGGGTCGCCCACGTCGAAACCCTGCACGGCCAGTGAGTCCACGAGTTCCTCCACCGTCGCCTGTGTGTTGTCGAAGAGGTACGTGGTCAGCAGATAACGTAGCTCGATGCCGCGGACCGGCAGTAAATTGCTCATGGCCGACCATGGCATGGCCCTCCGACAGACGGTGCCCGTCGCTGAATCGTCGCTCCAAGCCGGGCACCGCAACAACACAAATCCCCAGGGACTGACGTGACAACTGAGACCGCGGCGCCCGTGTCGACGCCGCTCGTACCCGTCAAGGCTGTTTGAGGACTCGTCGAGACACCGACGTACCCGTCAAGGCCATGCGAGCACTCGTCGAGACATTCACCCCGTCAAGACCATTCACCCACCCGCCCGCCTGGCAGCGACGTCCCAGCGACACCCCCGTCGCTGAACCGTCGCTCCAAGCCGGGCATTCCAAGAACACTGGGCACCGTACGGCAACCCAATGCACTCAGCCGGTCGGGGTGGCTGAACTCCGGTCAGAATCCTCTGCGCTCAGGTCGAGCGCCCGGGTGATCGCCCGGTAAGCCTCGGGCCGGCGCGATCTCAGGACCAGCGCCTGCACCATGCCGCCGATGCCCACCACCACGATCATGACCAGCAGTGCGACGCTGAGGATTCCGAATGTCGGTGTGCCGGAGTCGTCGACGTCACCGACCAGCAGGGGGAAGTTGGCGGCGATCAGCACGGCTGACAGCGTGAGGGCGATCGCCGCCACCACCGTGCACACGTAGGTCCCCGGCCCCACCACGCCCCGCCGGTGCACCAGGAAGTAACGCATCACGGCCACCGAGGTGGTCACCATCAGGACCACGATGATCAGGGTGCCCACCCCGGCGAACCACGCGAACAACAGCGCGGCGGGGGTTCCCGACAGGGCGCCGATCACGATGAGCAGACCGGCCACCGCCGCCTGGACCGTCGAGGCGATGCTGGGTCCGCCGTGCCGCGGGTGCAGTGCTGCAAGCTGTTTGGGCAGCAGCCCGCTGGAGGACATGGACTTCAGATACCGCGCCACCACCGTGTTGAGCCCCAGCACACAGGCGAACATGCTGCCCAGGAGCAGGACGGTGACCAGCACCGAGCCCACCGGCCCCAGGTAGTCCTCAGCGGTGCGCGACAGCAGCAGAGCGGGTTCCTCGGCCGCGACATCGATCACCGAATTGGTACCCCAGGCCATCACGATCGCCCAGGAACCGAAGGCGTAGAACAGCCCGATGATCATGGCCGCGGCCATGGTCGCGCGCCGGATGGTCTGGTCGGGGTTCTTGGCCTCGCTGCGGAACACCACGGTGGACTCGAAACCGATGAAACCCGCCAGTGCAAACATCAGCCCCAATGCGGGTGAGCCGCTGAGTATCTCGGCCGGCGTAAAGGGAGCCAAGGACAACCCGTCGGCGCCGCCCCGGGCGATCACCGCGACAGCCAGCGCCACCACGATGGCCATCTCCGCGATCAGCACCACGCCGAGCACCCGGGAACTGAACTCGATCCGACGGTAACTCAGCAGACCGACCGCCACGACGGCAGCCAGGGAGAACAGCCACCACGGCAGACTCGGCCCGCCGACGCTCGCCAGTGCCGCGCTGACAGCGTCACCGAGGTAGGTGAAGACGGCGAATTGCACGGCGGAGTAACACATGACCGCCAGCCAGGCCGCACCCGTGCCCGCGGCGGCACTCAATCCGTGGGCGATGAAGCCGAAGAACGACGAGGTGTGGGGCACTTCGCGACTCATCTTGATCATGCCGACCGCGAAGAGCAGCAGGATCGCGGCGGACACCACGAACATCGCCGGAAAGCCGATTCCGTTGCCGAGCAGCAGGCCCACCGGCACGGCGCCGCCCATGACGGTCAGGGGCGCAGCGGCGGCCACAACAAGCAGGGTGATCGCGGGCGTTCCGAGCGCGGCCCGCGTGGGAATGTGTGTGATGGCGACCACCTCCAGGTCTAAGGGTATGAAATATATACCTGTAGGCCAGGCCTGTCACCCTTGGATTCTGACGATGCGCCACGGTGCGGTCAGTGGACCAAGCCCTCGAGGTCCCTGCACCGCACGGAAACGGTCCCGCAACTCCCTACGTCAGTGCCACGTGCAGCGGAACATTCACCGTGCCCAATCCGACCGCCGTCGCCCGCCCCAGCTGCACCGACTCCCCCGCCGTCGGGTACACACCGTCGTCCGTTCCCGCGAACATGTCCGTGATCCAGCCGGCGGCGATCCGCTGCACCGCGGTGGGGTTTCCCGGCTGGGAGAACCCGCACGCCAGGCTGCTCAGCAGATCGGTACTGACGCCTTCAGCGTCGACGTGAGTTCCCGCGGCCAGGCGGACACCGACGAACTCGCCCGGCCGCTGCGTCTCCAGAACCGTTGTGCCCGAGCCGAAGTTGTTGCACAGGCAAGGTTCCGCGGCGATCTGGTACACCGGCACACCGTCCAGGTTCTGCAAACCTTCGGCCATGTCGCCGTCGCGGTCCACGGCGTCGAGCAGGACGATGCCCTTCAGATAGGGGTCGTCGCCGAGCAGGCCACCGGCCGCGGTCACCAGATTGCCCCCGGCCGAATGCCCGGCCAGCACGTAGTCCTGCGGCAACTCTCCGGTGTATCCGGCGGCAGCAGCGCTGGCGTTCAGCGCTGCGCGATCAGCGAACAAGGCGGCCACCGCCTCCTGGGTCTCCGATCCGTTGATCCAATACGGGTCAGAGCCTAGGAAATTCGACGACAAACTGGGTGCCACGACCACGGTGTTGGTCTGGCGCGCCAGAGCGGCGGCCAGGGCGCTGACATTGCCGCTGTTGCGGAAGAAGCCGTGCTGCAGGTAGATGACGCCGGTGGGCTCGCCCTCGGGGAAGTACCAGTCGGCGTTCACCGAGACGCCGTCGGCGAGGTCGAGACCGGAGTGGCCGACGCGCACACCTGCCGGCTCTTCCCCGCCGCGGTCGAACAGTATTCGCATCGCCACATTGGTGACCGTCTTGAGCAGCAACTCGAACTGGTTCAGTTCGCCGGGCGCGCCCAGAACCGACACCGTCACGTGGTCCACCACCAGCTCTTGGCCGGGAGTCCCGTACAAGCCCAGCTGTTCGCCGGTGTAGAAGTCGTTGATCCAGCCGGCCGCCACCGTACCGACCGCCTGAGTGTGCCCCGGCGGTGAGATCTGCGTGACCAGCTGCACCGCGATGTCGAACAGCGGGTTGACCCCCAGCATGGCGTCGGCGTGCGATCCACCGACGAGCACCACCCCGTTGAACCGGTCCGGTCGCGCCGCCAGCAGTTGATCGGTGCCGCGGTCGAAGGCATTCCACAACTGCGACGGCGCCGCGATCTGATACACCGGGATGTCGCCCAGCTTGGCCAGCGCGTCGGGCAAGGCCTCGTTGAGTGCCACCCCGTCCAGCATCACCACTCCGGCGAGGTGTTGGGCGGCCCCGTTGTCGACGGTGTATCCGGCGACGGTGGCCGCAAAGCCCCCGCCCGCCGAGTGCCCGGCAAGGACGAACTCCTGCGGCAGGGTTCCGGTGTAGCCTGCCGCGGCCGCGCTGGCGGCCAGGGCGGTGCGGTCACCGGTGAACAGGTCGGCGACGGCCTTCTGCAGCGGCCGCCCGTTGAGCCAATAGTTGTCGGGCATCAGGAAATTCGACGTGAAACTGGGTGAGACGACGATGCTGTTGGTCTGCTCGGCCAGTGTGGTGGCCAGCGCCGGGTAGAACGCCTTGTCGAGCAGGAAGCCGTGCTGTAGCCAGATGATGCCGTTGGGCGGCTCGTCGCTGGTCGGGAAGTACCAGTCGGCCGG
Source organism: Mycobacterium sp. Soil_C_30 (assembly GCF_057656995.1). Lineage (NCBI taxonomy): Bacteria > Bacillati > Actinomycetota > Actinomycetes > Mycobacteriales > Mycobacteriaceae > Mycobacterium > Mycobacterium sp. Soil_C_30. The sequence goes on along the minus strand of NZ_JBDGJH010000004.1, from coordinate 4,479 downwards.
CGCGACGAGGTTGCCGTCACCGCGCGGGATGTCGACACTGGAGCGCCCGACCGTCACGCCGACTTTCCGGGCAATGGGTGCGCTGGCCAGGTTGACGCTCACCACGATCACCCGCACACCGCCGGCCAGTCCGTCGTCGACACCGACGGCGAACGAATCCGCCTGCTCGCCTGTGCTTCCCGGGGTGTAGGTGAACTCTCCGCTCACGGAGTCGACGTTGACGGTACCGGCGTCGGGCTGCCGCACCACGGTGTAGGTCAGTGCATCGCCTTCGCGGTCGGTACCGGTGATGACGCCCGTGGCGGTCTGCTCGGTCGGATCGGGAACGTCGACGACGTCCGCCTCCGGCGCGGTGTTGCGCCACAGCCCGACATCGCGCAGCACCCGCAGCACGATCTGCGACGGGGTGCGTTCGGGTTCTTCGGTGCGTTCGGTTTCGCGCACTGTTGCGCCGAATCGGCGCGCTGGTTCATCGGACTTGACCCGCTTCGTCGAGACCGACGTTCGGGTGTCGTCGTCCCGGGACTTTTCCGCCGAATCGTCCGTGGGGTCAGGAGACGGAGTGTCCTCGCGCTCGGCGGTGCGCGCCGCCCTGCGCTCGGCGCGCTCGCTCGAATAGGACTGCCGCTCCGTCGACTTCGACGGCCGATCGGCGGATTCCGAGGTGGATTCCGAGCCGGAGTCCGCAGTGGTATCGGCAGCCGCCACTCCAGCCCCACCGAACAGACCGACGCCGGCCGCCACCGCCCCAGCGCACAACCACCACCGCAGCCGCCCGACCGAGTTCACCCGACGACGGTAACCACTACCGCTGGTCCGGCGGGTCTTTTTGCGTTGACTCGGCGTCACACGTCGGCCCGGTGAGCGCAGAGCCAAGGCGTTACCCCAGCCTCACCACGGGCGCCGTGCCGACTTGGACCGTGACGCCCGGGGCGGGGTAGATACCCGTCCTCCCGGGGCTGTCGGGTCCCAGACCCGCGAACATATCGAAGACGTAGCCGGCGGCGATGGTCTGCAGCGCAGCCGGGTAGCCGGACCGGGGGAACCCGCACGCCAGCTTCCCGATCAGATCGCCGCTGCTGCCCTCGGCGTCGATGTGTTCGCCACGGACCATCCGCACCCCGACGAACTGACCGCGCCGAACCTGGAGCAAAGCCTTTGTCCCGGAGTCGGATCCGTTGCATGGACAGGGCTCGGCGGAGATCGTGTACACCGGCACCGCACTGGGTATCTTGCTCAGCCCGGTCACCATATCGGTGTTGTAGTTGAATGCATCGAGCAGCAGAACTCCCTTGAGACCGGTATTCGCCGCCGCCGCGCCACCGGCCAGGCTCACCAGATTCCCGCCCGCCGAATGTCCGGCCAGCACGAATTTCGAGGGCAAGGGCCGGGTGTAGCCGGCCGCTGCCGCGCTGGCGGTGAGCGCGGCGATGTTGGCGCCGAACAACGCAGCGATAGCCCCCGGGGCGGCGGTACCCCTGATCCAGTACGGATTGCTGGAGGAACTCGAAATCAAGGGCGCCACCACAAGACTGCCGGTCTGGCTGGCCACAGCCTTGGCCAGGGCGCTGATGTCCACGTTGTCGCGTGTGTATCCGTGCTGCAGGAAGACGACGCCGGCAGGGTTGGTCACCGCCGGGATGAACCAGTCGGCATCGACCGTGACGTTGGTGGCCAGCTTGAGGGACGAGTCCCTGACCGTCACCGACACGGGTGCGGGCAGTGCAGCCGCGGACACCACCTGGGCCGCCAGGGTTTCGGCCGGAGGTGGCGCCACCGCCGGCTCCCAGGCCGGCACGCTCTCGCGCGACACATGCGCAGTGCGTGCGCGCAGCGGTGCGGCGGGCACCTTGTCCGACGGAGTGACGACCCGGACGGTCTCCCGCACCGGGACCTCGCGCATGCGCTCCGTTCCTGCGATCGGATCCAGGGCTGGCTGGCGGCGGGTGGGTTCCGAGCCGAACCGTCGCGTTTTCTTCGACGGCTCCTCCCGGGTGCTTACTGCGTCGGATTTTGCGCGCTTCGATGAATTCGTTCGATCTTGTTCAGCGGCAGCTGGTTTCGTCGACTGATCCCGTGAGGTATCGGAACTTTCCGAGGACTGCGACGTGGCCGACGCAGGACTGGTTTCGGTGTCGGCGGACGCCACGCCCCCGCCGACGAACATTGCCGCCCCGATGCTGGCCGCACCCGCACTCGCGGTCAGCCACAAGGGCATTCGCTCGACTGTGATCATTCACAACGGTAGGCCCGTCGCGGTTGCCCGCATGGTTTCTCCGCAGAAAGACCTCGGCAAATTTGAATTATTGGTGTCACGTATTCAACTGCGGGACAACATATTTGCACAATTCCCCAGGGCACGCCGGGCACTCACCCCAGTCCGACGACCGCCGCGCCGCCCACCGAGACCGACTGCCCCGTGAAGGGATACAACCCGGAGCCCTTGCCGATACCGGTCTCGTCGAACATGTCGACCACCCAGCCCGCCGCAATGCTCTGCAGTGCAGCGGCGTCGCGCGCTTTGGAGAATCCACCGGTGAGGCCGCCCAGCAGATCGCTGCTGGCGCCCTCGGCGTCGACGTGGCTTCCGCCGGCAATGCGCACCCCGACGAACTCCTCCGGCCGCGATCGGACCAGCAGCGCTGTGGTGGAGCCGAATCCGTTGATCAGGCGGGGCTCGGCGGCGATCTGGTAGACCGGCACGCCGGCGCCCAGTCTGCTCAGACCGGTGGCCATGTCACTGCCGTTGTTCACCGCGTCCAGCAGCAGGATGCCCTTCAGGGTGGCGCTCGACCCGATGATCCCGCCCGCGGCGGTCACCAGGTTGCCGCCGAAGGAATGCCCGGCCAGCACGAAGTTCGTCGGCAGGCTGCCTCCGGTGTACCCGGCCGCGACAGCGCTTGTTGTGAGGGCCGTTCGGTCCGTGCCGAAGAGTCCCGCGACGGCGCTGAATGTGCGCGGTGCGGTGATGCGATACGAATTGAAGGCGTTGGTCGACACCGAGGGCGCGACCACGATGCTGTTGGTATCGCGGGCCAGCGCGTTCGCCAACGCCTCCATGTTGTTGTTGGTGCGGAAGTTGCCGTGGTTGAGGTAGACGATGCCCCTGGGTTCCGTGCCGGCGGTCGGGAAATACCAATCGGCGTTGACGTTCACGCCCGCGGTCAGCCGAAGATCGGAAGTGCCGACGGTGACGGCGGGCGCGGCCACGGCGGCGGGAGCACCGCCTGTGTCGCGTGCGAGCCGTTCCTCATCACGCGCGCTGACCGACGCGCGCGCACGCCTGTCGTCTTCGGCAGCCGGCGCGAGCTGGACGAGGACCGTCCTCTCGGCCGTACGCCGGGGCGCCATCGCAGCCGACCGCTCGGTGGTGTCGTCGTCGGCGCGGGTCGGTCTCGTCTCGCGCTTCGGCGCGGAATCACGCGCCGAGGTTCGGGGTCGGTCGGCACGAGGCGTATCGGAGCGTTCCGATGAGGTCGACGAGGACGAACTCGTGCCAGTATCCGATTTTCTGGTCTCGGCGCTCGCCGCGCCGGCTCCGAACGTCAACGCCAGGCCCACCCCGCCGGACACGACCGCGGCGGTCAGCCACCATTTGCCATTCCAGTTCACCAGGCGACCAAATCACGGTCGGCGACGGATAGCCAGCTACTTGACTCATTAATTAAAAGATCAAGTAGCCAACTTCGTCACAGCCGAAAAGCGCCTGCGTCTTCGTTATTCGGCCAGTTCACGGGTGCCCGGTTCGCCATGGGCACCGATGGACGTCGGCAACATCAGCTAACTGAACCGGGAGCAACGAACTTGAAAAGGTAACCAAGATGTCCGCGCGCTGCGGGTGTGCGGTGTTGCTGGGGGCGTCCATCGGAACGGCCCTGTTGCCGCAACTCTGGGGTGCTACACAACGAAAACCGCCGACCGCGGGAAGTGAGTGCGGTCGGCGGCGTCGCCGTGACAAAGCGGAGTTGCTGTTTACGCCTCGCGCTGCGCGGGGATCGCTCCGGTGGGAGCGTCTTCCTCGTGCACGCGCTGCGGCGCCGTGCTGGGCTCGTCGTAGCCCGGCTCGTGAGCCTTGTACTTGTGGGTGCCTTCGAGATCGTCGCGGATGGCTTCCTGCGCAGCCGGTGGCAGGGTGTGCAGGATCCCGCGCACGCGTTCCTGACGGCGCCGCACCGCATCCCGGAACGGCATCCCCGGCGTCGGGGTGACCTGCGGCGGCACACCTTCGATTTCCTCGACACCACCGTCATGGTGACCGGCCTCGATCTGCGCGGCCTCTTCGGCCATCGTCGCTTCGTCCTTCTCCTCGGACATGCCGATCGGACCGATGCGGCGACCGTTGAGGAACTGCTTGACCACCGGCTCATCCGAGGTCAGCAGCACCTCACGGGGGCCGAACATGACCAGGTGCTTGCGGAACAGCATGCCGATGTTGTCCGGCACGGTCCGGGCGATGTTGATGTTGTGCGTGACGATCAA